>JBJYWX010000304.1:0-10620 GCA_046259695.1 Promineifilaceae bacterium (SeqCode) | reverse complement strand
TGCGCTCGTAAAATACGCAATCAAGATCGGTCTCATCGACCTCGAAGAGTAATCTCACCTCTTTTCACCACCAAAGTTGCTTAACCTTCCCATGGCGCACATGGGGCAATAGACCCAATGGGCGAATGGCATGATTACCCAATAGACGCTCGTGGGCTCATGAACTATGCTGTAGGTAGCAGACAAGGCGCGTCAGCCTTACTGTGCTAGAGATGCTATGAGTGAGTTGAGAGCAGCGGGCGTCATCCTTCTTTTTTTCGCACTACGCTGCATAGTACCATTGGTGATCACCGCGACTATCGCATTCTTCATGAATCGCTTGGTGGATCGGTGGGAAGCGGAAGAAGCTGCTCTAAAAGCAGCGCCCACAGTCACTCCGGAGAAGGGACAGACAGCCACGGCAGTCAAAAAAGCGCCATGTAATCTTACCTGCTGGCTGGTTCGCAGCTGCGATCAGCAGAAGCGAGCCAACTGTCCTGCCTATTTGGAGCCAACACTACCATGCTGGATAGCGCGTATGTTGGCTGAAGGCGCATTGCCGGAATCGTGTTCCGATTGTCAAGTCTATGATTCCAAACTGGCAATCGGTTAGAGGAAGATAATGAAGTGATTAGACGGCACCAGAGGTCCATCCAATCCATATATCTGGTTGCCGTAGTTTTCCAGTCGCGCTCGTGCCATTCTGTACAACCCTGAACACAGCAGAAAAGCAACCCTCAAGGGCCGCTGGCCGTCTAGTAGGAGGACGGCCAGCGGTAATCATTTGAAGAGGAGCACTACTCATACGTATAGGAAGAGTGATTCCAGAAGGTTGTGCCCTCACTCTTCCACTTGGCTTCGAGATGTTAAACATAGAATGCCAGCCAGCTCCTTGGACAGCGTGTCCGCTCCTTAGCTTAACAGCGTTCCACAGTTGTTAATACACTCAGGATTTCAACTAGAGCAGGTTTCACGATTATGATAACAAAACGGGCCGGCGCATACCTTGCTGCATGCGTCGGCCCACATTGACGGCCGTTGGCCGAATGGTTACTACCGACAATCAATCGCCTGATACGGCAAATTCTGTCTGGGTCGCCTCCATTGGCGCTATGGATGTCTCCGCGTCACTATGATCCACCACACGCAAGAAACGAATTCCTAGCGTTATCGCAAGCAAGCCATAAGCGATCACACCCGCACCAGCAGCAATTTCTACTAACGAAGGTACGTAGCTGGTATAGCTGGCCTTAGTACCTCGTGCCAGGTCGGCTAGGACAACTAATTGACCCGCAATGTTAGTGTTCCAACGATAGGCGATAAGCCCGCCTATTACCAATAATAGGGCGATGATATGCAGTCCCTCATTTCGCCGCAGGCGGCCACTGAGCAAGATTACCATCGGCACAATGATCCCAAAGATTATTTCCCCACCCCAGAAGTTCAGCGCCAGGGGGCCCCCCGTCAAAAGGCCATAGGCTTCGCTACGGCCTGGCAAATAAGTGTACTTGTTACCCAGGAGATCCCAGAAACGAAGATAGAGATAGACGACTAGCGCCCAGCCGATGAATCGGGAAACTGTATCCAGCAAATCATCGCGCACAACGACGCGCTTTGACAAATGTCCCGCAATCTTACTTACCAGGACAGTCAAAGCTAGGCCACCAACTATTGCAGAGGCCATAAAAAGAACCGCGAGACTTGGCTTATACCAAAAAGGCCGTGCCTTCAAAACGCCGTAAGTTGCACCAAGTGAAGATTGGTGCAGCATGGACAAAGTCAGTCCGGCCACTGCCAGCAAGGGCGCGATCTTATGCACCCCAGCCAACCGGCCGCCAATCCCTGGCCATCGTGACTGCATGGGCTCAGATTCACCAATTATCGGTATGACCTCGAGCGCGAGCACCGTAAAGTAGAGGCCAACACACATCGTTACTTCCCACAAAGGGGAATGCAAGTTCCAGTGCACAAATCCATGCCAGAAACGGTCTGGCCGGCCAATGTCCAAAAGAAGCGTCATGCAGGCCATGCTGTAGCCAACGAGGCCAACAAATACAGCCGTGCGTGCTAACGGTTGCAGCTTCTTGATACCAAGCAGGTAAACCGCTGCCGATAGCAAGAATGCGCCCGCACTTAAGGCAATGCTCGAAAGGTCTATGGCGATCCAGAGACCCCATGGTACAAGGTCACTTAAGTTTGTGACATGGAGGCCCTGCGTAAATACCATTCCTGCTGCCGCTGCGCCAGCCGCAATGAACAGGAGGAGAAGCAGGACCCACCATACAAACGGTTGTTTGAGAGATGATAGACGTCTCGTGATCATGCCTGACCCTCCTCTTTGTGGCCCTCGGGCGCTAAGTAATAGATTCTCGGCCCAGTACCAAGATCTTCGCGCAGACGGTAGGATGGATGAGTCGCCAAGAGCCTACTAACGGGCGAGTCGGGATCTCGAAGATCGCCAAACACGCGTGCCTTGCGCGGACAAGTCACCACGCAGGCCGGAGTAGCCGCTGCATCTACACCAGGTGTTAGACCAAATGCTAAGCCACGGTCGATACGCTGGAAGCAGAACGTACATTTTTCCACCACACCACGCGGGCGTCGCGGGACCTCCGGTTGCCCCCAGTCCGGAACATTCGGATTTTCACCGTCAAAGGTTTGCCAGTTGAAAGAGCGCGCGCCATATGGGCAGGCTATTTCACAGTAGCGGCAGCCAATACAACGGTCGTAATCCATCATCACGATGCCGTCCGGCCGGTGATAGCTGGCTCCGACCGGGCAGATATCGACACAAGGTGCATCTTCGCAGTGCATGCACTGCACGGGCAGATAGACTTCCTTTTGGTTAACTGGTTCAACACGGGTGACGCGCGACCAGGCGAGTTCGGGTGCCACGTCATTATTGGCCTTACAGGCCAGGACACACTGCTCGCAGCCGATACATTTTGCCTGATCAATAACCATAGCCCATTCGTGGACACTTTCGGCCGCCGCATTCTTGACTGGCTCACTGCCGCTCTGCTCAAAAGTCCATGTGGCGCCCGCCGCCACGCCTGCCACACCGACTGCACTTAGCTTCAGGAAGGAGCGGCGGTCAATCTGCTTATCCGACATCTCACTTCTCCTCCTTGCGGCGCCGCAAGATGCTTTCAGTCCAAGGAGCAAAGATTAAGCCGACTACAAGCCCCACGCCAGCTGGAATGAAGTAGATAAGAGGGTTAGCTTGCTCTTGTGGCTCATCAAGAAGCGGCTGCTCAGGCGTAACAGGTATACGCACTGCATCCGTGCGAGTGCACGAGACAAGTTCCTTTGAACCGTTATCCGCCGTTGCTTCGATAGCCGAGTGCATATCCTCTTCGTGACAACGATTGCATGTATTTAGGTCAACATTGAAAGTGTGGGCGCGAATTGCGTGTGCGTCTCCGTCCGTTGTCTCGGCAACAGTCATATGACAATCCGTACACTGTAGCCCTTCACTTGCGTGACCGGTGAAACTATAGTTGTGTGCTTCATCCTGGTGGCATGTATGGCACAATACTTGCGCATTATCTACACGAAGCTCAGTCGTGTGCGGATTGTGGCACTGACTGCAGGCCATGTCTTCTTGGGCGTGATGACTTTCTTCCCACTGGCTGAAGGTATCTGTGTGGCAAGTTCCACATAAACGTGAGGATACATCGGTGGGCATGTACTGGTCCGGATGATTATTCGGGATGGGATTGTGGCATGCCAGGCAGGCCACACCTTCCGAAGAATAGTCTCCCGTTTCAGGGTCGTAACCGGTCGTATGACAGACCAGGCAATCGCGTGGCTCCCCTTGCGCCGACCAGGCTGCGACAAACTCTGGATTGTCGAAAGCCCGAGCATGAGCGCTATGTTCCGCAGATGAGCGCAAGCCCTCATGGCAGCCGACACATTCATCGCTGTCCGGATCGGGTGATGCGTCCTGCGCTTGAACAACGGCTGTCACAGACACCGCAATAACAGCGCAGCACAAACCAACCAGCAAGGCTCTTACTAGTCGCATAATCTTCCTCCACAATGCTGGCAGCTCTTCCGCACCAGCCTGTTTTCCCGGTGAGCACCCCTGTCACTTTTCGTAGAAAGACTAAGAGTAGTCTAGCAAGACCACCTATGACTGTGAATCCGGTAAATAGCCGATTCGGGACTGGGAAATGAGATCAGATTCGCCGATCGGAGCTGCTTCATCATTCGGTTTCCTCCAAAAGTTTCCCCAGATTACCGATCGCCTTTTTAAGACGTGGGGTAAATCACCCATTTCGAGCATATTTCACCAATTTGCGGGCTGTGCTGCGCGCGGCCAGCGTACGGTAAACATTATGAGCCAGGCGCTTTCATGCCTAAGATGGTTGATTTACCGTATAGACTATTGATAGCCCGAACAGTAATATAAGAAGTGAAATAGCAGTCGTTGGGACTGCAAGAATTGATTACCCCAGGTGGGCACCCGATTCACGATTAGCATTATTTAGAAGGGGGTATGAGATGAATCCAATAATTGCAAGCACCGTGGTTTTGTTGCTACTGATCTTAAGGTTTGCCCTGCCATGCGCTGTTGTCGGCGGGCTCTGCTATACGCTGGATCGTTTGATGAACCGGTGGGACGAGGAAGCACAACGCGCGCAGGAGACTCCTGCGACGCAGTAAAGTACAAATAAAAAAGCCGGTGCTTTTCAGCGCCGGCCTAATAATTAAATAGAACAACGAAGGCCATACATGTTAAGTATGGCCTTCTCAGTCTGATACCTACTCAGCCGGTACGGCCGGCCGTGTCATACCAGTAACATCGCCACCCATGTCAGCAATCGAGTCATAAAGTACCTGGAGCACATAAGCCCCGTTATGCGCGAATGCGCCGGGATCCTTCTGCGCGTACTGGTAATTATACGCAGCGCGCAGCAGTCTCGGAGTCCACGTCGGGTACCCGTTGCCACCATTAATCTCATCAGGATCCGCTACACCATCACCGTTGGTATCGATGAAGAAATAGGGATAGCTTGCCGATGAGTATACGATACTTTCCGTTGCCGGATTGTCGGCAGCATAACCCTGTATCGCGACCATGAGCGCATCCGTCATCGTGGCTACCTCGCCGGCAATACCTTCCTCGATATCACCGTCGCCATCGTAGTCGACTTCACTTACACGGATAGTGGCCAGATCTTCCTTGCTCTCGACACCATCATGGCAGTTGGCGCACGCCGCCACCTCTACCTCAAGTTCGTGAATGCTGTGACATTCGGTGCACGTATCGAACGCAGGAACATGCTCGTTACGCCCAACATACTCTTGACCTTCATACTGATAGGCGCCCTGCGCTTCGTTACCGAATAACGTAGCGCCGGCGGCGAAGTAGTGGACATTACGGAAGCCCAGGCCCTCTGCCACTTCATCGTCGGGCGAGTCACCGATGGCGTTGTTCACGCTCACGGTTGATTCGCGACCTTGATGGCAGTTGATACAGAGATTGCTGGTCGGATCTTCAAGTGTCAAAGTAGCACCACTGGGGAACCTGACCTGCTCAACTTCGTAGATAGTGAATTCACCTTCATCTACATTGTTGTGGCAGGTCGCGCACATCAAGCCATTTGAAACAGGCTGCGCTATGGATACGCCTTGTTCGACAAACAAAGGCAATCCCGCGGCTGAATGGCATTTGCTGCATGATCCAGGCACCATACCTTCCTCATCCCAATGACGGAATGCTTCTTCGGAACCGGCAAAGTGACCATGGTCAATTCTGCGCGCGGTGCTCAAGTCGACAGGCTCAGACAGCGCTTGATTCACGTCCTCAATCGAGTCGTAGAGCAGCTCAATGATATACTTGCCGCCATGGGCATAACGCCCTGGATCTTTCAGCGATACTTGATAGTTGTAGGCTGCCTTGGCCAAACGCGGCGACCACGCGTTATAAGCATTATCCCGAACAGCCTCCTCTTCACTAATTACACCATCGCCATCTCCATCAATGAAGAAATAGGGATGGCTTTCGGCATTATAGCCGATGGGTGTCCCGGTCACTTCGTTGGCGTAGGACTGCATTGCTTGGAACAGCATGTCACGCAATCCTTCGATTTCGAAGTAAATACCTTCTTCCATGTCACCATCGCCATCATAGTCGACCAACGAACCTTGCATCCGTACGTTGACGAAATCATCAACGGTGGTCACGTCCGTATGGCATACCGTACATTCCTCCACCTGTACCTCCAGCGTATGAGGATTGTGGCAGGAATTACATGTGTCATAGCCTTCGACATGGTTGAATCGCCCGTCATACATCTTCCCATCATACTCGTAGCCACCTTTGGCCAGAGTCCCGAACTGAGTCGCTGCCGCGGCATAGTAATGGATATTGGAGAAACCAAGATCCTCACTAATTTCGTCGGGCGAATCGGTCAGTCCAGCTTCTTCAATGCTGTTATTGACGCTGACTGTCGATTCGCGGCCCTGGTGACACTGCATACAACGGGCTTCTGGCCCAAGTCCGGTTAGTTCGAGACCAGACGGCATGACCACGCTGGTCATGTTTATGGTGCCTTCGTTATGACAAGCCTCGCAAGTGATGGTCGTACCGATAGGCGCCGGATTGTCTACCACACCAAATTCGGTACCGTCAGCTCCAACAAAATCGAGGAAACCGGGCGTGCTGTGGCACTTAGCGCATGATGTTGGTACTTCAGCGGGATCGTCCTCATTCCAATGAACGAACGCTTCCGCTTCAGCATTGGCGTGCGCCGATGCCAGCCATTGGTCCTCAAAAGGAACAACATCAACGGCTGTCGCCGGCTCCAACATGACTTCCACGACCCGTGTAACCTCAACTTCTGGGCCTGGAACCTCAACCGTTACCTCGACCTCCTGCCCAGGAACCTCAACAACACGGGTCACCTCGACAGTTTGGGGCTCCTGGCTACATGCTGCTAGTAAGAAACTGAATAGCAGCAATGTGCCCAGGAGCAGGAAACATCGCTGCTTCGGACAACATCTCATAAGATTATACCTCCTCTTTCAAAACTAAAGCGTGGCCGCGAAAATGGTCGCATCTTTCTCGCCTGCCAATTTATAAAACGGGCCCTCAATGGCCTTTTACACGTTAAAGCGCCATATCAAAACTAAGGCGTAATAACCTCAGGGGTTATGGCCGGCAGTACCGTAATCGCTGTCTCCTCAAACGTGAAAAGATAAACGATCACCGCCAGGACGACTAGGCCGACAATGGCGCTGCCAATGAGGTAATTGCGCCTGCGATGCGGCGGCACCTCCAATCCTGCACCTGGCCATGGATCGCCGCCGGCCTCGAGTCGTTCCAATTCCAGAGCATGTTCCTCTTCCATTTGGTCGCGCGGCAGCCAGCCGGTCCACATGCTTGGGTTGAAATTCTTAATCAATACATTGTATAGGTGCCAAACCAAGATGGATGCCACGGCCAGCACCGCTTCCCCACCATGCGCCGCTTTAGCTGCGGGAATAAACTGTCCTGGAAGAATATTGGTCACCGCAATTGGATTCCACAGCATGAATCCTGTGATAATCATGACGCCGGTACCCCAAACGACCGCCCAATATTCAAACTTCTCTCCAAAATTAAACTTAGGCATCCTGGGATGCTCATCGCGAAAGCCCAGGTTATAGAACAGCCAATCGCGCAAGTCCTGTGCATCTTTCCATCGCGGTAAGACACGCATCCGTTCCCGTTTCACAAACAGCCGGTAGCCTGATACAAAGAGATGGTAGACCGAACCGACTACGAGAAAAAACGCCGCCCAGCGGTGAATCACCCGGATCGTTTCGATGCCACCTAGAGCATTGATCATCCACAGCGAGATCGGTTGAGTCGGCCATTTCTGTGGTAGACCGGTTAAAGCTAGCACCGTGAAGCTAAGCAATAATATGAGATGCTCAAGCTGAGCCATCTTGCGAAAGCGTGGAAATCGCTGCTGCTGCTCTACACCCGTTCTTGTCTCAGAAGTCACGCGTCCTCTGCTCCTTTACGATTCAAGCGCGTACGAACCCGCCGGTAGATATCGGTCATTACCAGGAATCCCAGTACACCCACGGTCGCCGGAATTACGATCTGATAGAACAAGTTTACCAGATAAACCAATGTGTTATGCTGCAGCGATGGTACAAAGTGACTGGTCCATGAATCAGAGAAATTGGCCGAAGCATCTGGATGACACTTGCGGCAGGTTTCCACCAGATTCTGCTTAATACCGGCCTCGGGATCATCCGGAGCTTTAATATCATGAACGCCATGGCAGTCATAGCATACAGCCTTCGTCGGATCGGCGTTCGCGTGTTCCGGATCAAATAGCATCGTCGTTGTGCCGTGAAAATCGGACACATAAGTATTGAAGACATCAGTAGAGATGTCATGTCGCGCCATCATCTCTTCGTTTGCATGGCAGCTGGCGCAGAGTTCCGGGGAGCGTACCCGGAACAAAACGGTAGTCGGGTCACCAATGTTGTGAACACCGTGACAATCGATACACGTAGGGACATCGGGATCGCCCGTCAAGAGCGCCTCACCATGTACGCTCTCTATGTACTCGTTATAAATCTCTGTGTGGCACTGCTCGCAGGTAAGCGAGATTTTTTGCCGAGGCTCATTGGGAACCGACGTGTTATGCGCCCCATGGCAATCGGTACAAGTTGCTGCTTCGAGGTTACCATCCATGAGCGCTGCGCCATGTACGCTGTCCAGTGCTTCACTAAACTTCTGTTCGTGGCAATTCTTGCAAACCAGATTCTGCTCCACCGAGTATTCGCGTGGCGTCTCAACAGTCAATGGTTCGTGCGGATACTGGTAGTCAATATGGCAGTCTGTGCATAACAAGGAATCCCAACTGTTGGACACGCCATGAACTGAATCATGCAGGGCCATTGCGTCTACAGTGGCTGATCGGGTTTCGCCATTCGCAAATGTAACCGAAATATCAGGCTGGCTGTGGCACGATAGGCAGTAATCGTTATTTATCTCTTGCTGTGCGAAAAGGCCGCTGTTTATCAGTTGATTGAGTGAATCCGCTTCAACTAGGTCAACTCCCGCCTCGGCATGGCAGGAGATGCACTTGTCCGTGCCGTCGCCGGCGTGCAGCTGTTCGACCGTCAACACTTCATGCGACCCGTGACAGTCAGTACATACTACCGGATTCTCGGCTTCGGGACCGGGGTGGCCGGTCAGATGCGGTTCCACGTGGCAGCGTTCACAAGCCGTTGACTGTGCCATTTCGTATGCCCGCAGATCCCCGGCCGCTATCTCATCATGAGGAAATTGATACTGCGCAGGAGCATGGCAGCTGGTACAAAGCAGAGGATCGCCTGCTGCATCACCATGGGCCGAGGCAGCCAGAAGCTCCATATCCACGTGGGCGCTAAATGATTCACCGGAAGGCAGCTCAACCACCGCCTCAGTGCTGCCATGACATGAGCGACAACTGGCGTCGCTTACGCTTTGACTATCATCCTGAAGTAAAGGTAGATAAAGATGTGGGTCTACCAGATGTACTACCGTATCATTCTGTGGCACAGAGATTTCTGCACCATAGAGCGGAATAGCATGGAACACAAAGATGCTGACGCCAACGAACCCTAACAGCATGGTGAGGGCTAGCAATTTGGCAACAAAGTTACGAAACAAGAAATTACTCCATGTCCGTCAAGCAACTAGTAAACATCTTTCACATTGGCAAATAGATATTTTGCCCACAGAGGCAAAGTCAGCCACCACCAGATGTATTTTCGTCTGCAGGCTGCGCTTCATTCGTAATTTCTTCCGCAGTCTGCAATTCAGGATTGTGGTAATCCCGGGCCGCATCTTGCAGTTCAGCGTCCGTAACTTCAGGGCCAAAACCATCCGGGTTGTGGCAGTGCCGGCAGGCAAAACTTAGAGATATCTGTGTTGCCGAAACCAGGCCTGCATCGGTCTCGGTGAACTGATCTATTAGCTCCGGATTGATCGAGACCATGTGAGTGCGGAAATCACCAGTAAACTGCTCCGGCGCACCCACCGCATTCTGAATTAACTTTGGCATATGACACTCAAGACAGCCAACTCTGATCCGGTCGTGCGCTTTCACGGGCCCCTCAGCTTCGGCAAGATGGCAGTTTTCACACATCACCCGTGTAGTCTGTTCATTTGCCTCACGAAGCTGTACAACACCGGAGTGGGGATCGTGGCAGACTACGCAATCAATGAGCGCGTGCTTGCCTGGAAATAGATCGTCATATTGCTCGTGATGTTGAATGAAACCGTCTGACGCTTCAACCGCAGCAATAGAGTCAGGCGTATGACAGCTCTGGCAAGCAGCCGAGTCGCGGTTAATCACTGGACTGAATGAGAGCGGGTTGTTTACATGCAAGCTGCCAGGACCGTGGCACGCTTCGCATTGAACGCCTGCGAAGGCAAAACTGCCGACCATGCCTTCCAGCCCATCTTGAGTGCCTTGAGCATTGTAGCCCGTGGTATGACAAGAAGCGCACTGATACGACTCTTCTTGTCCCGCATGGTATGCTACCCACTCGTCACCTAACTCGAGTTCTTCATTGAAGAGATTGAACTGCGTGGCACTATTTTCGTCGCCGGTGACAAGGTAACCATTCTGATCTACAAAACGC
>JBJYWX010000303.1:0-3041 GCA_046259695.1 Promineifilaceae bacterium (SeqCode) | reverse complement strand
TGAAGCCCTTCTCGTCTACTTCGTCTTCCTCGATTAGACGGCCGAATCCCGCTTCCATTACCGAGAACGTCATGCCCAGGACGCCGTTCACTTCCTCTTCGGTGGAGTCCGTCTCCTTGGCGATGAATTTGCTCATGGTGTGCCCTTTGTCACCGAAGATGTTGAAGAAGTTGTCCTCGGCCTCTTTGGGCGTGAGGAATCCACCGTCTTTTTTCTTGCGCTTATCCCTTTTCTTCTTAGAGTCTTTAAAGATCAGATCGCTGATCTTCGGATCATCGGCCGTGAAGAAGGTGATCATCGGGATGGCAATCCCCAGGATCTTGCCGACTTTCGTTTCCGAGAGATTAAAGATATTGCTGATTAGCGCCGTCGTCGCCGCCACAATACTAGAGCGGATAATCCGTTTCATAAACCTGCCCATTTTTCGTCTCCTTCGTTTGGTCTAATACTCGATTACGCGCGGCAGATCGTTGGCCGCAGCCACCCAGCTCGCTGCTTGCTCTTCGGAAGGCAGCGCTTCAGCGATGTGAGCCTTCTCGTTCACTTCGGCCATCTTGGCTGTCAAGTTGGCCGGATTGCGACGCGCCAGGTCAGGGACTGTCTCCACGCCGGACGCGAGCAGCAGTTCGGCATAGACCGGGCCAACGCCTTCGATGCGCATCAAGTCCATCTTCTTGACGCCCAGCAGGATCGTCTCGTCGGCGATGCCGGTTTCATCGGCCAACTCGCTGCGGCCGGCCGGCGTGGCGGCCATGGCCAGCAAGCTCGATGCCTTATCGGCGCCGGATTCGCGCAGCAGAGCCATCTCCGCCTCATCGACGCCGATCAAATCCAGCAGATCGACGACGGCGCCGCTTTCTCCCACGGCTGCGTCGACGGCGCTGCTGGCCTCCTGCTGCGCCATGGCCATCATTTCCACGGTGCGCGCCGCTTCCTTCTCGATGTCATAGGCCGCGGCCCGGCCGCCCTCAGCCAGCATCTTGGCTTTCGTGGCTGCGATCTCGAAATCGTCGCACATGACGCCCAGAGCCGCGCCGCCATGCTTGAGGTGCTGTGCCAGCTCGTGCACGTCCTCGTCGGTCATGCCCAGGTTCTTGTGGTCCAGAGCGCCGGCCCCAGCGCCCATCGCCCCGCCAACAATCATGCCGGGAATGAGGGCGATGCCCGCGGTCAGGATGCCCAGTCCCGCGCCGATGGCCGTGCCCCACAGCGCGCCTTTTTTCGTGTTACGCTGCCCAATTTCCTCGACCTCAACCTCGCCGCTGTGCGGGTTAAGGGTGATGACGCCGATGGCGCCTAACTTCACTTCGTCATTCTTTTTGTCCCACTCTTTTAGATCTTCGGCCGCCGCTCGGGCTGCGGCGGCGTTGACGTAGAACGCGACTACTAGATGATCATTGTCATTTTCTGCCATGTTTTTTGCTCCTTCTTGTTACACACAATACTAAGATAGGGGCGAGGGTTAGTGGCTCTGCGCCAGGCGTCGCCACCCTTCGCCATCCTGCTAATAAACACGTTTCCAATCGTTCTTCATATCTACGATAGTCCATCCCTCTTGCAGCGCCTCTTCCCAGGCGCTGTCCAGGCCGCCAAACGCGGCGCCGCGATCGTAAGCATATTCGCGCTCGCCGTCGGTATGATGCACCAGGCCGCAGAAGCGCGGGCCGTCGCCCGCGGCCGTCCACTGCAGCATTTCCAGGTCGCCGTCCGAGTTGCCGAAAGCCAGTATCGGCCGGCGGCCGATGTAGCGGTTAATGCCCACCGGCTTGCCTGGCCCGTCGTCAATATGGTTAAACTGTGGCAAACGCACGAGTACAGGAACGCCGTCGCGCAGCTCGTAGCGGGTTTCGATGCTGCTGCCGATTACCTGCTGCGGCGGTATGCCGTAGACGGGCAGCGCCCACGGCCGCATAAACTCGATGCCGCCGCCGGAGACGATGTAGGTCGTGAAACCATTGCGGCGCAAGTAACGGAGTAATTCCAGCATGGGCTGGAAAATCATTTCCGTGTACGGCCGTCCCGTGTGCGGGTGGCGCGCCGTCGCTATCCACTGCCTGACCATCTCCGCGAATTCGTCCGTCGTCATGCCCGTGTGCGTGACCGCCACGATTTCTTCCAGCGCCTGCGTCCCCTGCCGAGCCAGGGCATCCAAATCGTTTTCTAGAATCGCCCTAAACGGCTGCGTCATCGACCACTCCGGGTGATCCGGAGCCAGGGCCTTGACGCGGTCAAAAGCGAACAGCAGTTGAAAATACGCGGGTCGTTCCGACCACAGCGTGCCGTCATTGTCAAAGACAGCCAGGCGGCCGGCCGGCCGCACATACTGCGGGCCACTTCGATTGGTTACTGCGCCAACGAATTTGACGATGGCTCGTTTCGACGGGCCATCGTTCCAGGAAGATAGGACTAAATCTGGCATATTCCTGCGCTCCTAACTGCTAAAGCGTTCATGAACGTTGCATTTGTGCCCGCCGCCGGCCGCCTATCGCAGCAGCGACATAAGGAGGCTGGCAACTTCTTCCGTGGCCAGATGCGGCGATATGACGCCCAATTCCGCCAGCCCATGTACCGCCAGTTCAACCGCCAGCGCGGCCAGCAGTACGCCAAAAACGGCCTCGGTCACGCCCATTTTAGCTGGATCCATAAACTTGGAGATGGCCCCAATGTTGCGGAAGAGGAGCAGGTCGATGAGCATTACCAGCAGCACAAGCACAACCAAAATCACCACATCAATGATGGTGCCAATCTGGCTGGAGGCGATGACCAGCACGGCGATACCCACGGGATTGAGCAGGTACGGTACCGCCAGCGGGTAAAGCGCCAATTCCATGGGGTCCTTCTCCGAGTGAAAGTGCTCGGCAAGCACGCCCTCTTCGCGGCCGGCGCTGGTGAGCATATGCAGCGACAGCAGCAGCAGCACAATGCCGCCCGCCACCAGCACCGAGCCGGTAGAGAAGTGCAGCAGCACCATCAGGAACCAGCCCAGCAAGACATTAATCAGCGACCTGGTCAGCGCCGTGCGCACGGCCTTATTGGCCACG
>JBJYWX010000302.1:0-2088 GCA_046259695.1 Promineifilaceae bacterium (SeqCode) | reverse complement strand
ATGGTAGCGGGTATCTTCAAACCGGCCGGTTCGTCAAGGACGTTGCGAACGGAGCCGGCGGTGATGAGCTTGCCGCGAAAGCGGATACGGCCGTTCTGCTCGATGGCGCGTAGTTGGGTGCGGTGGGTGAATGCGCGGGCTTCGCTCGCGTCGGTTTGTTTTTCGTTCATCTTGCTGTGCCATTCCCGTTTGTTGACGGTTTCTTGGTGACGGCGGCCGGTTCGGTGGCGTCTGCGGGGCTGCTGCCCTTGCCGGTATTGCCCCAGGGCAGGCCAGGAGCTGGCTGCACCGGTTCGCCGGCTTCGTCCATGATTTGCTGCAGAACGTCGTCATCCTGCTGCTCGCCAGCGAACTTCATGAGCAACTTCAGGAGCGTTTTGCGGAGTGTCGGGCTGCCTGGGTACTGGCTGCTGATGCTCTCGAAAGCACCGGCCAGATGGTTGGTCGCCAGGGCCAGCACCTGGTTATCCGTGCGGCTGACGTCGGGGGCCGTGGGCGTGAACAATTCCTGGTAGCGCTTCTCGTTGATCGCCGGCCACAGCTGCGGCCGCAATTCGTGCGCTCGCTGGTACGCTTGATAGGTAATATCTTCCAGCATCCAGATGAAATATTTCTGGCGGCGGGCTAGATGCCTTTCGGCCGGTTCCTGCATGGCCTGGGCGGTGGCTAAATTGACGTCGGTCGCTTCGCCTCGCCAGTGCGGGGGATAGCCGGCACCACCGTCGATCATGTTCCTGACTGCTTTCAGGTCGGGGGCCGCGTCGCTGCCGCGTATGACTGGCGTCTTGACGTCCCACTCTTCGCTTTCGTCGTGGACAATGACAGACCCTGCTTCCGGTGGGTATTTGTACTGCTCGGCCTTCTCGGCTACGCGATTGCGCGGGACCTTGACCATCCAGAGGAAAATACGGGTGGCCCAATGGTAGCGGACGCGATCTTCCAACATGCGCGAATAGCGCTGCAACCAGGGCAAGATGGTCGCCAGATCGCTTTCACCGAACATAGCGCCTATGGGCTTGTTGATCGAATAGTGCAGAGCTACGGCGCGGTAGCGGTCGGCACGGCCGTTGTGGGGCGTGACCCACTTCTTGGGGTTGGTGGGGTCCTCGCTCTTCTGCCAGATTTCGGTCTCCCGCTCCCAATCGTTGGCCTTGGTCTCGATCTTGTAAATGTCGTCCTTGGTGATGAAGCGCAGCAGACTAACGCCGGTATGCCGCTGGCGAAACAGAACGGGGAAGAGATCGCCGGAGCGGGCCAGCTCCTCGGCCATGTTCTCCAAGCGCAGCTCGATGTTGTTTTCAGGGTGCAGCCAGAACGCTTCAATGAAGCGCTGCATGTGGCGATTTTCGGACGATAAACGGATGCCCTCCCCTACGGTGTAATCCGTCGTGATTTGCACGATACGGAAGGCCATCGGGTTTTTGCGCCATGCCGCCAGGGCATTGTTGTACTGCTCCTGAATGTCGGCCTGGTCACGGTCGTGGGCACGGCCGAAACTACGCCAGCCTATTTCATCGATGAGGTTTACGCCGCCGTGCGCGGCGAGCTGTGCCCCATCGGGCGCTATTTGATTAAAGAGCCAAGTGGCTAGACGTTCGCGGCGAGAAGTCATTTATCGCAGTCTTTCAGCGCTGTGGCGGTTTTAACCTCGGCGCGGCCCTGGATGTAAGCTGCGTTGGTGTAGGCCAGGGCGATGGGGATGGCGGCCAGGGCTACGGCCTGCACGAGGGCCAGCCACAATTCGGCTTCCTCCTGTTTGAGGATGCCGTAAATGACGAGGATGGCGAACACGGCGCCGGCGATATTGGCGATGGCGGTCAGCCAGAATTCGGTGGTGTAAATGCCTGATTTGGGGTCCATTGTTCTCCTACTTCCAGGCGCAGCAGGCGCCTGCACCTTGATGCTAGGTAGAACAAATGAGCTATGTCAAGAACCAAAGGGGAGACAATGATCGATTGGCAGTTCTCAATTATTAATGGCCAGCCGCCGCAGAGCGCTGCAGGCGGCCCGTTCATTGTTCACTGTTCACTGCCAACTGTTCACTGCTAACTGTTAACTGTTCATAGTTGGCTGTTAATTGTTATAATC
>JBJYWX010000301.1:0-4725 GCA_046259695.1 Promineifilaceae bacterium (SeqCode) | reverse complement strand
TGCGGCTCGTCCGTTTGGCGAATGTCCGGCATGGTGAAGCTGACCGACCACTCCCCGGCATCATTGGCACGAAACTCGCTCAAGCGGCGGACGGTGGTCGCGCCAGCAGGGTGCCAGGCAATCGCCCCACGGGCGTTCGGCGGATAGCCCGTCCCAGTTAGCATCAAGGTTTCCTGCGTGGTCGACGCGCAGTTGGGCGAGAAGGTAAGCTGCCGCCCGTTGCTTGTGATCTGCGAGGCCTTAACCTCTTCCGGGCAGGGCATGCGAATCGACAAATCGATGCTGCTGGTTTCGGTATTGTAGGAAAAGAGATCGGGGTGAGCCAGTTCGCGAAGCAGGCCCACCAGGTTTTCCTGGCGCTTGGGATCGAGCGGGCCTTCCAAATTTACGCGCGTCACGCTGACCGCGTAGGCGAACAGCAAGAAAATGGCAATGCCTATAGCAATGTTGCGCAGCCTTTTTCTTCCCTTATTCGCTGCAGGCTCCTCGCTCATCCCTTATTTCCGTTAACTTACGACACCAGCCAGGGCAATGCGCTAACCGATACGTTCCGCTTCCTGGCCATATATCTCGATGAAACGTTCATCGTCGATCTCTTCAGGCTTGCCGTCAAACACCAGGCGCCCCTCGTTCAGGGCGATAGCGCGCGTGCTATATTGCTGCACAAGGTCCAAGAAATGGAGGCTGCACAAGACCGTAATCCCATCTTCCTGGTTAATCTGCAGCAGATAGCGCATGATGCTGTGCGCCAGGGCCGGGTCAAGGCTGGCTACCGGCTCGTCGGCCAGAATCATTTCTGGTTCCTGCATCAAGGCGCGAGCAATACCTACGCGCTGGCGCTGGCCACCGCTTAATTCGTCGGCGCGGTTGTCCGCCTTCACATCGATGCCGACGCGCCGCAGGTTGGCATGGGCTCGTTCGATATCCTCATGAGGAAAGCGGTTGAAAATGCTGGCCAGGGGATTCACATAGCCAAGTCGGCCGCTCAGTACGTTCGTCAATACCGTCGAACGATCCACCAAGTTAAAATGCTGAAAAATCATCCCGATGTGCCGCCGTGCCCGCCGGAGTTCCTCCCCGGTAATATGTGAAAGCTGCGTATCGTTCCACCAGATCTCCCCCTCTGTGGGATCAATAAGCCGGTTGATACAGCGCAGAAGCGTGCTTTTGCCGGACCCGCTCAGACCAATAACGGCGACAAACTCGCCGTCAGGGACCTCAAAACTCACGTTTCGCAGGGCGACTGTGCCGTCATCATATACTTTAGTGAGGTTCTGAACGCGAAGCATGATCTTCCTTTTTGCCTGGACGGGTCGTTGCCAAGCGTGCCCCCATTTTACCAGTCCTGCCGCGGTAAGGATAATAAAAAGAGCCGGGTCGACGGTGGCCACCTACCCGGCTCTTTGAGCTAATCAAAAGTTAGCTTAGCCGCCGAACACTTCCTCGGCTGTAATACCCAGCGCGGCCATATTGGCCCGCACCGGATCGTAGAAGCTGTCCGTTACCGGCTCGATGCTCGTCCAGTTGTAGAATTCCTCGGAGCAAATGGACTGCAAGCAGGCATCGGTCTCGGTGAAGTCTTTCACGGCGTTGGTGATCTGACCCGCCAGTGCGAGCGGGAACTCGGGACCAAACGAGATAGTATCATTGGGAATCTGCGGCGTTAGGGCCAAAATGCGCGTCTTCTCAAAGATATCCGGGGCGGTATCAGAAACTGAGGAACGAGCATCCAAAATGCGGTAGCCGCCCTCATCCGGGCCGCCGGCTACTAAGGTCTGGCCTTCTTCATTGCGTTCCGGTGCAACACCAGCATCGCGCCAGATTTCCGGATCGTCTACACCATAAGCCCACTGGCGTTCATAATAGGGCAGCAATGGTGGACTGAAGAAAGCTGTAGCAAAATCGGCTTCGCCATTGTACACAGCGAGCATGGCGTTGTTGTGGCTGCCGGACTCAACAACTTCGCCCGGCTCAACACCCGCATCCGTAAACATGGAGAGCGGGTAAAGATAACCGGAAGTAGAGCCATAGTCTGGAATAGCCCAGGTCAGGCCGCTCAGATCTTCGATGGTTTCAGCTTCGCTGTCAAACGGCACCACGATTTGCGCCGCGTACCAGGCCAGGCCAAAACGTACGGCCGCAGCACCGACGGTCACACCACAACGCTCACTGGCCAGGACATATCCCTGAGCAGGGATAAAGCCGATGGTATCGTCAGGCGAAGCGCACATCTCTTCCACGGTAGCCGCGTAGCTGGTCGGCACACTCACTTCAAATGTCAGGCCGGTCGCCTCTGTTAACGCATCAGCAAGAATCTGGCCGCCACTGATGATGGCGTCCGCCTCTACAGATGGTACAAAGAGCACCTTAATCGGCCGCTCTTCCGAACCGAGTGCAGCCTGTTCGACCTCTTCAACCACAGTCTCCGTCACCGTTTCCGTTACCACTCTGGTGACTTCGACCTCAACGGGAACCTCCACCTCAACAGGGACCTCTTCAGTTACGGTTTCCGTCTGCGTTACGACCCGGGTCACTTCAACCGTCTGCGGCTGGCACGCTACAAGCGCGAGCGCGAAGACGATCAGGACCAGGATAAGCCCACTAATCGTACGTTTTGACATGTTTCCTCCAGATGTGAATGTTAAAAGGGGCGTAAATTGGTCAGGCTATCGCCAGGCCATCCATTTAGGGGATCGTCAGGCATTACGCCACCGGTTAAATTGCCCAATGAATATCCCCCGACAGGCGTTACTCTGACGTTACTATATACGGTAAATGCCTGTTCTGGCAAGTACCTCAACGTTAACGGTTTGTTATGAGGAGATGTGCGGAAAAGCACCTCCCGCAGAGGGGAAATGCGCGCTTGAGCAGTTCTATTTGCGCGTAGGTGAATCGCATATTGTTAAGGGAATTGGCTCTTCATGGGGATCTCACGAGGTTCGCACGGTTCCTGGCTTGCTTCATCGGGAAGATCGACCAAAATGTCTTGTGTATCGACTCTGGTATTGAACTCGGAAATCTCCACGTCTTCGTGGATCAGACCAGCCCAGATCGGCTGCGGGTTGCGGTCACCGAATGGGCCAACGACGCGAATGCCGCCGGTGATCACCGCTCGCTCGCCCGGCATCAGGTAGGTATAGCCGTCTATCTCCTCGAGATCATCGGGATTACCCAATGACCAGCGAAAAGGATAATTCGTCAATTCATTTTCGAAGCCGATCGCCGCGCGCCAGGCGCCGGACTCGGTATGCCAGCCCAGCGTGTTGTAGTTCCAGTCGGAATCATAAACAACGCCTGGCGCAGGGCCTGTAGTCCGGATGGGTGTGGTTCCATAATTTTCCACGGTCATCGTAAAGGTGATCGTGTCGCAGAGCGCCACGGCCGTCGCGCTCCATGAGACCGTGTCGCCCGCCGGAGGCGCGAAGATGTCCGCCCGCGGCACACCGCCGTAAAGAATCGTCAGGCTGTCTTCGACACGCATGCGCTGCCCTTCCAGATCACGCGCTTCGGCCACGATCGGGTACGTTCCGTCGGCTGGCGGCGTAGCGCCATTATCGACGCCGCCTTCATAGTCATAGACATGGCGGCCAGGCATATTCGCCGGTACTTCGCGCTCCAGCTCCGAAATCGGAATTTCAGTCCCGTCTTCAGTGAGCAAATAAACGCGCAACTCATCGACTTCCTTTGCCAGATAGAACTGGGCCTGAACCCGGTCGGAAATACCGTCACGATTGGGTGTAAAGAGGTCCTTGTCCAGCTCGAAGCCGCGCATTTCCGGCAGCAGGGCATCCGACTCGGCAATGGCCAGCGTGCCCTGCTGCACCTCGCGTACCCCTTGCTCGTCGGTGGCTTCAATAGTCCAGGTATAGACGCCGTCCTGCAGCAAGCGGCTCAGGATCTCCCCTTGAACCTCGTCCTCCGGGAGGCCATAGCCATCCACCACGCCGCTGAAAAGAACTTTATAATCGCCTGCGCCGCGCGGCTTCGCGTCTCTAAAATAGAATTTATCACCCGCCTCGTTCTCAAAAAAGATGGAAACATCAGCGTTGCGTGACAGGGTGTAGCTGATCTGCGTGGCGTCGCTATCTCCGTCTGCATTGGGTGTAATACGTTCATCTTGTATCTGCGCGTCGCGAAGCAGGCTGCTGTCGCCATTGGCAATCCGCCAGCCCAGGGCAATGGCTGCGGCTACCAGAAGCAGCGCGATCAGGCCGACAATAATCGGCGTCCATTTACTACTATTCATACGCTACAGTTTACCAGGACGCCAGCAGGGGGCGAAGACTGTTTTAGTGACGATTTATCTATGATCGTCGCACCAGATCAGACACGGTTCTCCGCGAGGCGAACCCGGCGGAATGCCACCAGCGCGACTGCCAGCACCGCGATGACCAGGGACACGAGCGTTGCCACAGCGATCCCTGTGTCCAGGCCACCAACGGAGACTGTTCGACTGTCGAGACGCGTCAGCTCCAGCAGCGAACGGCCGGCGGCATACAGGATCAGGTAAAGCGCCGTGATTTCACCGGGAAGGAATCGTTCAACATAGCGTCGTGTCAGAAAATAGAGAAGGAGGAATGTGAGAAAGCTCCAGATGGACTCGTATAGAAAAGCAGGATGAAAGCGCTCATAAGCAGCGTAGGCAGGAAGGGGATGGTCGATCTTGATCGCCCAGGGTAGATTGGAAGGGCGGCCGTAAAGCTCCTGGTTAAAGAAATTCCCCCA
>JBJYWX010000300.1:0-1614 GCA_046259695.1 Promineifilaceae bacterium (SeqCode) | reverse complement strand
CATCCCGCAGGACGTGCTGGAACGGGTCATGGACGGCCTCTATCCGGCGACCGTGGAAAGCCTCGCCGGCCAGCCGGATCAGATGCTCTTTGCTCCCGACGACCTGCTGCGCTATGCCGAGGGCGACCTGGCCGGCTTTTTGCTCAAGCTGGATAAGCAGCAGGAGCCGCTGACGGCCTGGGCGCTTTCCGGACCCACGCTGGTCAAGGGCGGGCCCGGCTCCGGTAAATCGACCGTGGCCCTCTACCGCGTGCGCGAACTGGTTGAACATCACCTGCAGGAACACGGGGCGCTGCCGCAGGTGCTCTTCACCACCTATACCAATGCCCTGATCAACTTCAGCGAGTCGCTGCTGCGCTCCTTGCTGCGCGATACGGTCACTTTAGGACGGGACGGAAAACTCCCGCGCGCGATTCGCGTTTCCACGCTGCACAAAACGGCGGCGTACATCGCTCACAGGAGCGGCGAAGAGTTCAGCATGGCTGGCTCTGGCGACCGGCAGGAAGCCCTGCACGCTGCCCGCGCCGCCCTGCAGCCGCGCGGGCTGGGTGACGCGGCCAAGATCCCGCTCTTTGCTGCCGTGCACGGCCTGCGCGATGATTACCTGCTCGATGAATTTGACTGGGTGATCGAGGGGCAGAACTGCCAGGAACTGGATGATTACCTGGCCGCCGAACGAGCTGGCCGCGGAATTGCTTTCCCAAAAAACAAACGTACGGCCGTGTGGAAGCTGTATGAGGCATACCGCCAGTATCTCTTGGACCAGGATCTTTACACCTGGGGACAGCTCATTCTTTTTGCCCTCGATCGCGTTAAGTCGGGGGAATTCGGCCGTCGCTGGGATTATGTGATTGTTGACGAGGCGCAGGATCTGCCGCCGGCGGCGCTGGCCCTGGCCGTGGAACTGTGCCGCGAGCCGTCGGGCGTTTTCCTGACGGCCGATGCCAACCAGTCGCTGTACAACCGCGGCTTCCGTTGGGGCAGCGTCCACGATCAGTTGCAGGTGAAGGGACGCAGCCGCATCTTGGGGCGCAACTACCGCAGCACGCGCCAGATCGCCGCCGCGGCAGGCGATATCGTCGCCGGCGTGCCGGAAATGGACCGCGAGGCCATCGAGCAGGAGTATGTGCACAGCGGACTGCCGCCCCTTGTCTATGCCGCAGCCGGCAGCACCGACCAGTGGCGCTGGATCGCGCAGCAGATCTTTGAATCAGCGCGCGAGCTGCGGCTGCCGGTCAACGCGGCCACGGTGCTCGTCAGCTCCAGTACCATCGGTGAGCCGTTGGCCCAGGCGCTGCGTGAGCACGGCCTGCCGGCGCGCTTCATGAACAGCCGGCGCTTTGACCTGGATGAACCGGGCATTAAGGTGACCACGCTGCATGCGGCCAAGGGTCTGGAATTTCCCATCGTCGTCATCGCCCATGTAGAAGCGGGCCGGCTGCCGCGTGAGACATCGGCCACCGATCCCGAGGAGCTGGCCGCCCACGACCAGGCGCAGCGCCGCCTCTTCTACGTCGGCTGCACGCGCGCCATGAGGCACCTGTTTGTCACTTATGATCGTGACCTGCCGTCGCCCTTTGTTGCCGATATGACGGCCGAGCATTGGCAGCGGGT
>JBJYWX010000299.1:0-5439 GCA_046259695.1 Promineifilaceae bacterium (SeqCode) | reverse complement strand
CCGCTATCGCCAGCGGCGAAGGTATGATCAACATGGCCCTCTACTCCGTGGAAATCGAAGCGTTACCCGACGACCTGATCTCTCAGATCGAAGTGGACATCTCTGTCATTGAGACGCCGGATGATCACATTCTTGTCGCCGATCTCCCGGTTCCGGAAGGCGTTACCATCCTCAATGATCCCGACGCGCTGGTGGCTCGTTTTGAATACGTACGTGCCGATATCGAAGAGGAAGAAGAGGAGTTGGAAGAGATGGAAGCCGGGGATGTGGAAGTCATCGGCGAATCCGACGAGGAAGAAGAGGAAGCGGACGCAGTTTAATCCGCCTGCCCATCCAATTTCACTTTGTGAATTTCGGGGCCTGTGCTTTAGCGCGCAGGCCCTTTTTCGTTTCCAGGCGGCGGGCTACAATTCTGCACATGAACAGCTGGAAACAGGGAGCGCTGCTGGCCTTGATCTTGCTCGCGGCGCTGGCGCTGCGCTGGACCGGTCTCGATTGGGACGGCTATAACCATTACCATCCTGATGAGCGGTATATTACTTGGGTAGCGACAACGATTGAGTGGCCTGATTCGTTTGCAGAGGCATTCGATCCCCAGAACTCTCCTCTCAACCCCTTTTACTGGCCTCCCGGAGCGGAAAGCCAGGGAATTGAGGTGCTGCAAGACCAGAGGCGCGATTTCGCTTACGGCCATGTGCCTCTCTACATGGGCGTGGCAGCAACGCGAATCATGGAGCGGTTGCAAGGCCCTGTGCAGGCGCTGCTGCCAGCTGCGTGGTTGGTGACATCTGACATTTTCAACGGCAGCGATGCCATCGAGTTTCGCCATCTGACGGCTGTCTCGCGCGCACTGACCGGCCTGATTGACGCGGCAACCATCCTATTGATCTTCATGCTGGGACGCATGATCTTCAGTCCGGCTGTCGGCCTCCTCGCTGCCGGGTTCCTGGCCTTCAACGTCATGCACATCCAGCTCGCGCATTTCTTTACCGTCGATCCCTATCTCACCTTCTTCGGTACCGCCGCGCTCTACTTTATGGTGCGGGCTTATGATGTCGCGCAGGCCCTAGAAGTGCAGTCTACGGCGCGTGAGAAGTTCCTCTGCTCTCCATTATGTAATCTGCTGCTTGCTGCCCTGTTCGTTGGCCTGGCGATCGGTGCGAAATTTTCAGCAGCCATGTTCTTCTTGCCGCTCGCTGCCGCGGCGTGGCTGGCGCTGCCGGCCCCACGCTGGTGGCGATTGGCGGCGGTTTTCGCCACGGCCGTGGCCGCCTTCGCCCTGACCAACCCTTTTGCCTTGCTCGATTTCGGCTGCGAAGCGCTTACCATGCCATTTGCGCTGGGGCCGCTGCATATTCCGGCGCTGGATTGGCGTTCCTGTTACCTGGCCAACATTTTCAAACAAGGGGCGATGGTGCAGGGACAGTCGGACCTTGGTTTCACGCGCCAGTATGACGGCACGCTGCCCTATCTCTACTACGTCGAAATGCAGCTGCGCTGGGGCATGGGTTGGCCCCTGGGTCTGCTGGCCTTTGCGGCTTTTGGCTGGATAACGTGGCTGGTTTCGCGCACACTCATTCGGCGGCGGGACGAGAGTGAAGCAGAATCCGGCCCGCTGCCGGTACAGACCACCGGCATTCTGCTGCTCTTACTGTGGGCTGTGCCTTTTTTCCTGGTTACCGGCAGTTTCCATGTCAAGTTCATGCGTTACCTGATGCCCCTGACGCCACTGTTGATGCTCTTCGCGGCGGCGCTTGTTTTTGCCTTGAAATCTTCCCGCGCCCGATGGGCATTGGCTTTGCTTGTGCTGCTGCCCACCGCCGTTTATGCCGCTGCTTTTTTGAACATTTACCGCGGTGAACACCCCTGGACATCCGCCTCGCTGTGGGTTTATGAGAACGTGCCTCCCGGCGAGCTGCTGGCCAGCGAGCAGTGGGATGATGCGCTGCCAACAACGCTGGTCGTGGAAGGGCGGGTACGGCGGCGCGGCGAGTACCAGGATGTGGCCCTCACCTGGCTTACCGGCCCTGATGAAAGGGATAACGAAGCCAAGCTCCAGGCGAACCTGGAAACGTTGGCCGAAGCAGACTATGTTACCCTGCTCTCCAATCGCATCTATGGCGTGGTGCCGCGTTTGGAAGGACGCTACCCGCTTTCGCATGTCTACCACCAGCTCCTGTTTGATGGCGACTTGGGCTACGAACCGGTGTACAGCAACACGCGAATGCCCGGCCTGTTCGGCCTATACTTATGGCCGGATCCTTTTGTCTGGCCCGGTCTCGAACCCGCGACGGCCGTGGACGCGTACCTGGCGATTTTTCCGCGTTTGAATGGCGGCCGTTTCGACGAGAGTTTCACTGTCTATGATCAGCCGCTGGTGATGATTTTCAAGAATGTGGAACACAGAAGCGCCGCCGAGCTGCGCTCTGCCTTTCCCCAACCATAGCGACGCGACGACGAAAGGTTATAATCTAGCGTACGGTCAAGCCCGCCGGTGCAGGCTAGCAGCTGTGCAAACGGTTCGCTTTCGCACCTGCATGCTTACGCCAAAAATGCGTATGAATGAAACCGATGGCGCCGGGCGCGCCTATCTATTTGTTACGGTATTTATCGCCGGGATGAGCACACTGGCGGTAGAGTTCACTACCAGCCGCATGATGCAGACGGTCTATGGTACTTCCAATATCGTCTGGGCCAACGTCATCGGGTTGGTGCTGTTTTTCCTCACGGTGGGCTATTTTCTCGGCGGATGGCTGGCCGACCGGCGACCCCAGACCTCAACGTTTTACACCGTGGTGGCGGCGGCCGGCTTCAGTGCCGTCTTCTTCCAACTGCTGACCAGCGTGCTGCTGCGAGGCGCCTCGGCGGCGATGGCTGGCCTGGAAGTGGGTGCCATTGCCGGGTCATTGGTGGGCGTCTTTTTCACCCTCGCCATTCCCATGACCCTCTTGGGCTGCATCTCGCCGTTTGCCATTCGCCTGGCAGTGCGTGATGTGGGTGAGGCAGGGCGCATCAGCGGCCGCGTCTATGCCATCTCGACCTGGGGCAGCTTGCTAGGTACGTATCTGCCTGTTCTGCTGGTCATTCCGCTGGCCGGCTCGCGTATGACGGCGGCGATCTTCGGCGTCTTACTGCTGCTCACGGGGCTCTTTGGCTTGTGGCAGGCCCACCGGCAGCGTGCCTTGCTCGGTTCGCTTCTTCTCTTGCTTCTCCTACCTGTGACCTGGCTTTGGACACGTGGGACGGTCAAGGCTTATGAGGGCCAACTCTTTGAGACGGAATCCGCCTACAATTACGTGCAGGTAGTGCGCCAGGGCGACTGCAATTTCCTGCTGCTGAACGAGGGCCAGGCGTACCATTCCTACTACTGCGATGGTGGGCGCGTGCCGCGTGTCTCTGTCTGGAGCATTATGTTGGCCGCACCGTACTTCAACGAAAACCCGGGCCCGGTAAAAAAGCTGGCCGTGATCGGTCTCGCTGCGGGCACAATACCCACGCAGTTTCTTACCGTGTTTGATTCGCTTTCCGTGGATGGTATTGAGCTGGACCCGGCCATTGTGCAGGCCGGTCGGGACTATTTCGCGCTTGATGACGAAGCGATTCAGGTGCGGATCGGCGACGGCCGCTATGAGCTAAATCGTCTGCCGGGCGATTACGATGTGATCACGATTGATGCCTACAAAGTGCCCTATATTCCCTGGCATCTCACTACGCGCGAATTCTTCGGCGAAGTGCGGGCAAAACTTGCCCCGGATGGGGTGGTAGCCGTGAACGTTGGACGAGCGCCTGAAGACCGGCGACTGGTCGAAGCGATGGTAGCCACCCTTATGCAAGTTTTCCCAACGGTGCACGCCATTGACGTACCCGGCGCTTTGAATACGATCCTGGTGGCGACCATGCAGGAGACCTCGGCCGAGAATCTGAACCAGAACCTGAGCGCCCTGGCCCCGGACGCTGACCCGCTTCTGCGCAGCGTACTGGAGACGGCCGTTGCCAGTCAGGTTCCTGCCGCCGCCGGTGAGGTTGTTTTTACCGATGATCGCGCGCCGGTGGAAACGATCATCGATTCGCTGGTCCTGCGCTTCTTGCTCCGTGAAGCGCCAGGCGAGCTTCCCGGACTGGGCGTATAATGTCGTGCCGGATCTTAAGGGAGAATTGATTTGCAGATAACAACAGTAGACAAAATCGTGCGCTGGCTAGTCATTCTGGCCACGCCCATCATGCTCACAGTCGGCACCGTGCGCCTGCTCATTTCCTGGGACAGTCCCAGCTATCCCGAGTTTGAATACGGTCGCATCGCCCCCGATCTCTTTGGATTTTCTGATGAGCAGCGCCTGGCTTACGCGGAAGCGACACTTGCTTACCTGCGGCGGCCCGAACCGGCGCCGGAAGTGATCTATTTACTAGAGGATCTGCGGCTGCCGGACGGCGTACAGTCCCTCTATAATGAATCGGAAATTGGGCACATGCTGGACGTTAAGGTGGTAGCCGATGCCTTTAAGCCTGCTCTCTGGATTTCGGCCCTGATCTTTGTTGGTGGGCTGCTGTTCTTACTGCTGCGGCCGCAAACGCGCCTGCTGGGGGCGCGCAGCATGATGCAGGGCGGCTTATTGACGGTGGCTCTCGTGTTCTTAATCATGCTCTTTATGTTTCTGGCCTGGAACATGGCTTTCACGGTCTTTCATAATTTATTCTTCGATCCCGGCACGTGGCAGTTCTTTTATACGGACTCCTTAATTCGCCTGTTTCCGGAGCAGTTCTGGTTTGATTTTGGCACAATCTGGACTGTATCCATTCTGGCCGGCGGCAGCTTGCTGGCTGTTCTCGGATATATATTAGGCAGGGTCTGGTCTTAAGCGCATGAAAACAATTTTGATCACGGGTGTTTCCAGCGGCATCGGCCTGGCGACGGCCGCCGCGCTGGTCGAGAAAGGATACCGGGTTTTTGGTAGTGTGCGCCGGGAAGAAGATGCTCGCCAGGTCGAGAACCAGTTGGGCGACCTTTTTACACCACTGCTGTTCGATGTCACCGATTCGGCTGCCGTGTCCGATGCTGTGGCGCAGCTATCCACGGCGCTGGATGGGTCAGGTCTTTATGCATTAATCAACAACGCGGGTGTCGTCATTCCGGGGCCTCTCAAATATATGCCGCTGGACGATTTCCGCGCGCATTTCGAAGTCAATTTATTTGGCCTGCTCGATGTAACCCAGCAGTGCCTGCCCTTGTTGGGTGCGGAACTTAACTCGCCGCATCCGCCCGGGCGTGTTATCAACATCAGCTCTACCAGCGGCCGAGTCGCCTACCCCTTCATGGGCGCCTACGCCGCGACAAAACATGCCCTGGAGGCGTTGTCGGACAGCTTGCGCCGCGAAATGCTGCTGTACGGGGTGGAGGTCGTCGTGATCGCGGGAATCAGCATCGACACGACCACCAAAACA
>JBJYWX010000298.1:0-13554 GCA_046259695.1 Promineifilaceae bacterium (SeqCode) | reverse complement strand
GGCCTGAAGGATGGCGTCCTCTCCCGTGGCCGCTTCCTGGACGGCATAGCCATGTGCCGTCAGCGAAGTACGCAGGAAGCGCCTGATGGCTTGCTCGTCATCCACGATTAACACTTTCTGGGCTGGCTGCATATCAATGGTGCTTTCGCTTGCTACTGTCAATTCATTATATCCCATCTTGCTCAGTTCCCATTCCACTGTTGGGTGGCCTACAAAGCCCGTTTCACGGCTAAGTGTGCCTGAGGCGCGTTCAGAAGTATCCGCGCCAGCCATCCGATTCATCATCCTGCCACCATTCACTGCCGTCAGCATCTTTGTTTGCCTTGTTCCAGAGTGCGACGGCCGCCAGCAGCAGGGCCAGCAGCGTGACGAGCGCGATGATCACGCCATGGCTTAAGTGGAAGAGAAATCCAACCACAAGTACAAGTAAGATCATTAAGATTAGGAAAAACATCATCATCGTATCCTGCCGTGCTACAGACTTATTCATCTTGTTCATACCTCACAAATGAATTGCCAGGGCCACAGTATAAGCATGATGATGTTAATCTGGTGGCAAGGA
Organism: Promineifilaceae bacterium (SeqCode); assembly: GCA_046259695.1. Lineage (GTDB taxonomy): Bacteria > Chloroflexota > Anaerolineae > Promineifilales > Promineifilaceae > JAACFF01. Next base: position 12,992 of record JBJYWX010000298.1, on the reverse strand, counting down.
AACGGCCTCATGCATCAAGATGTTGTCAAGAAGACACCACAACCCACTTTTAGCTTAACATAATTTGCCGGTGCGGGTGCTTTGCCTATAATCATTGCTCCAACAGTATCGTGCCGCGCCAGCGGACCAAACTAGTAAAGGAAAGAAAGAATGAAGCGCTTATTTGTGGTGGCCGCCCTTGTCGTTGCACTCAGCGCCCTTTTCGCCGGCAGCGCTGCTGCGCAGGATTTGGAGCCGGTTCCCTACCGCATCCAACAGGGCGATACCCTCTCTTCTATCGCCCAAGAATTTTGCACGACCTGGCAGGATGTTTACCGTTACAATGCCGGTTATATTGGTAGTGACCCGAATGCGCTGCGGGTCGGTACATTAATTTATGTCATTGATCGCTGCGGCCAGGGAGCTGTCTATGACAGCGGTCCGCGGCCGCACGCCATGGGCACCGTCAGCGGCCAATACTACACGGTTATGGCCGGTGACACTCTCTACTCTATAGGCCAGCGGTTTGGTCTCAATTACCAGACTATTATGGACGCCAACGGCCTCACCTCTACGGCCGTCGTGCATCCCGGCTCCCAGCTGTTCATCCCTGGCCTTAACGTGAGCAGCATAATGCCCGCCATGGCCATCAGCAGCCCGGCAAACGGCAGCTTCTACCACACGCCCTATATTGTCACCGGCACGGGTCAGGGGCTGGTTGAAGGTAACGTCATTGTGCGCCTGCTGGATGCTAACGGCATTCTGATGGCCGAACAGGCGGTCGTTGCCCAGGGAGCGAATGTGGCGACCGGCGGGCCGGGCACCTGGCGCGCGCAGTTCAATAATATTGTGGGCCAGCCGCGTTCAAGCGGCATGATTGAGGCTTACTCGCCCGAAACGGGCGCTACGGCTACAGCATATGTCATCTTCTCTGGCTGGTAAGATCAGCTCCCCGGCTAGACAGCAGGCGACGACGCCGGAGCGAAGTTGCTTCGCCAGGTGACGATCACACCGGCCGGTGTCGCCCCTAGCGCAAAAGGCGAAAGCGCTCGACCGGCGCCAGCGCGGGCGTGCTGCAGCTGGTCAGCCGCGGTTCGGCCGTTAATTCGCTCTCTAGCATAAGCGCCTGACGCTCGCCGGTTGCCGTCAATTCAAAAACGATCTGCCAGCGATTATCCGCGACTTCCTCTTCCTCACGCAAGACGAGGTCGTCCAGGCGCATCAAGCCCGTTTCCTGCCGCAAGAAAGTATCCGCCGCGTTGATGTGTGCCGGGTAATAGGTGCGGCCTCGATAGTGCGCCAGGCTGTAGATCTCACCGCGTTGGTGTGCAGCGACGGCCGCAGCGCCTTCCTCCGGGGATAGAAGACCGTAATTAACGCTGTGCGGCAAAAACATCATATTGGGCGCGTACCGGTGACCGCCCATGTGGGTCGACTGCCAGGTTATCTCCGGTGCGGCGGCGGCCACGGCCTGGAACATCGGCAGGCCGAACTTGGCACAGCATTTGTCGCGCTTGCCATTGGTGCAGACCAGGAAGAGCGGTTCGTCCACGATCCGCTCCGCGAATCCGCCTTCCCCGCCGGCTATTGCCTCCAGGTCTAGATCGATTAACGCCTCATAGTTCGCCAATTCGAACCGCGCGAGCTGCGGTGCGCGTTCGTCCGTGCGGGCGACAAAGAAGCTTACTCCCCCCTCCTCTGCCCGCTGCTGCTTGATGAACAAAAGGCGCGAGCTGGGGATAGTCGCCAGCGCCGCGTCCAGGTGCGCCTGCACCGCCGGCGGCAGATCATTGTCGTTCGTCGCTTTCTCGTGCCATGGCCCGTTGTACTCCAGCAGCAGCCAGACAGTCACATCAGTGGCCGTACCCGTAACAGCGTCGCCCAGCTCGCGCGCCAGCGCCGAGCAAAATATCTTCCGTGTATCCGGCATTTCTTGCATGGTCACCTCATATTCTTTAGACCGATCTAACTCAAAGAACCGGTACGATAAGTTGTTGTTTCACCCTACGTTTCGGCGTTTCCGCCAGCTTGATCGTAGATAGCTTCTGGCCGTAGTGCCGGCTTGCCTTCCTGCTCGTGATTGTAGAACCGGGTCGTCGGGTAAGCGAAATCAATCGCCGGCTCTTTGGCAAAAGCATCCAATACCTCTTCCCAGATCGCGGTTGCCGAGCCGCGCCGCCGCCGTGGTTCTGTCAGGTAACGCACCGTGAGCCGCACGCCGCTCTCGCGGATCTGCGTGTAGACGATGGGCGTCAGGTTTTCATAATTGATAAGATAACGATCGGCCGCTTCTCTGAGTCGCTTACGCGCCTCAACGCCTTTGCCGGCCGAATGCGCGGTCGCCATATCTTGCAGGATGATCTTGGCCTGGCGCCAATCGCTCTCGAAGGTGACATCTACCGCCAGTTCATTCCAGATATAGGCGAAACCGCGGCTGTAGTTGGCTACAGGCTCGCTGAAGATGGTCTTGTTTGGTATGTGGAGCAGGCGGCCCGTGCTTTGATCGGCATCGACCCAATTTCCGATCTCCAGGATGGTGAACTGAAAATAGCGAATATCAATGACGTCACCGGCATGGTCGCCAATCTGTACCCGATCGCCCACGCTGAGAGGATGGCGCCAGACAATAAAAATCCAACCCACAAAGTCGGTGATCGGCGCCTGGAGGGCAATAGCCAGTCCGGCGGAAAGCAGGCCGAGGTAGGTGGCGAAGGAGCGCGTGTCGGGCAGCCATATGAGCACCAGGGAGATGATGCCCAGCACCAGCGTGACATATTCTGTCGCCTTGCGCCAGCGATAAATGATCGCGGGGTCCTCCGTACGCCGCCGTACGAGCCAGCCGGCAAGCACCCGCAGCAGGACCAGGCCCAGGATGAGAAACAGCGTAGCCACCAAATTGCTCTGGATGGTCTCGCTGATACTGAAGTTCTGTTCGATCCAGTTGGTTACTTCTTCAGGCACGGAAGCCACCTATTAGGCCGGCTGGAAGCAGTCTATTTTCTATCCTGCTCGCCGGCGCCGACCATTCTCATTTATCCTGCAAATACTATATCCGCAGGTTTCAGGTTGCAAGTTGCGGGGCGCAAGTCATTGGCCGCCAGCCGCGACTGTGTCGCCTAGATAGGCTGTTTATTGGAGCGGCAGCGGCGCTTGCAGGCCGGCCGGACTGGTCTGCACCGTGATCCGCGCCAGCCACTTGACCCAATCGTAGCCCCGGTATCCGGCGGCGACGAGACGCACGGGGAAACCGTGCCCAGGCGTCAGCCGTTCACCGGCCACCTCGAGGGCCAGGAGGAAGTCCTGCGCTTCGTCCAACGGAAAACGGCGCCGGTAGCCCGTGAGCGATTCAAAGGTGACGCTGGCCGCGTTCCCTTGCAGCCCGGCGGAGGTGAGCAGCCGGCCAACGCGCACCCCGCGCCAGAGCTGCTCGCTGTACCAGCCGCCGGTGCAATCGAGTACGGCCAACTTTTCCGCCTCCGCGAGATCTGCCAGCTCTGCGTAAGAAAAAAAGCGCCCCGCCGCTACCGCGCCGTCAATTTGCAGCCGGTATGACCCGAGCTCAACTGCCGGCGCCCGGTCGGCGATCCAGCTCACGGTGGGGAAACGGCCGTTGTAACTGCCCGTCTCGAAAGAGCCCGTGAAGCGGCGTTGCCGGCTGCCTAACACGCCGGCGGCGCGAACGCGGCTCACGGCGGTCCAGGCCAGCGCGCCGCCCACGGCCAGGGCCAGCCCGCGCAAGAAAAGCCGCCGGTCGCGCGCCGCCGGCAGGCGCAGCACGAAACGCTGCCGCCAGGCATGCCAGGCCATGAGAACGAGCAGCGGTACAGCGACGTAGATATGCAGGCTGATGAGACTGAATCCGCCCAGATGGATCGGACCCCAAATTGTCCAGACAATGCCGCTCAGCATCGTCAGGACCAGCAAGAAAAGCAAAAAGAAGAAAGCGTAACGCGTGGTGGTCCAAACGCGCTTGCGGCGCAGGGCGTCGACGATCACCTGCCCTTTCCAAATCAAGAGCAGCAGGACAGCATAAGCGCCGGCGCCATGCAGCCACACAGTCCAGCGCCCGCTCGCTGCGCCGTTGGTCAGCGCCAGGTAGCCGCTCAGCAGCTGCAAGGCCAGCAGGATCAACAGCAGGACGTTTGCCCATGGCGCTCGCATTATTTACCCGCACCCCGGCGGTGAAAGGTGTCGCTAAATGCCTTTCCATCCATGAAATCATTCTAGCGTAGATGGTCCACTGCCCCCGAAGATGTTAAGCAAGATGCCTTTCCGCAAGAAATCAAGGACGCCCTACACCTTTTGGCCCAACCCTTTATAATTGGCTTATTGCACTACCATGCGGCGTGCAAAAAAGCGCTATGCTGCCAAACGCGCAAACTGACCGGGCCGGTATATTGCCGGTCGGAGGTTTGCATAACGGACGGCCTGGCCGCAATCGCCAAGGAGAAAATAAATGAGCGATCCACGGATAGAAAAACTGGCGCAGGTCCTGACCAACTACTCGATTCAGGTGCAGCCCGGCCAGCAGATCGCGATCAGGGGCCATTGGGTGGCCCGGCCATTAATCATCGCTACTTATCGCCAGGTGCTGCGCGCCGGTGGGCATCCCTTCGTCTATTGGAACAACAGTGATCTGGACGAGATCCTACTCAAAGAGGGCAGCGACGAGCAGTTAGCCCATATGCCAGGGCCAGACAAGGCCATTGTCGAGACCTATGATGCCACTATCAGCATCCTGGGGACAGACAACACACGCTCGCTCAGCGGCGTTGATCCGGCGCGCCAGCAGCTGGCCAGCCGCGCCAGAAGAGAGCTGAACCAAACCCTCATCTCTCGCGAAGCAGCGGGAGAGTGGACTTTTGTCGTAACCATGTTTCCCACCCTGGCTTACGCGCAGGAAGCGGATATGTCACTGAGCGACTATGAGGATTTTGTCTATGGCGCCTGTCTGCTTGATCAACCAGACCCGGCGGCGGCATGGCGTGACATATCCCGGCGCCAGCAGCGCCTGGTTGATTGGTTGGTCGGAAAGCAGCAGGTCAAGATAACCGGCCCCAATGTGGACATGACGCTTTCTATCGCCGGGCGCGGCTTCATCAACTCCGCCGGGCGCAAGAATATGCCCTGTGGCGAAATCTTCACCAGCCCGGTGGAAAACTCCGCCGAGGGCTGGATACGCTTTAGCTATCCAGCGATTGCGGGAGGCCGCGAAGTCGAAGGTATTGAACTGCGCTTCGAAAAAGGCCGGGTAGTCGAGGCGCGTGCGGCAAAGAATGAGGCGTTCTTGCGCAGCATGCTTGATACCGATGAAGGCGCGCGTTATTTGGGCGAATTTGCCATCGGCACCAACAAGGGCATCCAGCAGTTCACTAAGTCAATCCTCTTTGATGAGAAGATCGGGGGCACGATTCACCTGGCTTTGGGGCGCGGATTCCCCAAAGTGGGCGGAGAAAATGAATCCGTCATTCATTGGGATATGATCAGTGACATGCGCGCCGGCGGCAAGATCTGGGTTGATGGCGAACTGTTTTATGATAGCGGTGAATTCGTTGTTACTTAAACAGGTCCCGGCGAGTTACGATGACGCCCGCGGTTAACACCCTCTTCAAGCGCTACCTTTTCAATTAGCACCTGAATAGGGCCCCCACCCTTGAACGCATTTCTCGAAGGAATACTTGCCGGATATGGCATCGCTGTGCCGGTTGGGGCCATTGCTATCCTTATTGTTGATATGGGGCTGCGGCGCGGCTTTCCGGCGGCTTTTATGGCCGGTGCCGGCGCGGCCACGGCCGATTTTGTCTACGCCCTGCTGGCTGTCATTGCCGGAGCTACCCTGGCAGCCTGGCTAGCGCCTTATGCGGCGTCCTTGCATCTAGCCAGTGGGCTCGTGCTCGTGGCGCTCGGCGCCTTTGGCCTTTACCAGGCATGGCAGATCGATCCGGGCGGGGCGGCCGTCGTTTCCGGAGTTGACCAGCGTTCATTGTGGCGCGTCTACCTGCGATTCCTGGGCCTGACCCTGCTCAATCCGCTCACGATCGCTTACTTTGCCGCGCTCATCCTCGGCCGTGACTTCGCCATACATGGCGCTGGCACGCGTGACGCCGGCGCGACTATCACCGCGGCGCAGCGCCTGCTTTTCGTGCTTGGCGCTGCGCTGGCCTCACTCTCCTGGCAAACATTGTTGGCCAGCTTTGGTTCGCTGGCTAACCGGCGCCTATCCCCCCGTTTCCAGCGCCTAAGCAGCATCGCCGGCAACTTGATTGTTATCGCGCTCGGTTTGCGATTGCTTTTCCTACGCTAAAAACACGCCTCCGCCAGCTTAACATCTACTAAACAAGCGCATGCTGCGTGGGGTAGTAAATAGTTTCCGTGTAATCTATTTATCTCCGAAATGTACAATAGTACTTTATAGTAGACCGCGTTTGATCATTGTCTTTTTCGTAGCCTAGATAAGGAGTAATTGTGATAGAAGCACCCTTAACCGGCATTGAGGCCGGCCCCTTGAAGAATCAGTTGGATGGAACCGTTTATACGCCGGGCGATGACGGTTATGATGGGGCACGAATGCCCTGGAACCTGTCCTATGCTGCCCAACTCCCGGCCTTAGTTGTTGAAGCCGCCAGCGCCAATGACGTCGCCGCGGCGATCCGCTTTGCCAACGAACATGATCTAGGCGTCGCTCTGCAGGCGACCGGCCATGGCGTGATCCTATTGGCGGACGACGGCCTGCTGATCAACACGGCTAAGATGAACAAGGTCAGTATTGATCCCGAGGCGCGTACCGCCTATGTCGAGGCCGGCGCCCTCTGGGGCGATGTGCTTCGCCCGGCGCAGGAAGCGGGTCTGGCTCCGCTGCTGGGATCATCGCCCGGTGTCGGCGCGGTGGGCTACACGCTGGGCGGCGGCATGGGTTGGTTGGTCCGCAAGTATGGTCTCGCCGCGGACCATGTGAATCACTTCGACGTGGTCACGGCCGCCGGCGAGCAGAAGCGTGTTTCCGCTGAAGAGAACAGCGAGCTGTTTTGGGGGCTGCGCGGCGGGCGATCCACTTTCGCCGCGGTTACGGGCATGGAGATCAATCTCTTTCCGGTAACGATGATCTATGGCGGCAGCCTTGTCTACCCGGCACCTCTGGCGCGCCCCATCCTCGAGCGCTATCGCGACTGGATCAAGACGGTGCCGGAGGAGCTGAGCAGTGCTGTCGCGCTGATGAATATCCCCGACATGCCCGGCGTGCCGGACATGCTGAAAGGAAAATCGGTGATCATGGTTCGCGCCGCCTACTGCGGGCCGCTGGAAGAGGCGGAAAGCTACTTTCAGACCTGGCAAGAAGGTCCGGAGCCAATCGCTAATTTCTTGGGGCCCATGCCTTTTTCCCAGGTAGCGATGATCAGTCAGGATCCAGAGCACCCGATGCCTGGTTACCTATCAGGCATGTGGCTTGATGAGTTGAACGATGAAGTCGTGGAGGCGATCATCGGCCATACGTTTGTTGAGTCTGGCGGCCCGCCGCCGTTGATTTTCAGCGAGGTCCGGCACGTCGGCGGCGCCAAGGGGCGCGTGGCTGCAGAGAGCAACGCCGTGGATCACCGCCAGGAACAGTTGATCCTGGACGTGTTAGGCATGACCCCAACGCCTGAGATTTACGAGGCTGTTCTTGGTTACACTAACGGCTATATGCAGGCGCTTGCCGCCCACTCGCGCGGTGTTTATCCTAATTTTATTGAAGGATCCGGCGCGCAGAAGTTCATTGGCGAGCTCTTTTCACCCGCGGTCTATGATCGTCTGAAAAGGCTCAAGGCCACGGCCGATCCGGATAATCGTTTCCGTTACGGCCTGCAGTTTGACTAGAGCGCCTGTAGGGGCGCTTCGCGAAGCGCCCCTACGTTCCCTCGCTCCGTCGCCCTACGTCAGCAAATAAACATTTCGGCCCTCACGCGCTCGCCCCAGGAGCTGTGCTTCCTGCAGGCCGCTGTGCTCTAGCACAAAGGCAATAAAGGCCTCGTCGTCAAACTGGCGATAAGCGCCCGCTATACCGGCATTGCTGTCCGGTTCAAAAAAAAGCGCCCCACACTCCAGGCGCTGCAGGAAAACGGTCAGCCGTTCGTAATCTTCCCGCGTTCTGACGAAGTGGTGAAAGACGTTCAGCGCCAGGACGATATCGAAATGTGTTTCCTCGAGATCAAAAATGGAACAGTCGCGCACGGCAAAGGTTTTGCCTTTGATCAGTCGCCAGCGGCACAGCACGTCCAGGTTAACAGGGTCCGGCTCCACGGCCGTGCAGGAAAAACCCGCTTCCTCAAAGTGGTGGCAAAAAGCGCCAAAATAGGCTCCGATGTCCAGGACCGTCGCCGCCGCGTAGTCCAGCCCTAGGGCAGCGTCGCGCAAAACCGGCCATCTTTCGTCGCCATACACGGCCGTATGCGCCAGTTCACTGCCGTACCAGTCATTGAGACAGTCGAGGTCCGGATGATCAAACGGTTGGTGAAAGAAACCGCGCTGGGCCACGATTTTGATCACCGCGTCGCGCAGCCCGGCCCATTGGGCGTGCCGCCGGGTGACCAGTACCGGGATCTGCGGCAGCTCCAACAGTTGGGCGATGGCCAGCCGGTGTAGACCTTCTTCAAAGAGCAGCTCGCCGCGCCGGCCGATCTGCACCCTGACTTCATTTATCGCACCGGCCGCCTCGTTACCCGCTTCGCCCGCCAGCTCCGCCTGGGACAAATAGCCCTCGGCAGCAATCTGTTTATAGAGCGCCTCCGTTTTTGCCCAGCGCGCCTCGTACTCCGCGGCGGTCGCTGCACTGTCCACGATTTGCCCGGCGGCGATGCGCGCCAGGTTGGCCCGGTAGGCGGGAATATCGTGCCAATCACGTCCGTCCACCTCCCGCGCGCGCAGGATGTTGTAGACACCATCGTGCTCGGACACGGGCACGCCGCGCAGGTCCCAATCGCCGCCGGCGACGGTGCCCAGGTGGGCCAGGCCGCTGCCGGTCAGCGCCGGATCATCGCGGGCGATACTCTTTGTGATGGCTAGCGGGTCGACATAGAGCGGCCGTAAAGCATCCTGCCGCAGCCGGCCCAGCGCCCTGGCCTGCCAGAAACGTCCCTGGCGGTAGAGCGCCCGCGCCGGCCGGCGCAGCCAGGGCCACTGCCGTACCCAGCGGCGCATGTGGTCTTGCATGGTCACAGTGTACACCGCCTGCCCAAATCCCGCTGCATGCTATCCCCGCCTGTTGTTCTAAACTATAATTCGAGCCGCAACCTGCAACACTTCCACAAGCTCAGTGAGGGCTTTGCAGCCTGCAACACTTCCACAAGCTCAGTGCGGGCTCTGCAACTTGCAACCTGTAACTTTCACGGAGATAGCCATGCCCGAAATTACTGTCGATCGCGCATTTATTGGGAGAGAACTGAAACGCCTGCCCCTGCTCGTGATAGGCACGGCCATAGCGGCCTTTGGCTTCGCAGTTTTTCTGGCGCCGCACAATCTGGCCGCTGGCGGCATTGCCGGCATTAGCCTGATCATCAATCATTATACTGGGTGGCCCGTCGGCACGCTGTATCTGCTGCTTAACCTGCCGCTGCTGATCCTGGGTTTTCGCGAACTCGGCCGTTGGCCTTTCGTCGTTCGCACCCTGATTGCCGCCGTGCTTTTCGCGCTCTTCACCGATTTCTTTGGCTGGCTCATGCCGCAGGTTACTACGCCCTTTCCCCCCACCGACGATTTGCTGCTCAGTTCGCTCTATGGCGGTCTGACCGGCGGATTCGGCGCGGGCCTCGTGTTCCGCACGGGCAGCACCATGGGTGGTACAGGCATAATCGGCCGTCTTATCCAGCAGCGCACCGGCATGCCGCTCAGCCAATCGTTTATCTACACCGACGGCCTTATTCTGCTGGCCATGGGCCTTGTTTTCGGCTGGCCGGTGACGTTATACGGCCTGCTGGTCCTGATCATCAACGGCCTGACGGCCGATTACGCGCTCGAGGGCGCCAGCGTCACGCGCGTGGCCAACATCATCACCAACCACCCGCAAAAGATGTCCTCCGCCCTGATTGGCGGCCTCGGCCGTGGCGTCAGCTATTGGCCGATCACCGGCGGCTACACCGGCCGCACGCGTTACATGGTCACCTGCACCATCTACCGCTCGCAAATGCGCGATGTCCAGGACGTCGTTGCCGGCGTCGATCCGGAGGCTTTCGTCACGATCAGCGTCGGCCAGCGCGCCATGGGCGAGGGCTTCGCGCCCCTGGAAAAGACGGACGAAAACTGATCTGCACCCCATTTCCATCGCGTTGCGCTCACCGTTTTAAGGCGTATCTTTTGCCAACCCCATCGTTTATAATGGGGTTATGGTTATGTCCGATTATAATAACTATATGCCGGGACCTCTCCTGGATACGAAGATAACCAGGCCGGCGCCGCGATCGCGGCTCATCCGCCGGCCGCGATTATATGCGCGTCTTGAGGCGGGGTTAGGCGCAGGCGCCGCCCGTGAAGCCGGCGCCTTTGCAGGCAGCGGCGATATGGCCGCCAGGCTGATCCTCGTCTGCGCCCCGGCAGGCTATGGCAAAACGACGCTTGTCTCCGCCTGGCTGGCCAAATCAGAAGCAGTCCAATCGGCGTGGCTCTCCCTAGATGAGGCGGATAATGACCCCGTTCGCTTTCTGGCTTACCTCATCGCCGCTCTCCAGGTTTGTGTGCCTGGCGCCGGGGCAGCGGCCGGGCGTTTGCTGCAGTTTCCCCAGCCGGCGGCCGCCGAAGCTGCGCTGACATTACTTATCAATGACATCAGCAGCAGCGGCCAGCCGATTGTGATTGTACTCGAAGATTATCACGTTATCAGCGCGCCTTCCGTCCATCGTGCGCTGGCTTTTCTTGTCGACAATCTGCCGCCGCTGGTGCATCTGCTGCTCATCACCCGCAGCGATCCGCCTCTGCCCCTCTCACGGCTGCGAGCGCGCGGCCAATTGTTAGAAATCCGGGGCAGTGACCTGCGTTTTTCCGCTGAGGAAGCCGGCTCATTCTTCAGCGAAGTTATGGGTTTGTCATTGGCGAGACAAGATGTGGTGGCCCTGGAAGTGCATACCGAAGGGTGGATTGCCGGTTTGCAATTGGCTGCCCTATCCTTGCAAGGACGTGATGATCTGCACGACTTCATCGCCGGTTTCACCAGCAGCAATCGCTTCATCCTCGACTACCTGACTGACGAAGTCTTGGCCAAACGGCCGCAAGGTACCAGGGAGTTCTTGCTGCAAACATCAATCCTTGACCGCCTGTGTGGCGCGCTTTGCGACATGGTAACCGGGCAATCCGATGGGCAAGATACCCTGGAACGTCTCGAACAGGCAAACCTTTTCGTCATTCCTCTGGATCAGGAAAGGCGTTGGTACCGCTATCACCATCTCTTTGCGGAGGTCCTGCGCCAGCGCCTGCAAAGAGAGCAATCATCGATCTTGCCCGAACTGCATCGCCGGGCACGTGAATGGTTCGCGCAAAGCGGATTCGCGCGCGAAGCGATTGATCATGCGCTGGCCGGGATGGATTATGACGAGGCAATCCGCCTCATCGAAAGCCTGGCTGAAAGCATGCTGCACACCGGCGCCAGCGCATCGCTGGTGAAGTGGCTCGATGCCCTGCCCCAGGAAATGGTGCGCGCGCAGCCCCGCCTCGCCCTTGCGCGCGCCTGGACCTATCAATGGGGCGCGAACCTCGACCTGACGCGTGCGGAGGAATGGGCGCAGCTTGCCCTTCAGGCAGCCGGCGCCGCTGGTGCAAAGGAAGCTCAGTTTGCCGGGGAAGTCGCCGCGCTGCAGGCCATGATCGCCGCCACCCGCGGCGACATGGATCGCAGCCGCGAGTGCTCGCGGCTGGCCCTCGAAAACCTGCCTGAGGAAAGCCCCTGGCGCTCTACCATCGTATTTAGCCTGGCCACGACCCACTTTGAGGCGGGCGATATGGTTGCAGCCACGACCCATTTTGAAGAGGCGCTGCGGTTGAGCCGGCGCTATGACGTGCACTACATTCAACTGGCTGCTGCCAGCTTTTTGGCCGACCTGCAAATTTATCAGGGACACCTCCACCAGTCTCAGGAGATGTATGAACAGGTGCTCGACAGGGCCGTTCCAGAGTTCCCGCAAAAGGGCGGGATAATGGCGCGAGCCGGGCTCGCCAGTATTCTCTGCGAGCGTAACCAGCTTGACGAAGCGCTTGCCAACGTCGAAATAGGCGTCGCAAAGCTGGATCAAGTGGGCGGTGCCTGGGCAGCTTTTGTACTTTATCGCGTACAGGCGCGCGTACTCCAGGCCCAGGGGAATCCGCAGGAAGCGGCGGCTGTTTTGAGGCGAATGGTTGAGCTGGGGCAGAGCACCCAGGTGAGTCTCGTCAAAAAACTTGCGGCGGCGTTACACGCCAACGTCCAGCTTGCACAGGGAAACTTAGACGCGGCGTCGGCCTGGGCAGCGGCAAGCGGACTCGATGCAGCGGACGCAGAAGCCAATGGCCCGGGCTGGCGGGAATTAGAATACCTCGCTCTGGCGCGTGTAATCGCAGCCCGCGGCGAACGTGCTGCTGCTCTGTCGTTACTAGAGCGACTGCTGCGGGCAGCTGAGGGTGAAGGGCGGTTTGGCAGCATTATCGCCATCCAGATTCTATTGGCTCTGATCTATCAGGAGAGTGGCGATAGCGCCCTCGCATTGGCGTCTTTAGAACGGGCATTGGACCTGGCTGAACCGGAAGGCTACTGCCGCATCTTCCTTGATGAAGGAGAAGCGTTGGCGCGGCTTCTGCGTGAGGAAGGGCAGGAGGGCACCCATGCGGGCTACGTGGGCGCCCTGCTGGCTGCTTTTGATGCGGAACAGGTGCGCCACCAGAACCCCGGCTTTCTGCCGCAGCCGTTGAGCGAACGAGAAATGGACGTGTTAAGATTAGCCGCTGCCGGCGCGTCAAATAAAGCCATTGCCAGCCAGTTATTCATTGCTCTGCCTACTGTGAAGAAGCATATGGGCAAC
>JBJYWX010000297.1:0-12255 GCA_046259695.1 Promineifilaceae bacterium (SeqCode) | reverse complement strand
GGCCTCAATGACGTGACCCTTGGGAGACACTAAACGCATACCCGTGATAGGGTACATCTCACCGCGCGCCAGTGCGGCCTCAAATTTGTCGCGCATGCCCAGGCGATAGAGCCTGCGGAATACGCCAGCCGGAATCCCGTCACCGCACGTTTTGTCGCGCGGAAAGCTTCTGCGATCCAAGAGCAAGACATCGTACCCTTTCTGGGCAAGTATCGTCGCTGTGGTTGCTCCGGCCGGGCCCGCACCCACAACGATGACATCACGAACTTGATCTTCCACCATCAAAAAATCTACTCCTTAACACTCGCCACTCACTGCAATAAATACCCGCCATCGCGGCCGGCACAACACACTATCCAAGCTGTTCTTGAGCCACAATAGCCGCCAGCAATCCTCTACACCCATCGTCCACCAGGCGATAGACATAGTCGAAATTGCCTTCATAGTAGGGATCGGGCACATTACGTTCGGCCGTATTCTGTGCAAAATCTAGCAGGCGAACCAGGTTTGGAAGGTCGCCAAAACGGCGGCGTAAATCACGTAAATTGCTGTCGTCCATTGCCACTACGTAGGTTGAGGCAGCGCCTACTTCCGCAGCGTTCACCTGGCGCGCGCGCCCCACGTAATTGATGCCATGCTGCGTGAGCACGCGCCGGGTACCGCGGTGTGCAGGTTCGCCTACATGCCAGTTCCCGGTGCCCGCAGAATCGACCCTGATCTGCTCATTTAGCCCGGCGTCGTCGACCAGTTGTTGAAAGATAGCTTCCGCCATCGGCGAACGGCAGATGTTCCCGAGACAGACAAACAATACATTAATCGTCATAAGCAAAAAAGGTATGGAGGCAGTTGCCTCCATACCCCCGGGGCCCTATTATAAACAATTCGCTCAAGCCGGCCTATAAGCCGCATTCTGTACGCCCGCCAAGGCGGGCGCGGCGATCATCTCTCTAGGACTGCCATTACTGGCAATCTCATGCAGCCTACCCGGACGTTTAACGAAGCGAGCAGCTCCGCGGCCGTGGCCTTCGTCCTGCTTGGCCTTGCTCCCGATGGGGTTTGCCCGGCCAACGCCATTGCTGGCGCTGCCGGTGGTCTCTTACACCACCGTTTCACCCTCGCCTGCCGGGCAAGCCTGGCAGGCAATATAGTTCTCTGTGGCACTATTCCGTCGGGTCACCCCGCCCGGCCGTTAGCCGGCATCGTGCTCTGTGGAGTGCGGACTTTCCTCAGCCCCGAAGGGCCGCGATCGCCCGGCCAGCTTGAAGGCATGATCCTAGCACCGATGAGGTGGCAGAGTCAAGAAATTTTAGCCGAACGCCTGCGCTGTTTACGCCGCCAGTTGACTCAGGGCGCGCCGTGTCAGCACGCGAGCCATTTCCTGGCGATAGGAAACATCACCGCGAAAATCACCTGCGTGAATATTAGCTGCGGCCGCCGCCTCGGCGGCTTCGGCTATGGTGCTATCGTCAATACCGCCGGCCAGTGCCGCTTCTGCAGCAGAAAGGCGCTGCGGTACTGGTCCCAGACCCGTGGCCGCGAGCGTAAACTGATCGGCGGGATCGCGCCAGGCAGCAATGGAGACGATAGGATAATCGGCAGGCGTGCGCGCTACACGCTCGGCTGCACCGCGGCCGTCGGGCCAGGCGAATTTCACGGCCGTAATTAAGCCTTCCGGGCGCTCGTCCGCATCTAGATAAGCTTCCAGCCCCATTTCAGTCACACCGGCCAGCGATGCCAGCGATAGCTGCGCCTCAAACAGCAGTAGAGCGGCCAAAAGTTCGCTGTCCGGCAGGCGCGCCCCCACCGTCCCACCAACAGTTGCCGCGTTTCGATACGTATTTGGCCCGGCTCTATGCGCGGCCAAGGCCAGCAAGCCGGCGGCCGGATCCGCAGGAAACGTCTGACCCAGGGCAGCGATGAACGCAGCCACTGTACAGGTTGCCCCCACGCTGAGCACGCCCTCTACCAGGTCAACGCTGTTCAGAGTTAGCGCCTGCAAGTCTACGACATGAGCGGCGTCCAAGCCGGCCTCGCTGGCGAGCAGTTTGGTGCCACCGGCCAGGATCACGCTGTCCGGATGGCTCAAGAGATCGAGTGCTTTCGGAATATCAGTTGGACGATAATAGGCCCCAGGCTTCATCGGCATGGTAACTTCCTCGCGAAACAGCCGGCAGCGCCGAATTGCCGACGCTATTAATCAATGCTATGGTTATGTCACTGTTGCCCACTGTACCCGTTTCTACGCGACTTGCAAGAGTAGGCAGCATCTGCGGTTGCTTATTTGTTACTGACCAATGACTTTGCAGGACAAGACGCATTTGGTATCTAAACCAACAGGGCACCTTCCAGCAGGCAGCCGTCGCTGGCCGCTTTTGGCCCTTGCTTCCGCGGCCCTCTTGTTGATGATCTTCTACGCCGTTATCGATGGCGCTCACGTTGATCACGATCCATTGTTGACTGCCGGAGATTGGGCCGGTTACGCCCTCTGCCATCGCATTACAGACCGTTCATTTACGATCGACGGCAGGCAGTTCCCATTGTGCGCGCGCTGCACTGGCATGTATTTGGGCGCGGGCTTGACGGCAGTCGCCCTCTTCCTGGCGGGACGGAAGAGGCGCGTCTTGCTGCCACAGAAGGCGATTTTTCTTGCTTTGCTCGGGCTGATAGCGATCATGGGCGTTGACGGCCTTAACTCCTACAGTCATTTCTTTCCCTCTGCGCCCCATCTTTACGAACCACGTAACGCGCTGCGCCTGGCAACCGGCATGGGCGCCGGATTGACGCTGGGCATTATTACCTTTGCCGCCCTGGCCCAGGCTTTGTGGCGTCCTCCCGTTTACCGGCCTTTACTAGAAAACTGGCGTGAGTTCGGCGCGTTGCTTGCGCTCGGATCGACCGGCGTGCTCGCTGTTCTAAGCAACCAAGCGGCTTTACTCTACGTATTGGCAGTAGCGAGCAGTGCTGGCTTGTTGTTTGTCGTCACTGCGCTCAATAGTGCGCTGCTGCTGGTGGCCTTGCGCAGCGATGGCCAAAGTACGACCTGGAAGGAAGCTGCCCGCCCACTTCTGGCCGGCTTCTTGCTGGCCATCCTGGAATTAAGCGCCGTTAGCGCGCTGCGGTGGAGCGTGACAGGCACGATGGCCGGCTTTCCTGGCCTGTGACGGCTGGCCAGAAATGTGCCCATGTCTAGCGAACATATCATGCGTATTCGGGAGAGAAGGAAATGATTGAAGCAATTGCCGGCATTGGCACTGCCTTCGGCTTGTCCGGCAGCGCGGGACTCAATGCCTATATACCGTTACTGATCGTGGCCCTTGCCGGCCGGTTCCCGGCAACCGACCCTTTAATCAAGCTGTCCGCGCCCTATGATCTCCTGAGCAACTGGTGGGTAATAGGGCTGCTGGTGGTACTACTGCTGATCGAGGTCCTGGTAGACAAGATTCCGGCCGTGGACACGGTGAATGATGCCATCCAGACTTTTGTGCGCCCCGCGGCCGGCGCCATTCTATTCGCCGGCAGTACGAGTGCCATTGGCGACATGAGTCCTTTGCTGGCTATTCTGGCCGGTGTACTCGTGGCCGGCAGCGTTCATGCCACAAAAGGCCTGGCGCGGCCATTGGTTACCGCGTCAACCGCGGGGACCGGCAATTGGGCCGTAAGCACAGTCGAGGACGTTATCGCCACAGGCATGTCACTTTTCGCCATCTTCATCCCGGTTCTGGCCGGAATTCTTGTCATTATCTTCGCGATTGCTATCATCCTTCTGATACGCCGTATTCGCCAGGGCCGTAAAGGAGCGCGCATTTGAGCGGCCGTGGCAATGCGCCAACGATAGGACAAGGAGAGTAGTTATGTTCAAACTCGACGGTGCAAGTCTCTTTCGCGCGGGCGCGATGGGCGCCGCTGCAGCGGGCCTGCTTTACCTGATGGCCCTGACGCCCTTTTTTAATGGCGTCTTGCTGGTCTTGCTTCTCATCGGTATTGTGCTCATACCGCTCTTTAGTGGAATGTATTACGGTAAACTGGCCCCTGGTGAAGAGACGATGCTTCAGAGCATTGTTGGGGGCGGCATAACCGGCGTGATCATTGGGCTCATTCTTGGGCTTGCTTTCGGCTTAAACGAGTTCGTGATGAGCACGGCCACGACGTTTATGGGGTCTGTGGCCAGCGGCATCGGTACCAGCATTCTGGTCGGTGGCGTCTTTGCGGCCGCTGGCGCCATACTAGGCGCACTCGGCGGCGTTATCTGGAAGATGGTTCAGAAACCCGAGCAAACGGTTGAAGGCCAGTAAGTTCTTTTCCCGCCAACACAAATGGGCCTTCAAGGCAGCGATGACTGCGCCGCGCAGGGCTAGAAATACATGAGCATCGTGCCGGAGTCAGCGCGGCAGACCGCCATCCGCGGCCAATGAAAGGAGTTCGCCTAGGGCGGCCGTGGCGACGGCGCGCTCCTCTGATGAGAGAGAGAGTGCCGCAAATTCGTCCTCATCAAGCACGAGCGACTGCCCGTCAGCCGATACCCAGAGGTCTAGAGCCAAGTCCTCGCAGCGGATCGCATCCTCGCCCAAAATGGCCGGGCGGCAAATGTTACAATACCACCCCTTAAGCCGCGTGCTGTTCCCATCGTGTACGGCGAAAACGTTGTACCAGCGGTCATTATAGAAATACTCTACGAAGCGATCGCCGCGGGCAAAGATAGCAAAGCCGAGATCGATGTTTTCGCGGTTGAAGAATGCTTCCAGGCGCACCATGTGGGGGCCGCGCGCCAATTCGCGCGCCGGATATGCCCAGACCTGCTCGCCATTTTCGTCCAGCTTATAAACGGTCAGGCCGCTCATGATGCGTCATCAAGCATGGCCTGTAAGCCGTTCATCTGGGACTGAATCGCCCTGAGCTGCTCCTGATGGGCCAACAGCTTGGCTTCCTCGGCGCGCACGAAGCGCGTGAAGGGCGCAATCGTTTCTTCCAGGCGGGCGGTGCTGCGGCGCATTTCGCGATCAAACTGGGCGGAGAGACTGTCCACCAGCTTGCTGCGCAGGTCGTCCAGTTTTTCGCTGAATTCCTGTTTCGCCTTGCGCTTGCGCGCGGGGATGATCAGCAAACCCAGCGCCGCCGCGGCTACCCCGGCGAAAATGCCCGTGAAATCAAGAAAAGCGGCGTGGGTGGCGACGACCACGGCCACGCCGAGACCGACGCCAACGCCAGCCAGGCCGGTATTAATCACCGCCTGCCGGGCCGAATGGGCAAGTTCTTCGGCTTCCCTGTCCTTGTCGTAGGTGGCGACCGCCTGGCGGGTAGCTGCACCGATGGAATCAATCAGCCGCTGCCGGTCATAGGCCAGCGTTCCTTCGCGCGGGCCGGCATCGCCAACAATGCGCCCCTCATGTTCACTGCTGCGCGCGGTCAGGTGTTGGGAAACGGCCGTCCACTGTCGTAAATCCTGTTCCACCAGCCAATCCACAAGCTCGCTCACGCGGCGTTCGATTTCTTGTGGCGTGTCGCCCACGACTTCCTTCTCAAAATCCGCTTCGAGCTGCTTGGAGCGCAGCAAGTCAGGAATACGCGCCAGGCGCAGGCGATCATCGAAGAAAGCGTTACCACGTTTTTCCATCTCATAGAGCAAGTTGTCGATTTCGCCCAGGCGCGCCTTGAAGTTGCGCTGCATATCCTCGTTGTAATAGAGCATCTGGCGCTGCACGTCATCCAGCAGGGCACGATCGTCAGCCAGCACCGCCAGGTCGGCCTCTATGCCGGCCAGTTCTGCATCCAGCAGTCGACGGCCGACGCCCAACGGATTGAGCAGCTTCAGGCGAAAACGGCCATCGTCATCCAGCGTTTCCTGAATATACGACTCCAGCGGCGCGAATCGGCTCGTTTCCAGTCCTTGCTGCGCCTGTCGCGCAGAGACAGCAAAAACAACAGGCACGCTGCCGGTCAGCGATTTAGCCGCTTCCCCGACAAAATCAATAACCTGCTGCACGTCTTCCTCATTGTCCAGGATGTCAATCTTATTGACGACCAGGACAATCTTCTTGCCCCACTGCTTGATCAGGGTGAGGAAGTTACGTTCACTTTCGGTGAAAGGGCGATCGGCGGACGTAATGAAGAGGACCAAATCGCTGCGGGGGATAAACTCGGCCGTGAGTGCCTCATGCTCACGCACGATGGCGTTGGTGCCCGGCGTATCGACGATGCTAATCTTTTGCAGCAGCTCGACCGGCGCGCGGCGAATCCAGGTGCCACGGTCGCCCGGCTCTTTTTCAGCGCCTTCGCCATACTTGAGCCAGAAGATGCGGTCGGTAGTCGGCGTGACCCCTTCCTCCTGCAGCTTATGGCCAAGCAAGGCATTGATAAAGGCCGACTTCCCGGAGTTAAATTCGCCGGCAATGACGAGCAGGAACAAGTCATGAAGCTGGCTGATGGAGTCCGCGAGAGCACGGCGGTCAGCAGAAGATGTATCTGTCTCTGCCAACACTTCGCGCAGCTCGCCCAACGTCGCCCGTGTCTGGCGCAGCAGCTCTTCTTGCTGCGGGTTAAGCTGTAGTTCCATGCCGCCTACCTTCCCCATTTATGACGCCGCAAGTATAGCATGAAAGAAGCGTCGAAGGGCAGAACAGCAGCGGCAGCGTCGCCGCGGAGAATGGGGAGCGATCAGGCGAATAGAGGAGCCATTTGCAACTGCCTGACCACGGCTGCCATATCCTCGTCGCTCGGCGGACTCTCATAGCGTGCCGCGGCATCGAGCATGCGCGGCAGGATGTTAACATCCCCGACCGTGTTAAGGAAAAGTCCTGGCCGGCCGAGCACCCACTGCACGGCCGTATCGATCGCCTGCTGGTCCTCCAGCGGCTTGTACCAGGTAGCGCGTGACTGCTCACCTTCTTGCCAGGGCCGGTGTACCAGTGACTTGATAGTTTGCACGGCAACATTGCGTTCCTGGCAGACAGCAACAAGCGTCTCAAATTCCTGCGCGTAAGATTCATTCTGCATCATGGTATAGCTGTAAGGAAGCAGAATCGAATCAAAATCGAAGCGCTGCAGCGCAGCCAAATGGCGTTCAGCGACTGTCCAACCGTGGCCAGTGACGCCGATGAAACGCACCAGACCCTCATTGCGAGCCGCAATGGCTGCTTCCAATGCGCCTCCTGGTCCCATGGCGAGGTTCCACTCGTCTGGATCGACCAAAAAGTGCAGCTGGATCAAATCGACCTGGTCAACCTGCAGGCGTTCCAGGGAGCGGCGAATTTCCTGGTACGCTTCCACGGCCGTGCGCTTTTCCGTCTTCGTAGCCAGGAAGAACGGCCGCCCATGGCGGCGAATCCAATCGCCGATGCGCAGTTCAGAGTCGCCATAACTTGCCGCCGTATCGACGTGATTGATACCATAGGAAAATGCCAGTTCCAGGGCCGCGTCCGCTTCCGCTTGCGAAACGCCGGCGAAAGCGGCCGCGCCCAGCAGAAGGCGTGTACTCTCATGGCCCGTGCGCCCAAAGGGAATTTGTTCAATTTTGCTCATCTGTCTCTCCATTTTCTCGCGCTTGACTCCGGCCCTATTGTAACATGAGACCCCAGCTATGGGGGGCTGCCGGCGAGGCACCAGGCTATTCGACTTCGTAAGCGATGCCCGCTTCATCCAGCAGACGCCGCCTTTCCCATTCGGGCATATTCTCGTCGACCCCGGCGTCCTTCAGGGCTAACATGCGTCGCATCTCCATCACCTGGTCGCGCAGGACGGCCGCCTTTTCGAACTCCAGCGCCTGGGCGGCTTCCTTCATCTGCTTTTCGAGCTCAATGATCATTTTGCTCATTTCGGGCTTGGGCAAATCGGCCACAGTCGTATACGTTCCGCCTTTCTCTGCCAGGGCAAGCTCGCGCGATTCCATGATATCTTCGGTCAGATCATGAACCGCCTTCATGATGCTGCGCGGTTCAATGCCATGCGCTTCGTTGTAGGCTTTTTGCCGTTCGCGCCGGGCGTTGGTCGTATCGATGGCCACGCGCATCGAATTCGTCACGTTGTCAGCGTACATAAGCACTTTGCCGTCGACATGCCGGGCCGCACGACCGATGGTCTGGATCAACGCCGTCTCCGAGCGCAGGAAACCCTCTTTATCTGCGTCTAATATCGCCACGAGCGACACTTCGGGTAGGTCCAATCCTTCACGCAGCAAATTGATGCCGACAACCACATCAAAAACGCCCATGCGCAGGTCGCGCAGGATCTCCGTTCGCTCGATGGTATGGACCTCCGAATGCAGGTAGTGAACTTTAACGCCCATCTCCAGCAGGTAGTCGCTCAGATCTTCGGCCATGCGCTTGGTCAAAGTAGTTACCAGAACGCGCTGCCCAAGTTCAGTTCGGCGGTTAATCTCACCCAACAGGTCATCTACCTGGCCGCGCACTTGGCGAACTTCAACTTCCGGATCGAGCACGCCGGTTGGCCGGATTTCCTGGCGCACGATCTGGAATGACTCTTCCATTTCGAATGGCCCGGGTGTGGCGCTGGTAAAGATGGTCTGGTTTAGCAGGTTGTCAAATTCGTCGAAGTTGAGCGGCCGGTTGTCCATCGCGCTGGGCAGGCGGAAACCATAGTCTACTAGGGTTCGCTTGCGGCTTTGATCGCCGGCATACATACCGCGTACCTGCGGCACAGTCATGTGGCTTTCGTCCACGACCATCAGGAAATTGGGTGGGAAGTAGTCGATTAACGTCCACGGCCGTGAGCCCGCCGGCCGTTGATCCAGATGGCGGCTGTAATTCTCAATGCCGCTGGTGTAACCTACTTCGCGCAGCATCTCCAGGTCGTACATCGTGCGCTGCTCGATGCGCTGCGCTTCCAGCAGCATAGTGCGCTGTTTGAAGTAGGCAATGCGTTCCCGCAGCTCAACTTCAATATCCTCAATGGCGCTTTGCAGCTTATCTTCATCGGTAATGAACTGCGTCGCCGGGAAAATCTCGATCTTGCTGTGATCGAGCAGTACCTCGCCGGTAAGCGGATCAAATTCTGTGATACGCTCCACTTCATCGCCCCAAAACTCAATACCGTACGCCGTCTCCGCGTAGGCCGGAAATAGCTGCAAGGTGTCGCCCAGGACGCGAAAGACACCGCGGCGCAGCTCCATATCATTGCGATCATACTGGATGTCGACCAGGTGGCGCAGCAGCGTATTGCGGCGATAGCTGCCGCCGCGCTCAATGCTCACCGATACCTTGCCCCATGCTTCGGGATTGCCGATACCATAAATGCAGGAGACCGAAGCAACGATGATCACATCGCGGCGGCTGAGCAGGTTAGCCGTGGCCAACAGCCGCAGGCGGTCGATCTCATCGTTGATCTGCGTTTCTTTTTCTATATAGAGGTCGTGCCGCGGCACATAGGCCTCCGGCTGGTAATAGTCGTAATAGCTGACAAAATAGGAGACCGCATTGTGAGGGAAAAACTCGCGGAATTCGCTATATAACTGCGCCGCCAGGGTCTTATTATGCGCCAGGACCAGCGTCGGCCGCTGCGTCTGTTGGATTACATTGGCGATCGTGTACGTCTTGCCCGTACCCGTCGCGCCTAACAGCGTCTGGTAACGATCGCCGCGTTCCAGCCCTTTCACCAGGCTGCTGATCGCCTGCGGCTGGTCGCCCATCGGTTGAAAATCAGAGTGAAGCTCGAATTCAGGCATGTTTGCTCCTCAAAGGCATGGGAAAGTCACCACTCGGAATTCAGTTCGGCAAGCTAACAGAACGAAAGTTCTATTTTACCACAGCCGGCACTGTTTGTCATTCTCAAGAGCAGGTTATTTGCTTGTTCAGGCGGTAGCCATCTCCAAAAAGAAAGAGCGCCTTTTGGCGCTCTATTCATCAGGTGGAGATGGCGGGAATCGAACCCGCGTCCGAAAAATTCGTCCTCTGAACGTCTACAAGCATAGTTTACCTTTTCGTTTTAGCCAGTAGGGCCCGGGCAAACACGGTCAGCTACCAGCGAGTCGATCACCCCCGAAAGGATGTCTTACCTGCTTCTATCGACATCGAAGCAGCGCACGTCGGCTAAGATGTCGCCGGCAGTCGCGCGACCAACGAACGCAACGAAAGCGGCGGGGTTCTTTTTTTAGAACCATCTACCTCGGCTGGTTTTACGCAGCGAGAGGCATTTGAGCATAAGTGTTGTTGCCACTTATCGTTTTGCTTCCAGTTTTACGAGTTGTAAAGCGTGCTCGGCTTGCAGCCCAGGGCCAGCCTTCTCCGTCGAAGCCAGTCATCCCCAGTGCATCACCTAGTATACCATAGGGAGCCACAGGCGCGTATTAGAAAGACATCAATAAAAAGCCAGTGGGCAGCCGGTAGTTAGCAGTGAATAGTGCTTCTCTGCCCACTGACTTACTGCCCACTGACTTACTGCCCACAGATCTATTGCTATGCGGCCGAAGGGCCCTGCGGCTGCGCATGGCGGCGCACAAAATCCTCGACGAGCAGCAGGTTCCCTGCGGAGTGCTGGATCGTTTGCAGCAGCAGAGTAAAGGACTCGACCTCTTCCACCTGCTCATCCACGAACCACTGCAGGAACTGCTGGCTTGTAAAATCACGCTCTTCGACGGCGATGTGCATCAGGTTGTTGATCTGGTCCGTTACTTTCAGTTCCTGCTTCAGCGATGTTTCTACCACGTCCTCAGGGCTCTCAAACTCGTTGCGAACTTCCGGCACGGCTGGGATCAGAGGCTTGGCGCCCGCGTCCAGCATAAAATGCACGAACTTCATGGCGTGCCCACGCTCTTCGTCCGACTGGCGGTAAAAATACTGCGCCAGGTCGGGCAGCCCCTTTTCGTCAAAGTAGATGGCCATCGCCGCGTACTGCGCCGAGGCCAGGAACTCGCTTTGAATTTGGGCATTCATGGCATCTACTGTCTTTTCATTGATAATCACGTCGGTTCTCCTTAAGAAATGGGTGGGTGGCTGCGGGCAGGCGGGTACATGTGTGCCTGCTGTTTATGCCAGCCCACTTGGTTGATAGTCGTTGTTTAGTGTCCCGGCCAGAAAACGCGCGGCCTGCCTTTCGGCCCAGTAGCGAAAATGGCGCGGACGGCTGCCCTCGGCGAAGGCGACATGCCCGCCGTATGGCGTGAGCGCTGGGAAAATGGCCGGGTTCGCCGCGAGCAGAGCGTGTGGAATATCGTTGGCGAACATGGGATCGTCCATGGCGCGGATCACCAGGGTGTTTACGCGAATGCCATCCAGATAGTACTTGCTGCTCACCTGGTTATAGTAGTCGGCCGCGTCGCGAAAGCCATGCACCGGCGCGGTGAAAGCATTGTCGAATTCACGCATACTTTGCACGTTGAGAATACGGTCGACGTTAAGCCCGCCACCGTTGCGCCGCGCGTGCACCAGGGCTTTTGCCTGCAGCGAGCTCAAGAAACGGGCGCCATAACGCCGCCCCGTGCCGTTTTCGAAGACCTCCGAGGCGCGTTCCAGATCGAAGGGCGGTGAGACAACCGCCGCGCCGTCCAGCGGTGTATTGGCGCCGTTCTCACCCAGATATTTGAGCAACATATTCGCGCCTAGGGAAAAGCCTGCCGCGCCCAGACGCACGTGGGGCCAACGGCCGTGCAGCCATTTCACTACTAGGGCGACATCATCTGTCTTTCCGGCATGGTAGAGACCCTGTGTGCGGTTCATTTCTCCACTGCACGAGCGAAAATTCATACCCACAGCGCGCACGCCGCGCCTGGCAAGCTGGCGGTAGGTCTCGCAGGCATAACTGCGGCGAGCCGATCCCTCCAGGCCATGCAGCAGCAGCACCAGCGGCGCGCTGGGCGCGAGATGAATGCCTGCTACCGAGGCGAAATCAAGGTCGATAAAATCGCCATCCTGGGTGTCCAGGCGTAGGCGGTGAAACCGCACGCCGTCCGTGCTGCGCAGTGAATTGGCCAGGATCGTCTGCGCGTGCGCGCTGAGCCATAATGGCGATGGGGTAAAGGCTTCAATGTCAAATGCCGGCTGCATGATGCTTGTCGATGTTGCGGCTCTCTACCGTAAACCTGCTCCGGATAACGAATCGGCACGTCCAACTCATATTCTAATGAGCGGCAAATGCATTGCAAGCAACTTTACCAGACTATGAGCTTCGGGCCGGCGGCCGGCTGTTAACAAGGCCATTAATCCGCGGTTCACACTTCTTGACAATAACCTGTGGATTGCTAGAATTACGTTTCACTGTTGCGGGGTAGAGCAGAGGCAGCTCGTCGGGCTCATAACCCGGAGGTCACAG
>JBJYWX010000296.1:0-1641 GCA_046259695.1 Promineifilaceae bacterium (SeqCode) | reverse complement strand
GCCTGTCGGATTGAGCTGCAGCTTGCAATGCCGATAATGGTTTGTCTTCATCTCGGTAAAATTGCGGAACTTCATCGCGGCCAACATGCGACTGTTCTAATACTTCTTTGGAAACGGGTACACGGGTCGTCGTATCCAGATCGATATATACCTGCTCCAGCAGCACATCCTGGCCCGGCGTCTCTTCACCACCCATTGCCGCCAGAGGCAAGGCATTGCAGCGCTTCCAGAGACGCTTCAAGTAGCCGGGCAGCGCCTTTTCCGCGGGCGACGGTTCGGGCGGTGGGGCAGCATAAAAGTTTTCGATAAACTGCGTACCCTCGCCCGTCTGCCCAATATTGATCTGTTTGTTCACTGTCTGTCCGGACTGTTCGAAGATAAAAATGTTTCCAGCCAAAATCTGGCGGTTGAGGTCGCCGGGCTCCTGTTCGATGTGCACCTGCACGTCAAAAGGCAGGCCTTTGACGCCTTGATCGCCGGCGGCGTAGTAGGCGACGCGAAAGTTGTCCGCCTGCTCATAATTCAAAATTGGGTGCTGCCTGTTCTTGGTCCGCCCCGGCACTTTCTCGCGCGCGTGCAGCGCCAGGTCGGCCACACGCACAAAGCCATCGCTACGCGACACGCCCTCACCGCACAGCGCCTCGATCAGGGCCAGTGTGAAGGCACTGTACGGCACCCCGGCATAGGATTTCTCATCGGCGCGTGAAGAAGCGATGATTACTTTACCGCGCCCCTCAGCCAGCAAGCCCGCGACTTCCTGCGGGATCGGCGCTTTACTTAATGTCGCGCCGGGCGCCTTGATGTCGTCCAGCCCGCCGGCATGGCAGCAGTCTAACAGCAGCAGTAGTTTTTTCGCGGGAATGGCGGCCAGTTTCGCCGCCAGCTCAACGCCGCTGATGGCCGTGCCGGGCAAATTCTCAAGCTTGTAGCCATAGGGCAAAATGAAGTAGCTGGTGCCGGTGATTGTCTGCACGCCGTAGCCGTGCCCGGAGAAGTAAATAACGGCCGTTGATTCCCCATCGACGGAACCTGCCAGATCGTCCAGGGCGCCGAGGATATGCGCTCGCGCGGCTCCCTCGCCGGTTAATACGCGCACCTGATGGGGTGGGTAAGCGCAGCGCTCCGCGTCAGCCAGAATGTCGCCCAGGCCTTCGGCGTCGTTGATTGTATTGGGTAGATCGCCTCCTACGCCGATGATCAGGGCGTGTCCCTCTGTAAAACTACTCATCTATCACCTCCCTTCCAGAAGACAGCCCCTATGATACCAGATTCGCCTTATTGTTTTGAGAATAACTCCGGTGAGAATGAACAACTGAGTTTGTGGCGCAACGTGCCACGTTGCAAGCTTGCAACCGGGCCGGTTGCGCTACAAATTTGGCTTTCTGTTAGTATCGAATCAATTTCTTTAGTTTCATAAGGCGATGCGAATGAGCGAGTGGGCGAAAGATTAGTTGATAGCAGGAGTACGGCAAAATGCGGCTTTGCCGAGGCGAAATGCCATTTCGCCCCACAAGAAATTTCCCGCGAATATGCGGCTAGCGGCGTCATTGCACTTCTTCTTCAGACCAAAATCCCTCCAGTTCCACGCCGAGGCCGTCGGCCAGGCGGTTGACGAAGGCGTAGTAGCCGGTGACCTGGTTG
>JBJYWX010000295.1:2466-6007 GCA_046259695.1 Promineifilaceae bacterium (SeqCode) | reverse complement strand
CCGGTTTTTGGGCTCAGGGCTTGCAGATGATGGACGATATGGTCCATCAGGCCGGGCACGCGCCGGTCGAGGAACTTGAATAGTTTCCAGGAAAGCTCCTCCTTGAGCGCGTTGTAATCGCCCGCCCGACTGCCGGAGGTCTCGCCAGCCCACCTTGTGAACGCTTCGTAATCGACAAAAGTGAAGGCCTCGCAGGTGTGGTGCCCGCTGTGCATCTTGGACGGGTCTTTGAGCGTGGTGACGGTCAGGAACATCGCGCCCGGCGACTCGGCTTCCAGTACAAACGCCGTCTGGCCCAGCTTGTACAGCCCGTCGACATCGGCGTGCTCGTAAAACCAGTAGTTGCCCGAATCAAGTCCGGCGGCGGCGAGGTCCATATCTACGGCGAAGAAAAGGCTGAGGCAGGAGGTGGCGTAACGCAGGCCGTCCATTTTGCTGCGCAGGCGGCGCGGCAGGTGCTCACGGCCGATAAGGCGGTTGAAAGTTACATCCGGGTCGGCGTTGCTGATCACGACCGCGCTGCGCAGCGCCTCCCCATCCGCCAGGCGCACGCCGGTCACACGGCCGTTTTCCAGCAGGATCTTCTCTACCGGCGTCTGCAGGCGCAGCTCGCCACCGGCCCGTTTCAGGGCGCGCACAAAGGCGCGCGGAATGGCAAACCCGCCCCCGCGCGGGTAATAGCCGCCGTTTTCGTAGTGGCGCACCAGCCCGGCATGCATAAAAACCGATACCGCGGACGGCGGCGTGCCGTAGTCGCCCGCCTGCCCGGCCAGGATGCCTTTCAGCACGGGATCGCTAACGCTGCTATCGATCAGGTCCTGGCCCGTGGCGCGTGCCTTGCGCAGCACAGAGAGGGCGTCGCCCGCCGCGCCCAGCGCCTTGCCCGGCCCGTCTACACGGCCGAGTTTGCCCAGGCTTTCGGTCAGTTCACAGACGGCCGCAAAATAGGCGTCGATACCCGCTGCCTCATGCGGAAAACGCTCTTTGAGCCGCGCGGCGAAGCGGTCGAGACCTTTGGGGATGTCGAAGCGCTCGTCGCCGATGACGATGTGGTCGTAACCGTCGGGATTTAGCTCGCAGAATTCCAGGTCGCGCGAGACGCCCAGCCCTTCGTAGATGCCCCGCAAGCGGCCGCCCGGCTGCAGGTCGCCGATATAGTGCACGCCGGGGCTGAAACGGTAGCCGTTGAGGGTAAAGGAGTGGGTCCAGCCGCCCGGCACCTCGTGCTGCTCAAGAACAAGCACGCGTTTGCCGGCTTGGGCCAGGGGTACGGCCGCGGCCAGGCCGCCCGCGCCGGAACCGATTACAATGATGTCATAAGACTCTGCCATAGCTGCGCCACCGATCGTCCTTCTTAGTATGCCGCGCTAACTGTAACCAGGGGGTTCAAAGCTGGCAAGCTTCACAGGCAACGCAATTGAGCCGCGTATGAGTAGACGGCCGTGCCCCCCGCACCATCGCTATAATGATCAGCTGCTCACAATCAATGATCAATGGCCCGCGGATGGGCGCGAAGGCGTGGAAACGATCACTTGTCAATACGCAGCGATCAATGGCAGGCGGATGAACGCGGAGGGGCGCGGAAGGACGCGGAAGTCTGGGTATGATCGAGTTCCAAGAGGACAGGTGTTTATCCGAACGAGTGCGGAATCCCTGGCAGCCTTGCGCGAGAAAGCAGTTTCGGCATGGCTAAGGTTGTAAAGGTTGCCAGACTTGTCATTCCGAATGTTACTTGCCATTCCAAACGAAGTGAGGAATCCCTGCAGCCTCACACAAGAACACAGTTTGAGCATTAGGAAGGCCTCAGGGATCCTTCGGGCTGCGCCCTCAGGATGACAACGCTGCGTCAGGATGACAACAATGAGGAAGAAAGGATGAAATTAGGCATTATCGGCCTGCCCGGTGCAGGCAAGACCACCATATTTAATGCCCTGACCCGCGGTGACGCGCCCACGGGGCAGAGCATGGGCGGCCGTTTTGACGTGCTGACGGCCGTGGTCGACGTGCGCGATGAACGGGTCGAACGGCTGACGGAGATGTTCCGGCCCAAGAAGGAAACCACGGCGCGCATCACCTACACTGACGTCGCCGGCCTGCAGAAAGGCGCCGGCGCCAGCGGCGGCATTAACGGCGCGCTGCTCAACCACCTGGCGGCGATGGACGGCCTGGTGCACGTCGTGCGCGGCTTTGAAAGCGAGCTCGTCCCCCACCCTGACGGCGCAGTGGACGCTGCTCGCGATCTCGAAGCGCTGGACATGGAGCTGCTGCTCAATGACCTGGGCGTGGTGGAGAAACGCATCGAGAAGCTGAGCGAAGGGCTGCAGCGCGGCGCCTATAAAGGGGATAAGGCCGACGCGCAGGCCGAGCTGGCCCTTTTTGAACGGCTCAATGAAGCGCTGTCCGAAGAACGGCCGCTGCGCGACCTGGAGCTCACGGCAGAGGAACGCAAGCGCCTGCGCGGCTACGGCCTGCTCACGCTCAAGCCGGTGATGGTCGTGGTCAATATCGGCGACGACCAGGACGAAATCGAACTGGCGTACGACTTTGAGCAGAGTATGGTCACTAATCTGCGCGGCCGGCTGGAAATGGAACTGACCCAGCTCGGCGGCGACGATGAGGCGCTGGCCCTGTTCATGGACGAGTACGGGGTGAATGAGTTGGGGCTGGACAAGGTCATCCGTCTCAGCTACGACCTGATGGGCCTGCAGTCATTCTTTACCGTGGGTGAAGACGAAGTGCGCGCCTGGACCGTGCAGCGCGGCGCGACGGCCGTTGAGGCCGCTGCCGCCATTCACAGCGACCTGGCCAAGGGCTTCATCCGCGCAGAGACCGTCGCCTACGCCGACCTGATCGCCCTCGGCGGCCTGCCGCAGGCGCGCAGCGCCGGCAAGCTGCGCCAGGAAGGCAAGACCTATATCGTGCAGGACGGCGACGTGATCAATATCAAGTTCAATATTTAGCGGAGGGTTTTCGCGGAAACTTCGAATCCCCACTTGGACGCGTGAGCAGCCAACTGGTTTCCGGGAAAATGGTAAGCCTTATGGCGATTATCTACGAAGCTATCGGCATCATCCACACGCCTTATAATAAGGTGGAAGGCATGCCTATCCAGCCGGCCAGCCGCAACAGCGCCCATGGCCTGGTGGAGCTGTATCCCGCCTATGTGGACGGCCTGGCCGATCTGGACGGTTTTTCGCACATCTTCTTGCTCTACCATCTCCACCAGGCGCAGTTTCGCGGCCTGACCGTCGTCCCGTTTCTGGATGACGCCTCGCACGGCCTTTTCGCCACGCGCGCGCCGAGCCGGCCCAACCCCATCGGCCTGTCGCTGGTACCGCTGCTGGGCATCGAGGGTACCATGCTGCACGTGGGCGCGATCGACATCTTGGATGGCACCCCGCTGCTGGACATCAAGCCTTACGTACCGGCCTTCGACGACGCGCTCGATGTGCGCACCGGCTGGCTGGAAACGTCCGGCCAGGATGCAAAAGGGCGCCGCGCTGACGGCCGTTTTCGTTCCGAGCCGGAATGAAGTAATCAG
>JBJYWX010000295.1:0-2366 GCA_046259695.1 Promineifilaceae bacterium (SeqCode) | reverse complement strand
CTACCTCCGCGCCTCCGCCCCTACGCCCCCTCGCTAAATATCTCCCGGGGCATCTCTCCCAGATCGCGAATGATGACCACGCCCGGCGGCATTTCGCCCAGGTGGGCATGGCCGCCGTCGCCGAGCAGGGCGTAGGTGCGCCCGATGCCGGCGGCGGTCGCCGCGCGCATGCCCGGCAGGCTGTCTTCCACCACCACGCACTGGCGCGGCGGCAGCCCCAGGCGGGCGGCGGCGGCGAGGTAAAAATCGGGCTGCGGCTTGCCGCGCAGCGTGCCGTCGTCGTACACAATGGCCTCCGGGTCAAACCAGCGGGCCAGCTCCAACCGCCGCACATAAAAATCGACATTGCTCTTGATCGACGCCGTGGCGATGGTGCGCGGTATGTTCGCGTCGGCCAGGTAGTCCAGCAGCTCCACGGCGCCGGGAGAGAGGCGGTAGGCGTCGCCCAGCGCCAGGCACAGATCGCGGTAGATCTTCTCCTTCTGCTCCGACAGCTCGACCACGTCGGCATCGGAGAGGGGCGCCGCGCTCAGGTACTGTAACGTGTAGCGGTTGTTACGGCCGTGCAAATGTTCGGCCATTTCCAGCTCGCTCAACGGCTCGCCGCGCAGCCGCTGCGAAAACAGGCGCCACGCCTGCTCCTGCAGGGCGTTATCCCACAGCAGCACGCCGTTAAAGTCGAAGATGATGGCGCGGAGGGGCGGAGAAGTAGTCATAAGGGTTTCAGTTCTTTGTCGTCAGATGCCAGATGCCACTTGTCAGTTCGCAGGCCTTTGTTCCCATTCCTCATTCTTAGTTCCATGGCAGGGGCAAAGGCGGGAGTTCAACCAGCGACAGCAGCAGGCCCAGCACGGCCGCGCCGCCGACGAGTAGGATGCTGCTGATCTTGAAGCGAAAGACGAGCACGGCGGCGATCAGGGCAAAGAGGACGGTGTAGACGTCGATCACCGCCGCACGGCCGAGGATCAGCGTCACGCCGGCCATCAACCCCAGCGCGGCGACGTTCACGCCGTCCAGCAGCGCCGCCAGCAGCTCCGATTGGCGCATGCGCGGCACCAGCGGATTGAGGATGGAGACGAAGACAAAAGAAGGCAGAAAGATGCCCAGCGTGGCCACGATCGCTCCCGGCACGCCGGCCAGCACGTAGCCGATAAACGTCGCCGTGGTCAGGATCGGGCCGGGCGTCACCTGGCCGATGGCCACGGCGTCGATAAGCTGCTGGTCGGTCAGCCAGCCCAGGCGCAACACCAGGTCGTTGCGTAAGAAGGCCAGCAGCACGTAGCCGCTGCCGTAGAGCACGGCGCCGGTCTTGAGGAAGACCAGGAACAATTGGCCCAGGTTAACGGGCGCACTTTCTTGCAGCGCCAGCAGCGGCGCCCGTAGAACGGCCGGCAGCCCGGCTAGCGGAGGCGCGATCAGCGCCGTAAAGAACTGGCGGCGGATAAAGGCGATGGCCAGCATCAGCCCGGCCGTGCCGAAGAGCAGCACCAGTTCATTAACGCCCAGCAGGTAGAGGACAAAAACGGCCGCGCCCAGCAGGCCGAGCTGCCAGTTCTTGACCGCCTTACGGCCGAGTTTGATCAGCGCCTGCAGCACAATTACGGCCACGACCGGCTTCACCACGTACAGCAGGTTCTCGCCCTGCGGCGTGGCGCCGTAGGTCACATAGGCCCAGGCCAGGATGGTCACCAACATCGCCGCAGGCAAAATAAAACAGGCGCCGGCTACCAGCAGTCCTTTCCAGCCGGCCCGCTCCTGCCCGGTATGCATCATCATTTCCGTGGAGTTGGGACCGGGAATAAGATTGGTCGCGCCGACCAGGTCGAGGAAATGCTGCTCCGACATCCAGCCGCGGCGCACGACCACCTCATCGTGCAGCATGGCGATATGCGCCGCCGGCCCGCCAAAAGCGGTGAAGCCGAATTTAGTGAACAGCGCCGCCAATTCGTGCAGCGAACTCTTTTGTGTTGCTGTCGTCACACGGTGCTCCTTTTTCAGCCGCCCCCTCGCTTCTTCTCCGCGGCGCGTAGCCGTGCCGCTTATGGTAGCAGCACGGAGGCACAATTCCAAGTAGGGCAAGGTACCGTCTTGCGGCCAAGATGGAATCTTGCCCAACAGAGAAGGGACACGGACGAGCGCGGAAAAAACGTGGAGCGACGCCGAAAATTGCAGGTAACGGCTGACTAAGTGGTTCGCTTTAGTTTTGCTACACGAAAGGTCAGGGCGTTTTGAAGTTCTTTTTGGCTATTCTCCACTGACTGTTGTCTGTTCTCTGTTAATTGTTCACTGTTGAAGTAAACGGCATAAAAAGACTTTGCTCTGCTCTGGCCAGTCGCTAGCCATCAAGTTTTTCCTCTCAGACTACC
>JBJYWX010000294.1:0-3009 GCA_046259695.1 Promineifilaceae bacterium (SeqCode) | reverse complement strand
GAGGATCCTCAGCAGGCGATCTCGCTGATCCAAGAGACGGCCCTGCTGGAGTTTGTGGATACGGGCAGCAGCCCTTTGCCGGAAGGGATGTGTATTCGAACCAGCAACAACACCGGCCCGTCGCGCTGCGAATTCGGACCGGGCGAGCCGATGTCCGATGAAGTAGCGAATCCCGCGCCTACTTTTGAAACTATACTCACCGGGGCCGACCTGCGTGAAGTAAGTTCACAGGCAAGCCAGTATGGCGAGTTTTACGTCGCCTTTACGCTACAGCCCGAGGCGGCTGACCTGTTCGAAAATTATACCCGTGATAATCAAGGCAATTTCCTGACCATTGTGCTGGATAATGAAGTCATTTCCAGCCCGCGCATCAGCGCCGTTATCCAGGATAAGGGCTCCATCACGGGTAACTTCACCCTAGAGGACGCGCAGCAGTTGGCGCTGCAGCTGCGTTTCGGCAGCCTGCCCGTGCCGCTGGCAGTTGAAAGCACACGGCAAATTGGCGCGACCCTGGGCGAGCAGTCTGTTGATGCGAGCTTGCGCGCCGGCGCCATTGGTGTGGCCGTTGTCTTGCTTTTTATGCTCATCTACTATCGCATCTTAGGTTTCTTCGCCGATATTGCCCTGATAACCTTCATCGTGCTGAATATCGCGGTATTCATGTTTATTCCCGTAACCCTGACCTTGCCTGCCATTACCGGCTTTCTGCTGTCCACAGGTATGGCGGTTGACGCGAATATTCTCTCCTTTGAGCGTATCAAGGAAGAACTGCGCCGCGGCGCCTCCTTGAACGACGCGATTATCACCGGCTATGATCGGGCGTGGACCGCCATTCGCGATTCGAATGTGGCTACCCTGGTCATCTGCTTCATCCTCTGGATATTTGGCCGTAACTTTGGCGCCAGCACCGTGCAGGGCTTTGCCTACACACTGGCGATTGGTGTGGTCATCAGTATGTTCACGGCCGTGATCATTACCCGGACGCTTGTTCGTATTTTCTTGGGACGTTCGGCCGACTGGTTCCAGGGCAAAATGGCACTGTTGGGTGTCTAGGAGGAAATTATGTTTGATTTTGATTTCCTTTTCTCCCTGGTAGAGCACCGGCGCAAGTATTACATCTTTTCCGGTGTCCTTATAGGTCTCGGGATCGCCGCCATGATTTACTCCCTCGTGACTACCGGTTCCATTTTCCAATTGGGCGTGGACTTTCGCAGCGGCACGCGCTATGAAGTGCAGTTCACTGAGCCAGTGACGGAGGATGCGATTCGCGAGATCTTTGTCAATGCCGGCGTGCACAACCCAGCCGTGATCGCCTTGCGCGGTGAGGATTTGCAGAATGCGTGGCAAATTCGCGCCGAATTCGCCACCCCTGAGGAGTCGCAGGCGATTGTAGACAGCCTGGCGTCGGAATTAGCGCCATTAATCCCGGGGACGCTCAATGTGCAGAGTGTGAGCCCCACTGTCGGCCGTGAGGTAACGCGCGCTGCTTTCTTAGCGATTGGCGTCGCGGCGGTGGTTATTCTCTTCTATATCATGTATGTCTTCCGCCAGGTGCCCAATTCCTTCCGTTACGGCGCCAGCGCCGTGGCAGCGATGATCCATGACCTGTTCATCATCTTCGGTTTTGCGGCGATTACCGGTGTCTTGTTGGGCTGGGAGGTTGATGCCTTGTTCTTAACGGCCGTGCTCACCGTGGCTGGTTTCTCCCTGCAGGATACGATCGTGGTATTCGATCGTATTCGCGAGAACATCGCCAAGCGCCCGACCGAACGCTTCGAAAAGCTGGTCAATCGCTCGATTATCGAAACCATCCACCGCTCGTTGGCCACTCAGATGGCGGCTATGTTCGTGCTCACCGCAATCTTGTTCTTTGGTGGCGCGTCGATAAAACCGTTCATTGCCGTACTGCTGGTTGGCTTGCTCAGCGGGACCTACAGCTCCATCTTCATCGCTTCACCGCTGCTGGTCTCCTGGGAGTTGGGTGAGATACCGTTAGTCAACCAGGGATGAGAAGAATGGCATGCGCGCGCTGGTAGTCTCCGCGGGTGAACTCGCGCTTCAGGAGAATTACCCGTGCCCCGAACCAGGGCCAGGCGAGGCGCTGCTGCGGCTGATCGTGGCCGGCATTTGCTCTACGGACCTGGAAATTGTGCGTGGCTATGCCGGCTTCGAGGGTGTTTTGGGCCACGAATTTGTGGCGATTGTAGAGCAGGTAGGCTCTGGCGAAGATGCCCACTGGCTCGGCCGCCGCGTCGTCGGCACGATCAATATCGGCTGTGGAACCTGCGAACAGTGCCTCGGTCGCGGTCCGGAACACTGCTCCCAGCGTGCGGCGTTGGGCATTCACGGCCGGGACGGCGTCTTTGCCGAGACCTTCACGCTACCGGTGGGTAATCTATTCACTGTGCCCGAGGATGTAACGGATGAAGAGGCTGTCTTTACCGAGCCCCTGGCGGCCGCCGTGCGTATCCGCGAGCAGGTCAACGTGCGTCCTACGACGCGCGCGGCGGTCGTAGGGCCCGGCCGCCTGGGCCTGCTCATCGGCCAGGTGCTGGCCCTGGCGGGCACCGAGGTCACCATGCTCGGCCGCCGCCGCGAAACCCTCGAGCTTCCCGCCGCCCTCGGCTTGGTTACGGGCCTGGTACACGAGCAGCCGGACGACAGCTTCGATCTGGTAGTAGAAGCGACGGGCAACAACCAAGGCTTTGCCCATTCGCTGCGCCTTGTGCGCCCGGAAGGGACGCTCGTGCTCAAAAGCACGTTTGCTGGCAAGAGCAAGCTGGACCTGACCAAATTGGTGGTCGGTGAGGTAAACGTTGTCGGCTCGCGCTGCGGGCCGTTTGCCCCGGCCCTGCGCCTCTTGCGCAGCGGCACCGTACACGTGCTGCCGCTGATAGATGCCCGCTATAACCTCACAGATGCTCTGGCGGCTTTTGTCTACGCCGCGCGGCCCGGCGCGCGTAAAGTGCTGCTGCGTCCCTGAAACGTGCCGCGCCGGCAAGCGGCGGT
>JBJYWX010000293.1:0-4501 GCA_046259695.1 Promineifilaceae bacterium (SeqCode) | reverse complement strand
AAACGTGACGGGGTGGGATACGACCCTGGGCTGGCGCTATCCTAACCCGCGCATCGAGGCGATTTTCCCACTCGAGGCCATGGGTGAAACAGCCGAGAATATCTATGAGAGGAGCCGCGACGGTAGCATTAAGGGCGGCGAGATTACGCGCGAAGAACAGGATCGCTTCGCTTTGCAGAGCCAGCAGCGCGCGATTGAGGCCATAAACGCAGGTTATTTCGAGCGCGAAATTGTGCCTGTGCCTATTCCACAACGCAAGGGGGAAACGGTGATTGTGGACACGGATGAGCATCCTTTTTATAGGAAGACAGAAAATGGCTATGAAGTGGTCACGAATCTGGAGAAGTTGGGCAAACTACGTCCTGTCTTCCGCGAAGGGGGAACCGTGACGGCGGGGAATGCCAGCGGGCTGAACGATGGCGCTTGCGCCCTGGTCTTGATGTCGCAGTCGAGGGCAGATAAATTGGGAATTGAACCTATGGCGCGATGGGTCGCGTCGGCCGCCGCCGGAGTAGATCCGCGGGTTATGGGGCTGGGGCCGGTGGGGGCGACGCGCAAAGTAGTGGATCGCGCCGGGCTTAGACTTGAAGCAATAGATCTTATTGAACTAAATGAGGCGTTCGCCGTGCAGTCGATCGCTGTCATGCGCGAACTAGGCCTTGCGGAAGAGAATACCAATGTCAATGGCGGGGCGATCGCCCTGGGCCATCCGTTGGGCTGCTCGGGGGCGCGGATTTTGACGACGCTACTTTACGAGATGCAGCGGCGGGCGGCGCTGGGTGAAAGGATGCGTTATGGCCTGGCGACGCTTTGCGTTGGGGTTGGGCAGGGCGAAGCGACGATTGTGGAGATGGGGTTATAATAGCTTATGTAAACGGCGAGTTCACATTGAATCAACGGGCAGTTCACTGCATTTTCTTGGCTGGGCCTGTAAAATGCTCGCAAGCACGATGGTAGTTCGTTTCCATACCCTTTGGAAGGTAGAAAAATGGCTAAGTTTCTACGACAGTTGACCTCTGATGATCTGCGGCGACGCCGCGGCTTTGGCGGCAAGTTCTTGTGGATTAATCGCGATGTAACTTATCCGGAGCAGCTGCGCGATAATCCGCGCATACTGATTACCGGCCCGGCGAATATCGGAAAGTCGCGCGAAGCGTTGGAATTAATCTACCGCATGATTCGCGCCGGTATGGTGGACGAGTCGCGGGTGTTCGAACCTGGTTTCGACCTTCGCACGGCCGATCGATTCTTGCTTGGTAGGGATCTGGCCGGCGAGGTCGACTTGAAGCGGCCGGCGGTTCTTTTTCTGGATGACCTCCCCTACCAATTCGACGACGATATAAAACTGCAGAACCTATCGAGTGCGCTTGCCAGCTTGCAGGCGGTCGAAGAACTCTACGTTGTAGCGACTGCACGCGAAAGCCATCTCACTTCAGAACATGCCGACTGGTTGGAGAAGCACGCGTTTTCACGCGCGCAGCTGCGAAATCTGACGGCCGATGAGACAGCACGGCTTCTCGCCGGCGCGGTCGGCATTTATGGCGTAGAAACGGACTACGACGCTTCCGAATTCCTCATTGCATCAAACGACGGCACACCCGAATTGATGCTGCTGACCTACTGGCGGGTAGAAGAGGCGGGTGTTGATTTCGTCGATAAGGAAGCGGCGCAACAGTATCATGGCGAGAATGTCGATCAGCTGTGGCGCGAGGTTCGCAGTCTTCTTGTCCTGCGTGATCCAGAGATTGAGGCCCTGTTAGTAGCGATTGCTACTTTCTACAAGGCACGCATCACGCCATTTAGGGATCTTGTTTTTGCCTATGCCATCGATCTGAATAATCTGCGCGCCGGTTCCACGGTGAGTGTGCGGCATATGCAGAAGCTACTGGACGAACGCCTGGACAAGTATGTCACTATCTCCGACAACGAGTTGGTATTTGACGGGACGGTAGTGACGGCGGAGGACGTTGGCAGTAGGGCGGAAGCGACTGACAAGCTAGTATCGTTTTTCTTGGGCCCGCGAGGACTTTCGCGCGGACGAAGCATGCTCAATTTTGATGCTTCGAGCAGCGAAATGGCGCAGATGTTGTATGAGCTTGCCGGAGAAGAAGCGCGTGCCGGGAACTATGCTCGCAGCGCGGAATTGTGCAGTGTAATGCTGGACCTGGCGCCGGGAACGGCGTCTATCTATACCCTCCATGCTGATGCCCTGGCAAAATTAGGTGATGCTGAGCGGGCACTCGCGGACTATTCAGAGGCAATCCGGCGCGATCCCAAATTTGCGACGGCTTATCGCAACCGCGGCTTGTTATATCGCGAGCACGGGGAATACGGCGCATCGCTGGCGGACCAAAATAAGCTTATCGAACTTGTTCCTGACAATGCACAGTTCTATCTCGATCGCGGGGCCATCCACCAGGTCCTGGGAGAGTATACGGAAGCGCTGGCTGATTACGGCGATGCGATTCGCCTTGATCCCGAGCTGGTTGGTGCCTTTTTTAACCGCGGTACCGTTTACCTGCTCCTGGAGCGCTTCCAGGCCGCGAGCGAAGCATTCACCATGGTCATAAGGCAAAGGCCCGATGCATTGGCATATTTAGGGCGCGGCGAAGCGTACGAGAAAATGGGACGGGCGACGGACGCTACTGCTGATTACACGGCGGCTATTGAAAGAGATGGGACTATGGCCGAGGCTTTTCGCCGGCGCGGGTATGTATACCTGACGCTTGGTGAACATAAAGAAGCCCTGGCCGACTTTGAGGAGGCTTTGCGCCTGGAGCCGAGCGATGTGGCAGCCTATGTGGGACGCGGACGCGTTGAGGACGCCGTGGGTGACTCTGCGGCAGCGGTGGAGAGTTATGCCGCGGCCCTGGAATTGGACGCGAACCAAACGCGTGCCCGCGAATATCGTGGCAATAGCCTTCAATCCTTGGGCCGGCATGAAGAAGCGCTGCGAGATTTTGACGAAGTACTGCGGCGCGAACCAAACAATCCGCTGGTTTTGGGTTATCGCGCAGGTGTCGCCTATTCGCTGGGGCAATATGACCGCGCGATCGTGGACTACAATGAAGCGCTAAGCCGCGTAGACGACGAAACAACACTCTACAGCGGTAGAGGCGCCGCGCTTTTCGCGCTCGGCCGTTATGCGGAAGCGCTGACGGATTTTCAGACTGCCCTTGACCTCGATTCGAACAACGCCATGGCTTATGCCGGCCGCGGCCGTACATTCGCCGCTTTTAAGCAATACCCGGCGGCACTTTCCGATCTAGATGAGGCCATTCGCCTAAAACCTGACTACGCAGCAGCTTACGCGAATCGCGGCCAAGTGTACTTCATTCAAGGGAAGCTGAAAAAAGCACTCGCTGATCTTGACGAGGCATTGAAACTTGATCCCATGTATGGCGCCGCTTACGCCAGTCGTGGCAGGGTTCATTATGCTCAAAAAGCGCTGCCCGAAGCGTTGGCCGATTTCGATCAGGCTGTTGCATCAGGCACGGGAGATATTCAACTTTATTTTGACCGAGGCGCTGTGGAGTATGATTTGGGCCAGTATGAAGCGGCGCGCCGTGATTATCAAATGCTGACGGAACTCGATTCCAGTAACTCTCAAGCATTTGCGCGCCTCGGATTGTGCTGCGTTGCACTGGGCGAGCTAGATGAAGCGTTGGATGCCTATGGCGTGGCCTCACGCCTTGATCCGCAAGATGCCCAATCATTCTTCCACCGCGGCTATATATTGCAGGTGCTGGAGTCTTATCAGGATGCTCTGGTCGAGTACGATCGGGCAATAGCAATTGAGCCAGATTTCTACAGGGCACTGCTGAATAGGGGCGCCACTTACCAGGCACTGGGTAACTACGGGAAGGCAGTGCAGGACTATGACGAAGCTCAACGACTGGGCGTCGAGTCGGCAGATTTGTATGTGCATCGAGGATATGCGTACAGCGGGCTGCAGCGCTATTCGGAGGCGGCCGAAGATTTCGGCAAGGCAATCGATCTCGAAGACACGCTGGCGAACGCTTTCCTTGGTCGTGGACAAGTGTACCGGGCGATTGGAAAGTTTGACTTGGCCCGAGAGGATCTTGATCAAGCGATCAAGCTGGAGCCAGAACTCACTGCTGCCTACCTGGAACGGGGGCTCGTGAATCGCCACGAGCAGATTTTCGAAGAGGCAGTACAAGATTTCAGTACGGTCATTGCGCATGATCCTCACAACCTGGTTGCATTAACGAACCGCGGCCAGATCCTCGCGGCCGAAGACAAAACTGACGATGCACTGGCGGACTATCAGAAGATTATTGAGCTCGACGGAGAAAGCGCTGAGCGCTATTTTGAGCGCGGGCGTCTCTACGAACTAAGCGGCCAGGCCGCCCAAGCTAAGGCTGATTACGACGCCGCCATTGAACTTGATCCCGGGCTCACTGAGGCATATTTCTATCGTGCCAATCTCTACCGGACAGCAAACCATCTTGAAGCCGCGCTCGCGGATTACAGTCAGGCG
>JBJYWX010000292.1:0-16303 GCA_046259695.1 Promineifilaceae bacterium (SeqCode) | reverse complement strand
AGTTCCATGGGGTAATTCGTAATGCTGCCGCATTGATCACACCTGATGGCTTCTGCCTTTCCTCCCGCTTCGGCGATTGCATCGACCGTGGCATCAATCGTCGTGGCGGGTACCTCCCCCTGGGTACTGTGGCCACGCGTGCTCCGACCTGTACAGATGACATAAGCACCGGCCTGCGCAAGTTCCAGAGCAGTCGCTTTGCCCAATCCTCTGGAAGCGCCCGTTACGAGAGCAATTTTGCCCGTTAATGTCTGTACCATGTTTACACATTCCTTTACCCATTATTTTGTTACGTCCTCTCAAGATCATTATAGGATCAGAAATATTAGCTGCAGGTGATTGGCGCCAGAATGCGGTGAAAAGTAAATGACTATCGTGCCAGGGAGCTTGATCGTATAATAACTAATAATTACTTAACTGGTAGTTAAGTCCCGGAGGACGTCATGGCGAACTTTAGTAACGCGATTATCGCCCGCAAGCTGCGGCGCGCGGGCCTGCTGCTCATCGTCTCCGCAGTTTCCTTTGCAGCGTTATTTTCTATCCTATCGTTCGCTCGCGCCGCCGGAACGGGCGCGGCAGAAGATGTTCTTTGTGTCAAGCCTGGCGGTGAGGATGGCTGCCTGGCCTCTATCAATGATGCCCTGGCCATTGCGAATGTACAGGACACAATCCGCGTAGCAGCGGGCTTATACGCGGAAAACGTGGTTATCAGCAAGACGGTCACATTGGAGGGGGGCTGGAATACCGCCTTTACGGTGCGCAGCATCAATACTTTTAGCTCTACCATTGTCCCCGCCGATAACACCTTGTCGGTTGTTCATATCCAGGGAGAGTTTGGCAATCCGCAGAATGTCGCGCCCAGATTGGACGGGTTCGTAATCACCGGCGGCCGTGCTGATTTGGGATCCAACCATGGCGGTGGGCTAAGCATCGTAGACAGCAATGCCCTGGTCATCAGCAACACCATTCACAACAACGTCGCCTTCTTGCTGGGCGGCGGGGTCTGGGTGCAGCGTGGCGGGCCACTGCTGCAAGGGAATCGCATTATGGATAACCAGAGCGTTGGCCTGGGCCAAGAAGCCCTTGGCGGCGGCTTACAGCTAGAAAACAGCCAGGCGGTATTGGCCCAGAATTTCATCGCGCAGAATGTGGTCAGCGGCACCTTTTCCTATGGCGGGGGTTTGGCGATTACCGGCCTTGGCACGGCACCGGTAGCGCTCCAGCACAACGTTTTCATCAGCAATACGGCTGGACTGGTGCCGGCCGCCGGCTATGGCGGTGCCATTACGGTCATGAATGGACAGGCAGCGCTTGAAAACAACGATCTGATCGGCAACAATGCCACCGAGCGCGGCGGAGCGATCTATCTCAAAGGAAACTCGGAAGACTGCTGCCAGGTCACCAGCAAGTCGGATCGCGTCCAGGCCAATCAGGCGGCACAAGGCGGCGGCCTGTACAACGACGGCCAGATGTTTGACCTGAGCGATGGGTTGTTCATCAGCAACACGGCCATTACAGATGGCGGCGGCATTTTGATCGGCGACAGCGGGACGTTTACGCTCACCAACAGCGCCGCTATCGCCAACGTGGCCGGAAATGCTGGCGGTGCGATTTTTAGTGCGGGTTCCATCTCGCTCACCAACACCACCCTCAGCGGCAACAGAGCTGACGCCATGGGCGGCGGCATCTTCAATCTCAACAACGTCTTCCTGCTGAACGCCACCATTGCGGCCAATGAAAGCCCGGGAGGCGCGGGTCTGATGAACGCCAGCCTGGTCGTCGTTCAAAACTCGCTGCTCGCCGAGAATGACGGCGACAATTGTTTAGGCGGCCTCTTTTCCCTGGGTCATAACCTGGAGGACGAAGGGACGTGCGCCATGGGCCACGCCAGCGACCAGAACAACACGCCGGCCGATATTGGCCTCCTGGCCAACAATGG
The DNA here is from genome assembly GCA_046259695.1 of Promineifilaceae bacterium (SeqCode). GTDB lineage: Bacteria > Chloroflexota > Anaerolineae > Promineifilales > Promineifilaceae > JAACFF01. The sequence continues at coordinate 14,364 of JBJYWX010000292.1, read as the reverse complement.
CGGCAAGACGGCGACCCATGCGCTCATGATGGGCAGCCCTGCAATCGACGCCGGGGACAATGCGGCCTGCCTGCCCCTGGATCAAAGAGGCGTCACCCGCCCGCTGGATGGCGACGGCGACGGTATCGCCGTGTGTGACATTGGCGCTTATGAATACAGCCCGCCTGCCGCTAGTCCCCCAGCCATCTATCTGCCGGTCGTAGTGAGATAGGCGGGCGCAGCGAAGCGCGCTGTGTTGGGCAGCGCCGCAGCGCAGGCCGGGCCAGGCCTAACAAATACGCGGCAGCATCTCGCCCAGCAGCACGTCCACAATGCGCGTGCTGCCGTATGCTGTCTTCATCAACACGCGTCCCGGATGCTCCGCCGCAACTTCGCCGATGATAACTGACTCTTCCCCATAGCGCGTGGACCGCATGGCGGCCAATACTGCCTGCGCATCTTCCCGGCCGACAATGCCCAGCAGCCGCCCTTCATTGGCGATATATAGCGGATCAAAACCCAGCATCTCGCAGGCTGCCTGCACCGCCGGACGCACGGGGATGGTCTGTTCCTGCAGTACAATGCTCACATTGGATTGGCGCGCGATTTCGTTCAAGGTACTGCCCACGCCGCCACGCGTGGGATCACGCAGGACGTGCACCTCGTCGCTGGCGTCTAGCATCGCTCGCACCAGGTGATTGAGCGGCGCGACGTCACTTTCTACGGCCGTTTCAAAACCGAGGTCATTACGCGCCGCCAGCACGGCGATGCCGTGGTCGCCAATCGGCCCGGAGAGCAGCACTACATCGCCCGGCTGCGCCAGCGCGCCGCCTATTTCCAGCCCTTCTTCGATCAGGCCGACGCCGGATGTATTGATATAAAGGCCGTCTGCCTTGCCGCGCTCCACCACCTTCGTATCTCCGGCGATAATCTGCACCCCTGCCTCGGCCGCCGAAGCCTGCATCGACTCCACAACCTTTTCCAACACACCTATTTCCAACCCTTCTTCGAGGATAAAACCGGCCGTAAGGTAGAGCGGCTGCGCGCCCATCATGGCTACGTCATTGACCGTGCCGCACACCGCCAGGCGGCCAATATCGCCACCGGGGAAAAAGAGCGGCCAGACCACGTGCGAATCGGTGCTCACCGCCAGCTTGGCGCAGGCCGTCGGCCGTACGACGCCGGCGTCATCGCCCGCACGCAGCGCCGGATTATCGAACGGCGGCAAGAACAGTTTAGTAATCAAGTCATGGGACAGTTTGCCGCCGCTGCCGTGACCCACAATAACTTGCCCGCGGTCGCGAATAGGGACGGGGCACAGTGGACTTTCTATATAAACAGGCTCGTCACTCATTACATTTGTCCATATACCGAAACCGAGTTTTTGGGGAAAACTCGGTTTCTAAAAGTAATTACTTCACGACCTTCTCCGCCACAACCCAGCTCGCGAAGCTCTCGCCGCTCACCAATTCGGCCGTCACGCCTAACGCCGCGAGCATCTCCCGGATTTCTCGCGGGTAGAAGAAATGGCTCTGCATCAGCATCGCCTTTTCCGCCAGGGCCACCATCTTCACCGCCACGCGGCGCAAGTCCGGCTCTTCGATCACCAGGCGCCCGCCCGGCTTGAGCACGCGCACCAGCTCTACCAGCGCCTCTTGCTGATCGGCGAAGTGATGCAGCGCATCCACCACCAGCACACGCTCGAAGCTCTCGTCCGGAAAAGGCAGCCGTTCCACGTGCGCGGCTGTCGGCCGGCAGTGCCCCTTTTTCATCGTCTGCCGCAGCATCTTGGTCGAAACGTCACTAATGACAAGCTCGTCCACGTAGGGGATCAGCTGCGAGGAGACGCGCCCGGTGCCGCCGCCGGCATCCAGTAAACGGCCGTTAACAGGCAGGCGAAGTAAATCGCGCAGCGGCCCCGGATCGGGCGGGCCAAAAACACGATCGTAGTAAGGAGCTAGGAAACCAAAATGGTCAAACATGGGCTGCTGCAAAAGGCGCTTTGGGCAAGATGTAACGCTTATTCACCGGCCGCTTACGGCAAAACCAGATCGCGGCGATAGCGATAATAGGCGGCACAGGCGCCTTCGCCGGAAACCATCGTCGCTCCCAACGGATGCTCCGGCGTGCATTCCTTACCAAAAGCCGGGCATTCATCCGGTTTCTTGAGTCCTTGCAGAATCAGGCCGGAAATACAGAGCGGTGATTCCTCGGGCCGGATCGCCTGCACGTCAAAGCGATTCTCGGCGTCATATTCGGCGAATTCGGGTCGCAGGCACCAGCCGCTTCCGGGAATGGTACCGATGCCGCGCCATTTGCGATCGCACTCCTTGAACACCTGCGCGATCACCGCCTGGGCCGGTTTGTTGCCCTCAAAAGTTACCGCGCGGCTGTAAGCATTCTCCACCTCGGCCCGGCCTTCTTCCAACTGCTGTACGGTCTGCAAGATACCCTGCAAAATGTCCAGCGGCTCGAAGCCGGTGACCGCCATGGGCACGCCATATTGCGCGGCAATTTCGGGATATTCCCAATAGCCCATGACCGCGCAGACGTGGCCCGCAGCCAGAAAACTCTGCACGCGGTTAGTTGGCGAGCCAAGTATGGCGTGCATGGCCGGCGGCACCCGCACGTGCGAAACAAGAATACTGAAATTGGTCAGCCCCAGCGCCTTTGCCTGCACGACGCTCATGGCGTTGGCTGGCGCCGTGGTCTCAAAGCCAATCGCGAAAAAAACTACCTGCTTGTTGGGGTTTTCCTGGGCGATCTTGATCGCGTCCAGAGGGGAATAGACCACGCGCACATCGCCGCCCGCGGCGCGCACGGCAAAAAGATCGCGCCCCGTACCGGGCACGCGCAGCATATCACCGTAGGAGGTAAAGATGACATCCGGCAAAGAGGCAATGGCCAGCGCTTTATCGATCTGTTCCAGGGGCGTAACGCAAACGGGACAGCCGGGGCCATGTACCAGCTCAATTTCCGGCGGCAGCAGTTGATCAATGCCAAAATGCATGATCGCGTGCGTCTGCCCACCGCAGATCTCCATGATTGTCCATGGCCGGGTCACAACGCGATTGATCTGCGCCGCTGTTTTGCGCGCCAGATCCGCGTCGCGATATTCGTCAATGTACTTCATGACCGGAAGCCTTTAGCCTTGCCCCGTCATGGCGACGTGGAGCCGTTGCCCGATACGGCCGTCTGCGGTTCCGGCCCAATTTCTTCTTCAATATCGGCCAGCTCATTAAGGATTTCCAGCGTGGCCTGAGCTTCCTCTTCACTCAACTTGCTGATCGCGAAGCCAACATGGATGACTGTATAGTCACCCACCTCAATTTCCGGCACATAGGCCAGGCACGCCTCGCGCACCACGCCGCCAAAGTCGATCTTGCCCATTTTCAGGCCGTTGACCTCGTATATCTCGCTTACTTTACCTGGCACACCTAAACACATCGGGGTTCACCTCGTTGATACAGAATCGGCCGCCCGTATATCCAGGGGCAGCCGCTGATCGCGCAGCCAGCCGGTCCACGCTGCCACACCCTCACCTGTCTTACAAGAAAGCGGGAAGTAGGACACGCCTGGGTTGAGTATCTCAATGCCTTGGCGGAAGTATGCTTCATCAAAATCAATGTAGGGCAGCAAATCGATTTTATTCAAGATCAGGGCGTTAATACCGCGATAGATATTGGGATACTTGTATGGCTTGTCGTCCCCTTCAGGCACGCTGGCCACGACCACGTTGAAATGCGTACCCAGGGTGAAGGCTGCCGGGCAAATCAGGTTGCCCACGTTTTCCACGATCAACAGGTCGAGCTTTTCCAGCGGCAGCGACGGCAGCGCCTTAGCCAGCATCACCGCGTCAAGATGGCATTGTCCGCCCGTGTTGATTTGTACGGCGGGCATACCCGCGGTCATCACCTTGTCCGCATCAATTGTAACCGCGGCCGTGTCGCCTTCGATCACGCCAATCTGTAAATCACTCTTTAGCGCCTCAATCGTCTGCAAGATAACGCTCGTCTTGCCCGCACCGGGCGAGGCCATAATATTGATCCCCAAAACGCCCGCTTCATCGAGCAGCCGGCGGTTGAGCCCTGCCAGGCTGTCGTTCGCGCTTAAGATTTCTTCTACAATGGGTACCGTCGTTCTTGTCATGATTCCTACTTACGCTTCTTGTTCAGCCGCGGCTCTATTATGCGGCGAGTTGCGGCGATTCTTCGATCTCGATGCTCTCCAGGCGAAACTCATCACCGCTAATCACCCGCACCCGGAAACTCTCACAGCGAGGGCACGCTTCCAGGCCGCGCGACAGCTCATATTCATATTGGCAATCGAGGCAAGCCAGCCTGGCCGGCAGACGCTGGAAAAACAAGACAGCCCCTTCACAAAGAGTGTCCCGGCTCAGAATATCCCAATAAAACTGCACCGAATCGTCAACAATGGACGACAATTGGCCGATAAGCAGGTTCAAGGACGTCACCCGCGCCGCGCCGTTTCGCGCCGCGTGGTCCAGGGCGATATCTAGAATGCTTTGGGTAACGGCCATTTCATGCATAGGATAAGTGTACGTCCGTGCTTTGTTCTCGCCTACCACCCTAACATACCCGCGAACATGGCGTTCTCCCAGTGTCATATGTCATGCTGATCCCTGCCGCATGTCATGAATCCGGGCCGGATCACGGCTCATTACGCCAAAGGCCGTACCATCGTAGTCTCAGCAATTTCCTGGTATAGTCGAAGGCATTCAGGCTGATACGCTTGGTTCTGTTTAATCACGTTCCAATCACCACTTCATAAACATGGAGGTCAGATATTCATGCGCGGCATCGAGAAGAAAAGAGAGCGTAATGCAGACAGATGGTTTTACCGGTCATTCAGAGGGCGGCCGCTGCCGGCGCTTCTCTTAGCTGCCTTGCTGCTGTGCGGCGCGCTGCTGGCCACCGCCCTTGCAGACAACGGCGAAAAGATGTTTCTGCCCATTGTCGCCAGCCCGCCGGAACCGGGCACGACCGGGAAGATCGTCTATACCATCAACTCAGGCACGGAACGCGAGATTTATACCATGCCGCCCGATGGCTCCGGTCGTAAACGCCTGACCGAAAATGAGGCGGTGGATGACATGCCTGCCTGGTCTCTAGATGGGCAGCTTATCGCCTTCACCAGCGACCGGCGAGAAGCGGGTTACTACGAGATCTACACCATGCTGCCCGATGGCTCCGACGTAGAACGGCTTACCAGCTCCCAATGGGATGATAATTCGCCTAGTTTCTCACCGAATGGTGAACAGATCGTCTTCGCCAGCAATCGCAGCGGCCGTTTCCAGATCTTCGTCATGAACAGCGACGGCAGCGACCAGCAGGCGTTGACGTCGGACGCCTTTATTTCCGGCAGCCCGGACTGGTCAAGTGATGGCCAGAAGATAGTTTATTCGTCAGATGAGACGGGCGGGCTGGATATCTACATGATGGATCCTGACGGTTCAAATAAGACGCCGCTGACAACGGACCCGGCCTTTGATTTCAACCCTGCCTGGTCGCCAAATGGTCAGCAAATCGTTTTTACCTCCCTGCGCGACGGCGACAGGCGCATCTACGTCATGGATGCTGACGGCTCAAATCAGCAGCGCTTGACTGATTTCTACAGCGATTGGGCCGACTGGTCCCCCGATGGGGCGAAGATCATCTTTACACGGCGCGATGAGAGCGCCCCTGCCCTTAACAAAAACGGTGTTGCGGCGATGCCGCCGTTCGCCAGCGACGACGTTGGTGCTTTTTTCGGCCATCGCAGCAGCGCGGCGCAGGAGAATTCCGATCTATACACTATGAATGCGGATGGCAGCGATCAAAAGCCGTTAACGGAAACGGCCGAGGATCGGGAAGATCGCGGTAACTGGGGCTCGTAACGTACCTGTCGTGCGCGACAACGTGTCGCGCCTGCCCATTTCAACGAGCAGGGAAAAGGCGCGGGCTGCGACTGCCTCGGGCGGCCGTAGCCCGCGCGAACTTGTACCTATCTCGTATTGGGTTGGTGCTGTGATTTGTTAGGGATAGTTCATGACTACGCGAAGGAAGTGGCTGGATAACCTGCTCCTGGCAGCGGCCGTTTTCCTGCTCCTCGCCCTGCCGCGTTGGCTCATCAGTGCTCAGTATGCCACGGCCGATGAAACCAAATGGGTCGCCCGCGCCGCTAACTTTGCCTATGCCCTCTATCATGGCAGCCTCGCGGATACCTATCAGAGCGAACATCCAGGCGTAACCGTCATGTGGGCCGGCGCGGCCGGCTTAACGGCGCTCTTCCCCGGCTATGCGTCGGCGGCGCCCGGCCCGCTGGAACCCTACGAGTTAGACCAATTCCTACAGCAGCAGGGCTATACCCCGCTGCAGGCGCTGGTGGCCGGGCGAAAGGTGATGATCGCGCTCAATGCCCTGGCGCTGACCCTGCTCTTTTTCTACGCCCGCCGGCTGTTGGGCCATACGGCCGCTATCCTGGCCGCCGCCTTCATGGCCTTCTCACCCTTCCTGATCGCCCATACCCAGCTAATGCATCTCGACGGCCTGGCCGGTTCGCTGATGCTGCTTTCGCTGTTGGCCTTCCTCGCTTATGCCGCAGACAGGCGCGTATTAGACCTGCTGCTTGCCGGTATCGTCGCGGGGCTGGCCTGGCTGACCAAAACCCCGGCTTTTATTCTCGGCCCTATCTTATTGGTCATTGCCCTACTGCTGGCTCGCAGGCAGGCCGCGCGTCCTGTCCTCACGGCATACCTGCTCTGGGCCGTTATCGGCGCCATAACTTTTTTGCTGTTCTGGCCGGTCATGTGGAGTTCGCCCATCAGCACCATGCAGCGCATTCTGGCCGGGGCGCTCAGCTACGCCGGCGGTGGGCACGCGGACCCTGTTTTCTTTAACGGCATCATCTACGATGACGGCCGCATTCCGGCGCAAATTTTCTCCTTCTACCCGCTTACCTACCTCTGGCGCAGCACGCCGGTAATCGTCATTGGCCTGGTACTGCTCGCGCCTGCTCTCTGGCGCCGCTGGCCGCCGCTCGATCAGGCGCGCCCGCGCGGCGCCACCTCTATCCTGCTGCTTTACGCCCTGCTGTTCACACTCTTCATGACCCTTGGTGACAAGAAATTTGACCGCTATTTGCTGCCCATCTACCCCACTTTGCAGCTTGTGGCTGCCGTGGCCTGGACCGCGCTTATTCAAACCGCGGCCCGGCGCTGGTTTGACGGCCGCGTCAGCCGCCTGGCGGCAGGTCTTCTTCTCGGCCTGGTAGCGGTCTGGCAGCTGGTCTCGCTGCAGAGGGTCTTTCCCTACCCCCTGAGCTATTACAACCCGCTGCTCGGCGGCAGCGCGCGTGCGCCCCAGGTGATGCAGATCGGCTGGGGTGAAGGGTTGGATGCGGCGGGCCGCTATCTGAGTCAGAAGCCGGACAGCAGCGATCTGGTCGTCGCCGGCTGGTATCGCTCCGCCCTGGCCTATTACTTTGACGGCCAGACACTGTCGATCAACGCCGAGATGTCGCCGGAAGAAGTAGCCGCGGTGGAAGCGGCCGATTACGCTGTTCTCTACATTCACCAATGGCAGCGCGGCGTTCCCCCTGCGCTGCTGGCAAAGTTCGCAGATCGCCAGCCAGAAGAAGTGATCGAGATCAACGGCCTGGAGTATGCCCGCATCTACGCCGCTAGCCGCCGCTAACTGTTAACCTTTGATGGTTGGCCGCTGATTGTTAACCCCACTTCCTGCCCGGCCTTAATCACGGTTTGCACCGGGTTGTGGCCGAAAAAGTAAGCGATGTGGCGGTAGTCCGCTTCCTTGAGAATCAGTAAATCGGCCTGTTTGCCGACCTCGATCGATCCGAGGTTCCGGCCAAGCCCGATCGCGTAGGCGGCATTGATCGTACTCGCATTGAGTGCTTCAGCCGGCAGCATGTTCTGGAAGCGGCAGGCGATGGCCATCACCAGCGGCATGGACAGGCAGGGCGCCGAACCGGGATTGATGTCTGTGGCCAGGGCCAGGACGGCGCCGGCGTCTATAAACCCGCGCGCATCGGCGTAATGATCCAGGGCCAGGTTAAAATTAACCGCCGGCAGCGGCGTGGCGACCGTATCTGATGCGGCCACTATCTGCATATCCGCCTGGCTGCTGACGTCGAGGTGATCAACCGAGGCGGCCCCCAATGTTACCGCCAGCGGCACGCCGCCCAGGTTGTTGAATTGATCGGCGTGGATCTTGATCCGCAAGCCGGCCTCCTGGCCGGCCTGCAAAATACGCCGCGATTGGGCAAGGTCAAAAGCATGGGCTTCGTTGAACACATCAATGAAGAACGGCGTCCCCTTCCGTGCGAAATGCGACTCCCTGTACCAGGCGGCTGCGGCGGGAATCATCTCTTCTACCACTAAATCAACATAGCCCACGGCGTCATCCGCGTACTCCGGAGGCACGGTGTGCGCCCCCAGGAAAGTGGGCACAATATCGCAGGGGTGGCTCTGGTCCAATGCGGCAATCACCTGCAGCATCTTTAGCTCAGCGGCTGTACTCAAACCATACCCGGTCTTGATCTCTACCGTGGTGCTGCCCAAGGCCAGCATCTCATTCAGCCGCCTGCTCGCCGAAGCCAGCAGCTCATCGCTGCTCGCTTCGCGCGTGTGGCGCATGGTGCTCAGGATGCCGCCGCCGGCAGCCATGATCTCCAGGTAGGTGGCACCCGCGATACGCATCTCAAATTCGTGCACACGATCGCCGCCATAGACGAGGTGCGTGTGCGGGTCGACAAAGCCGGGGCAGACCGCCCGGCCGGCAGCGTCGATCATGCGGCGGCCGGTGTAACGTGCCCGGATATCGGCCGTTTGCCCCACGGCGGTAATGCGGCCCGCCTGCACGGCAATCGCGCCGTCATGAAGCAGGCCGGGATCTTGCAGCGCCGCGCCGCGCTTCGGTCCGTCCGCGGCGCAGGTCGCGATCTGCGCTGCGTTGATTATCAGAAGATCAACCGCTTCAGACATAGCCCTTCACCACTTACCATCCGCTACCTGCCACCTGCAACTTGCCGCTTCCCTTTACCCCAGCATCGGAATCTTAATGCCGCGCGCGCGGGCCACTTCAATCGCCCGCGCATAGCCGGCATCGGCGTGGCGGGCGACGCCCAGGCCCGGATCGGCGGTCAGCACGCGCGCCAGCCGCTTCGCCGCCGCCTGGGTGCCGTCGGCGACGATCACCTGCCCCGCATGCAGGCTGTAGCCAATGCCCACGCCGCCACCATGATGGAAACTGACCCAGGTCGCGCCGGCGGCCGTGTTGAGCAGCGCGTTGAGCACCGCCCAATCAGCAATGGCATCGGACCCGTCGCGCATACCTTCCGTCTCGCGGTTGGGGCTGGCCACGGAGCCGCTGTCCAGGTGATCACGGCCGATCACGATCGGCGCCTTCACCTTCCCTTGGGCCACCAGTTCGTTAAACTTTAGCCCCGCCCTGGCCCGCTCGCCGTAGCCCAACCAGCATATGCGCGCCGGCAGGCCTTGGAATTCAACATCACGCTGCGCCATCCTGATCCAGCGTGCCAGGTGCTCGTCTTCGGGAAACAATTCCAGGATGGCCTCGTCGGTAGCGTAGATATCGGCCGGGTCGCCGGAGAGCGCCACCCAGCGGAACGGTCCTTTGCCTTCGCAAAATAGCGGCCGGATATAAGCCGGCACAAAACCGGGATAATTAAACGCTTCCTTCAAGCCATGGTCATAGGCGCGCTGGCGCAGATTGTTGCCATAGTCAAAAACTACCGCGCCCCGTTTCTGCCAGTCGAGCATCGCCTGAACATGCGTGACCATCGAATCATAGACGCGTTCCAGGTAGGCTTCGCGGTCACTCTGGCGCAGCGCCGCCGCCTCGTTAAGAGAGAGCCCGGCTGGAATATAGCCATAGAGCGGGTCGTGGGCCGAAGTCTGGTCGGTAACAACATCAGGCACGACACCCAACGCTACCAGGCGTGGCAAAATCTCCGCGGCGTTGCCCACCAGGGCTATCGAGCGCGGCTCCTTCGCGGTAAGCGCCTCCTCAACCCAGGTCATGGCTTCTTCCAGCTCCTGGCTCACTGCGTCCACCTGCCGCAGCTCCAGGCGCCGTTGGGCGCGCCAGGGATCAACCTCGACAAAAAGGCCCACGCCACCGTTCATCGTCACCGCCAGCGGCTGCGCGCCGCCCATCTCGCCCAGGCCGGCCGTAACGACCAGCTTGCCGGCCAGACTTGGCCAACCCTCCTCCCGCGCCAGGGAAGCAAATGTCTCATAGGTGCCCTGCAGGATGCCCTGCGTGCCGATGTAGATCCAGCTCCCGGCCGTCATCTGGCCGTACATGATCAATCCTTCGCGCTCCCATTTGTCAAAGTTTTCCTGCGTGGCCCAGGCGGGCACGATATTGGAGTTGGCTAACAAGACGCGCGGCGCGTCTTCATGGGTGCGAAACACGGCCACCGGTTTGCCCGACTGTACGAGCAGGGTTTCATCCGGCTCAAGGTTGCGTAGGGACTCCAGAATCGCGTCAAACGCTTCCCAATTGCGCGCTGCCTTGCCCCGGCCGCCGTAAACGATCAGGTTATCCGGATCAAAGGCGACCATTGGATCCAGGTTGTTTTGGATCATGCGGTAGGGCGCTTCTATTTGCCAATTCTTGCAGGTTAGTCTGGTGCCTGTGGGTGCGTGTATCTCTCGTGCCATCGGTCCTCCGGCCAGCGGGGCTGTTCGCCCCAAACAGTGGATGGGGCAAGTATATCATTAACTCTCAAAACCCGGCCCCTGACGGCTGCCCTCATGCCTGGTCAAGGCAAGTGCCGATTTTTTGCATTGGGTTCCTCCATTTCTCTGCTATAGTAAGCTTTTGGCTGCGAACGGCCGCGTCTTAACACAGAGAGGTTAGCAGGGCACAGGTTTTGTCATGGAGCAAACATCAAAGCAGAAATCCCACGTTTATCATAATCCGGATCGTTCAATCGAAGCGCGGATAATTGATCTTTTGGCGCGCATGACCCTGGAAGAAAAAGTGGCGCAGTTGGGCAGCGCCTGGTCTTTCACGTTGCTGGATGAGAAAAGGCTCGACCGGCAGCAGGCGCGGCAAATCCTGTTCAACGGTATCGGCCAGATAACACGCATCGGCGGCGCGACGACACTGTCTCCGGCCGAAGGCGCGAAGTTTGCCAATGAAATCCAACATTTTCTGGTTAATGAAACCCGCCTGGGCATCCCGGCCATCGTACACGAGGAATGCTGCAGCGGCTATATGGCGCGCAATGCCACCTGCTTCCCGCAGACAATAGGCCTGGCCAGCACCTGGGAACCGGAGCTGGCCCAAGCGATGGCCGAGGTTGTGCGCCAGCAGATGCGCGCTGCCGGAGCACATCAGGGCCTCTCGCCGCTGCTCGATGTCGCCCGCGACGCGCGCTGGGGCCGCGTGGAAGAAACTTTCGGCGAGGATCCGGTCCTGGTGGCTGCCATGGGCGTCTCCTTTGTTCGCGGCCTGCAGGGCGCCAATTGGAACGAAGGCGTCGTGGCCACGGCCAAGCATTTCGCCGGCTACGGCCGTTCCCTGGGCGGCTTCAACTGGGCCCCGGCCCACATCCCGCCCCGCGAGCTGCGCGATGTGTATCTCTATCCTTTTGAAGCGGCCGTGCGCGAATCCCATCTCCAATCCGTCATGAACGGCTATCACGAGCTAGACGGTGTACCCTGCGCCGCCTCAACCGAGCTTTTGACCGACATCCTGGTCAAACAATGGGGCTTTGACGGCGTTGTTGTCTCCGACTATTTCGCCATCGAGCAGCTGCAAACCTTCCACCACATCAGCAGTGGCAAAGCTCACTCAGCGCGCCTTGCCCTGGCGGCGGGTCTCGACGTTGAACTGCCGGGCACCGATTGTTACGGCCAGGCGCTTATTGACGCCGTCAGAAGTGGAGAAATCGCGGAAGGGCTGGTTGACCGCAGCGTGCTGCGCGTTCTGCGCCACAAGTTTCTGCTCGGCCTCTTCGAAAATCCATTCGTTGACGCCCAGGAGACAATCACACTATTCGACACGCCCCCGCAGCGGCAGCTTGCGCGAGAGATAGCCCACAAGTCGATGGTGCTGCTGAAAAATGAAGATGGGCTACTGCCCCTGCCAAAGGACCTGAGGCGCATCGCCGTCATCGGCCCGCAGGCCAACAACGTGCGCCACCTGCTTGGCGATTATGCCTACCCCTGCCACATCGAGACATTGATTGAGATGGCGCAGGGAGACAATGTCTTCAACATGCCTATCTCCGGCACGCCAGTCGATCTGGTCGAGAACTTTGTGCCCATCGAACCGCTGCTGGCCGGCATCAAAGAGGCGGTTGGGGTGGACACAGTGATTGACTACGCGAAGGGCTGCGACGTCACCGGCAGCGATATGGGCGGCTTCGCCGACGCGGTCGCCGCCGCCCAAGGCGCTGATGTCGCTCTTCTTTTTGTCGGCGGCAAGTCCGGCCTCACCAATTCCTGCACCAGCGGCGAGGCTCGCGACCGGCATGAGATAAACCTGCCGGGCGTCCAGCAGCAGCTTGTCGAGGCGGTCGTGGCAACCGGCACGCCGGTGGTCGTTATCCTCATTAACGGCCGTCCCCTTTCCATCACCTGGATAGATGAGCATGTACCGGCTATCCTCGAAGCATGGCTGCCCGGTGAAGAAGGCGCGGCGGCCGTGGCCGATATCCTGTTCGGCGATGTCTCGCCCGGCGGCAAACTGCCCATCAGTTTCCCCCGTGATGCCGGCCAGATTCCGGTCTATTACAGCCACAAACCCTCGGGCGGCAAATCGCATTGGAAAGAAACCTACGTCAGTCTGAGCAATAAGCCGCTTTATCCCTTCGGCTACGGTCTCAGCTATACCACGTTTGAAATTACGGATCTGCGCCTCAGCCGCGAAAGGTTGGCTGCTGGCGAGCATACGGAGGTTGCCGTTACCGTGACCAATACGGGTGACATGGCCGGTGATGAGGTGGTGCAGCTCTACGTTCATGACGAGATCGCCAGCCTCACCCGCCCTAAGCTAGAATTAAAGGGCTTCAAACGCATCACCCTGCAGCCAGGTGAACAGCGTAGCGTTATTTTCGAACTGCCCGCCAATCTACTTGGCTATACGGGACCTGACATGAACACGATTCTGGAACCAGGGCTAGTACATATCTTAATCGGCACGGCGTCCGACAATATTCTCCTCACTGGCAAAATTGAAATCACGGGTGAGACGGCCGACATCGAATCCAGCAAACAATTCTCCAGCAAAGCCACCATTAGCTAACGGTCTATCCAGGGAAACGGGAACCCGCGGGAGGGGAATTCCGAACGGGTTCCCGTTTCTTTTTCAAGCGATTGCGAATATGGTCTGGGTGCGGCGTGGCAATTAAGCTGTCTCCACAATACGCCGGATCCAGCTGGCGACGGCCGTCGCGGTTTCTGCTTCTGCGGCAGTGGTCGTGTCCAACAGGGTCACCGCTGGGTCGGCCAGCGGACCCTCCGTCCTCAGCCATTGATTGAACGTTATCTGCGCGGTGATGAAAGTCTCATCGCCGCTGGCGCGCCAGGTGGGCCGGGCGCGCAGGCGAGCCGCCAACACATCGTCGTCACAAACAAGGGCAAGGTAGTGACTCTCGCTGAAATAGCGCCGCTCCGCACAGCTTTCGATGTTGGGCGGGATTGCGCCCGCATTAAAGAGAACCACCGGCCTTCCCGCCTGGTTGATATTTTTAGCCAGCCGGAGCCAGGTATCAAAGAAATCGCGATAGTTATCATCCGGTGAATTGAATGGGTCGCGCCACAGCAAATCACCCTCGAGCAAGACAACGGCCGTCATCCTACCCAGCAGGCTGTACAGCGTCGTTGTTTTTCCGCCCCCGCTTGGCCCGCAGACCAGCAGCAGCGGCAGCTGTCGGAAGCGATGTTGTTCGCCACAGGCCGGGCAGATCGCATACGGCCCCGCGGGATCGATCCGTTTCTCAACAACATAAGCGCCGCAGCGGCGGCAGGTGTTAATCACAGCTAATCACCCGACGACCCATACAGGCCACTCTTTCCAATCACTTTAATCAGACTCTCCGTTATACTAGGTGATTGGCTGCATAGTTAAAAACTAAGTAACGAATCGCCAGGCGCCGCTCCTATCCAAACAACACTTTAATAATTCACATTATCTTAATAGCAATAGACTATAATCTGCCCCTGCGACGCTCGTAAACATAGTTTAGCATTTCATGCAAGACGAACAGCAAGAAAGATCTACTGCAGAGACCAACGCGCCGGCCGCTAAACTTCGCTGGCCTGGTTCGAATTGGGGGTCGATCGCCCTGTTTGCACTCCTGCTCACCCCCGTCACAACTCAGGCGGCCCCT
>JBJYWX010000291.1:0-4476 GCA_046259695.1 Promineifilaceae bacterium (SeqCode) | reverse complement strand
CGCCCACAATCAGGGCAAGTATGTTCAACTCCTGCTCGGTCAGTGGCTCAGGTAGTTGCGACTGCGCGGGCCTTTCGGCTTCACTCAAGACAGGCCTTTCAACCCTCGTAAGCGATGCGGCCTCATCCGCCGATTTTTGTTGGCCCAAAATAGCATCGACGAGTTCGGGCGCCGTCTCTCGAACCTGCAGAAGCAGTTCAAGCACAGGCGCCTCATCGAGAAATATGCGAATGAATCCCTCAGGCTCAGCGATTTCCAGAGCCTCGGAAAGCCACTTCAGGGCTATTGGGATGTCTCCTAAATCTTGATAATAACGGGAGAACAAGAGCTTGATTTCCATGCTGGTCCGCAGCCGTCCTTCGCGGCCGGCAGTGTCCAGCAGAGACTGTAATATGGATAGCACAACCTCGGATGCCACCGGATTCGCAGAATCCGCAAAATCTCCGCTCATGAGGAGGTAACGCACCAGCGTAAGCTCCCCATATTCGAACGCCGAATCAGACCGGTTGGCTTCATAGGCTTTTGCCCACTGACCCACAGCCTGCCTATCCGTCAAAAAGAGTTGCATACGTGCCTGGTAAGCGGCCACGACTGAATAGATCCGCTCCACCCCATATCCCTCAATGATGGTATTCACCTCATCAAAGGCCTTTGAGAATTCGGCCGTGTTGCCCTGACATGCTGTCAAATGGACGTAATATGCCATACCTGCAATCACGTGATCCAACAGCATCCCCTGACGTGACAGCGCGATACCTTCATTAAGCAGTTGCTCGGCCGAGGCCAGATTATTTCTCTCCAGAGCAATGCCGCCAAGAATTGATAACGCTAATCCCAATGGCGGGAATCGCTGGCCCTCTGCCAGATCAATCGCCGTCTGGCAGGCTTCCTCGGCCAGGCGTAGTCGCCCCTGATTGATCAATACCTGGGCCGCCGAACACCGGGCGTTAACGGCGAGGTGCAGCACGCCGGCTGATTGCGCTTTATCACTGGCAAGCAGAAAATTCCTTGCCGCGTCGTCAGCCTGTCCTGAAAGTTCATTGGCCAGTCCAAGGCTGAAAAAAGCGCGGGCATGCGCCATGTGGTCGGCGCGAGGTAAACGTGCCTGAGCAAACGTGATCAGCTCAATGGCCTGCTCCACATCACCTTGCACAGCGGCTATTGATCCACGATACAACGCGGCCAAAGCAAGCAGATTCTCGGCGTCCGCTGCGGCTGGTTGTGCCGCCAGATCGCTCTCCGCCAGCGCAATAAGTTGTATTGCATCATCAAAACGGCCTGAAAGGTACAAAACAAATGCGGCATTCAAGCTCAAATGAGGTCGCTCGGCAAAAACCTGAGCGGGGAGCTTTTCAAGCCACGATGAATACAGCACCAGATTACCACTCGACCACGTTGTCTCTTGCTGCAGGGCGACATCTATCGTGTCGGCCGTAAATTCGGGATCGCTGCTCTCCAGGGCATAGGTCACGGCCTCAAAGATCATCCCATTGGCTGCATGCCAGGCAGCCGCCTGTTTATACAGCTCAGATGCTTCGGCCTTGCTCAACTCCGTGAGCAGCGAATCGGCAAACAATTGGTGATACCGGTACCAGACACGCTCATCATCCAGGGGAACAATGAACATGTTTGTTTGCTCCAACTGCTCAATGATCAATTGGCTGTTTGGGTTACCCGTGATCGCCTGACAGACATCGGTATTGAACCGCTTTAACACGGCCGTCTGCACAAGAAACTGGCGAACTTCTTCCTTCTGGCTGTGCAGAACTTCATCAGTAAGGTAATCCAGCACATAACGGTGGCTGCCGCTGAACGTGTTCATAAAAGCCTGATGATCTGGCAGGTTTTTCAACACAAATCCTGCCAATTGCAGCCCGGCGATCCACCCTTCGGTCCGCGCCTCCAACACGCCGATCTCATCTGATTCGAGGTTTAGTTTCATAGAATCAGAGAAGAACTGCGTTGTCTCATCCAGGGAAAAACGTAAATCATACATGCGAATTTCAGCCATCTCACCCCGCGCTCTGAGGCGAGCCAGTGGCAGCGGCGGATCTTCACGCGATGTAATGACCAGGTGCAGTTGGTGCGGCTGGTGTTCTACCAGGTAGCGTAGAGCCTCGTGAATTTCCGGATGGCTGATCACATGATAATCATCCAGTACCAACATAATGTGATCGTCCAGACCGGCAAGGTCATTGATAAGTTCATTCAGGACGGTGTTTGTTGGAGGACGCTGCGCCATTTCAAACAAGCCAAGAGCGCCGGTCCCGATTTCAGGCCCTGCCTGCTGAAGCGCGGCGATCATATATGAAAGGAAACGGATAAGTTCACTATCAGCTTCTTCAAGTGAAAGCCACGTGATCCGCTCTCTGAATGTGTCTTCAGATTGAAGAGACTGTATCCATTCAGATGCCAGGTTCGTTTTGCCGTACCCTGCGGGTGCTGTAATCAATGTGAGTTTACGCTGGATACGTTCGTTCAATTGTTTAATGAGCAGTGGTCTGGAGACCATATCAGGCCGCCGCCTGGGAATATGGAGTTTGGTCTTTAGAAGTGGTGGTGCTATATGAAGGTCCGCCATCACTGCCTCACTGTTGGAACAATTTATGGAAACGCTGTGCAAAATGACGGACAGTCCATGTCTATTCGCGCCAGGTCAAATTAGACGGGCTTATCCGGCCGTTTGCGTAGAATCGTTAACGTCACAACCTAATCCTACACAATCAGTTCGCGGAGTTCAATTGTACGCCCCTCAGGCCTGCTCTATTCGCCTAATTCTGCCTTCTTACCACTCCGCCATGCCCGGTCAAGGCGCTATCTTTACCCTCAACCTGCCCCTCAGTTCTCAATAACCTTCCAAATTCTCCTTAACAGATGCTCAATATTTGACCGCTAAACTCCTTGCAACTTGAAAAAGAGCGGAATTCTCCGGCATCCGCCGCGAGAAATCTGATAAGGAGTTTGTAATGAACAAGACAAGATTAAACTACAGGATTGATTTAGTCATTTCGCCGGCTTTCGCCTTTAGCGCAGTCAGCGGCATCATTTTCCTATTTCCGGTAAGCGATTCAACTATATTGGGCATCAGCTATAACATCTGGGACCAGATTCATACCTGGGCAGTTTGCTCATGATTACCGGTGTCCTGGCTCATTTGACCCTTCGTTGGAGATGGATTGTAGCCATGACAAGGAAAACACTCTTCAATCCGGCGACATTGACGCATACAAAAACAACAGCGGCAAATGGCGTCGCCGTGAGCCGGCGACAGTTTTTACGGACTGCCGGGATGGGCGCTGTCGCTCTGGGCGCTGCAGCGGTTGGTTACAAATCGCTTTTTGGGAATGATACGGCCGATGAAAACGAAGCGGCAACGGACAGTAGCACAGTGGAGACATCCACTATAAGCATTCCCTTAACCATTTTACCGGCACAAGAAACATCTACCCAATCTTCGCAGATTGCAACAGCCTGTCCAAAAGGATTGACGTATGACCCTTACCCGGGGAAATGCCATCATTACATTGATTCGAATGGTGGCGGGTACTGCGACTATTCAGTTCCCTCAGCCACCTGAAACTGGCTGGATTATTCAGATTCGTAATTGACTGAACCTGCCGGACTCCAGCCCATCGGAAATTGAGAATGACACAAAAAACCTCGGTCTAGGTATGGATCCAAAGGAAGAATGAACATGTCTACAACATTAAAGCAGAACGCCGCCGGTATGCACCAGCATGAAGCAGTGGACGACACTCTCATCGAGAAGGTGTGGCAAGACCTGGATGGAGAGGCATCCCATGAGCAGATTCGCGCTGTTATCAACGAAGTCGCGCTCAAATATGAAGACGCCCCTGTGCAGACTTTTGTGCCCATCTTGATTCACCGGCGAGCGCTTGAACAACTGAGAAGCTTATGTAAAGTCAATAGCTATCCCGCAGCAAGTCAAAAACTGGGGGATGGCCGGCAGCATCGCGGCAAAGAGATAGCCGCTGCGCCAATTATCAATAAACAGAACAAACGGAAAATTACAATGAAAAAACTGACTCATTTATTGCACTTATCAATACTCATCCTTATGCTCGCCGCATGCTCCGGCACGGCCGTTGAGATGACCAGCGTCGTCTCTGCAGCCGCGGAGTCCATGATCAGCACGGAAGCCGGCACGAGGACTGTGGCTGTTACAGCTCCCATCACCGTAAGCTACGACAGCGAAGACCTGGAAACGAGCGCCGTCAACGCCGCTGCGACGACCATCGACCTGGACGGTGACGTCATATCCGTATCCGGTGAGGGAGCAGTCGTCAATGGCGGCACTCTCACCATAACCTCGGCCGGCACCTGCAGCATGAGCGGTGTGCTCACCAACGGCCAGATCGTCGTTGAGACGGCCGACAGCGACCCGGTTATCCTCTTCCTCGACGGTGTGGACATCACCAATGAGACAGGCGCCCCCATTTACGTAAGCAATGCCGA
>JBJYWX010000290.1:0-6587 GCA_046259695.1 Promineifilaceae bacterium (SeqCode) | reverse complement strand
TGCTCGCGAGGCTCAAGCGGCTTTCCACAATATTAGACGCGGAAGAACTCCTGGATGAAGATCC
This sequence comes from Promineifilaceae bacterium (SeqCode), assembly GCA_046259695.1. GTDB lineage: Bacteria > Chloroflexota > Anaerolineae > Promineifilales > Promineifilaceae > JAACFF01. The sequence continues at coordinate 6,523 of JBJYWX010000290.1, read as the reverse complement.
GGATCCAGCGCGGGCGCAGCGAACCGACCGCTTCGACAACGGGCTCGGGCAAAGGAGATGGGTCGATCCCGCCGTAGCCGAGGCCGTGACGCCGCGCCTCCAACAGACCCATCGGCTCCGAGGCATCAACCTCGACAATCGTTACCGGCAGATCGGCGATCCTCCCGGGCATATCGCGTCCTCCCCGGCTCACCAGCCCGCCCGTCGCAGGGGCAACGGGTCCACCGCCCACGCCATACGGTTGCAGAGACGCAGCAACAGATCGCAGCGCAATGGCCCGCTGCCCGGATCGTCCCACAGGTTGACGCGCTCCAGCGGGTCGTTTGCGAGGTCGTACAACTCGCCGCCGTTGTGTACGTGGTCGACCACGAGCTTGTGATCCCCTGTTCGGACCGTCTCATGATCTTATCGTTTCTAGGCCATGTCGCGCGCCAGGGCCAGAGCGACAATGCTCATCCAGGGCAGCAGCTTAAACTCGCCCGCGTCCAGCGCCGCCTGCAGCGCCTCGCGGCTGAATAACAGTAGTTCTTGCGCCTCTAGGTCATCGGCGTTCCGTTTCGCTGTGGGGCGCGCGTCACGAGCCAGGAAGAAATAAGCCCGGCCGGCGCCACGATTTCCGTCAATGGGAAAATCCCCGAGTGCTTCCCATGCCGCCGCTTCATACCCAGTTTCTTCCAAAAGCTCGCGCTGCGCGGCGAGCAGCGGATCCTCACCGGGCTCAAGATAACCGCCCACTGGCGCCAGGGAGGGACCTTCTACGCTGTACTTGGTCTGGCGAAAGATAAGATACTGCCCATCCGGCGTTTTGGCCAGGATGTTGGCGAAGTCAGGCGTAATTATCCACGGCCACTGCTCAATAATTCGGCCGTCGGGCAGCTGCACCGTGTGATTCTCCACGCGCAAGAATTTGCCCTGATCCAGAACCGTTTCACGGGCCACCGTCTTCCAGCTTTCCAAGTTCATGTAACTTCGCCTAGCAAGTCGACCATCGTGCGCAGTGTTTCCACGTCAAAAACAGTTAAGTTCATGGTTGTTACCGGGCTGTCGAGCCACGGCTGTAATCGTTCGCGCACCCGTTCCTTTGGTCCAACCAGCGCTACCTCATCAATCAACGCTTCAGGCACTTTCATCATGGCCGCACCGACCTGCCGGTCCAGGTAAAGCGTCTGGATTTGCGCTGCTTCGGCCTCGTAACCGTAACGCACCGCCAGGTCATAATAAAAGTTCTTGCCCTTGGCGCCCATACCGCCGATATACAGGGCGAGCATGGGCCGCAGGGCATTATAACCTTCCACCAGATTATCGCTGATCACCACTGAAACGGTAGGCGCGATATCGAGATCGTCCATCCCACGGCCGCTCTTGGCCAACCCGGCGGCAATGGCCTCGCCATAAATCGCCTCGAATTTTTGCGGTGAAAAGAAGATTGGCAGCCAGCCGTCGGCTATTTCGGCCGCCAATTCAACGTTCTTGGGACCGATTGCCGCCAGGTAGATGGGGATATCGGGCGCGGCGTGCAGTGTGCTGCGCAGCGGCTTGCCCAAGCCGGTTGCGTCTTTGCCTTGATAGGGAATCTGGTACAGGCGGCCATCATACGTCAATTTCTCTTCACGGGCGAAGATTTTCCGCACGATTTCCACGTATTCGCGGCTTCGTGTCAGGGGCATCTGGTAACTGACGCCATGCCATCCTTCGACCACCTGCGGGCCCGATAGGCCGAGGCCCATCAGGAAACGGCCGCCTGAGAGCTGGTTGAGGGTCATTGCCGTCATAGCCGCATTGGCGGGTGTGCGCCCCGGCATCTGCATGATCGCCGTGCCCAGCTTGATGCGGTTGGTCAAGGCGCCCAGCCAGGCCAGCGGCGTTACCGCGTCGGAGCCATACGCCTCGGCTGTCCAGAGCGCGTATACGCCCAGCTCGTCGGCCGCCTGTACCAGTTCAAGCGGCAGGTCTATCTTACCCGCGGCGTAGCCCAACATGATTCCTAAACGCATAGCTGCTCCAACTGCAAAAAGAGTTACTGGGAGTTCGAATGCACAGAAAGTGCCTAACTCCATCGCTGGGCAGGATTGTATGTGATGCGCGGCAAAATCCCAAGCGCCGCTGATTGATTTTAATTGCTTGCCGGGGGGAATGGCTCTGCGATCAGCGCCTGGATGTAACCTTCCGTCTCTTCGTAGGCACCCTCGCCGATATGCTGGTAGCGGATATTGCCCTGCTTGTCTATCAGATAACGCGTGGGCCAGTAGCGCTGGTGGTAGGCGCGCCAGGTACGGCCGTCATTATCCAGGGCCACGGGATAGGCGACCTCAAGTTCCTGCGTCGCCGCGACCACATTGTCATATTCTTCTTCGTAGGCAAACTCGGGATAGTGCATGCCAATAACGACAAACTCGTCGCCGCCGTATGTCTCGTACCATTCCCTGACCCAGGGAATCACCCGCCGGCAGTTAATTCAACCGAATGTCCAGAACTCCAGCAGGACGACTTTGCCGCGCAGCGATTCGAGCGGCAGCGGTTCGCTGCTGTTGATCCAGACCTCGTTTTCCCAGTTGGGGGCGGGGCCGATCACGGGCAGAACGGGCACGCCCGTGGTGGGTGCTGGCGCGGCGGTCGGAGCAGGGGGAAGCGCCTTGGAAGTGACGGGCGCCTCTTGCGGCGCTGCCGGCGTGGTTGTTGGCTGCTGTGTCCTAGGAAGAGCCGCGGGCGCGACCGTTTGCGCACCGTCGTTCGCCGTGCAGGCGGTTAGACCCAGAAACAGCGTGCAAAAGGCCAGCCATCGTCGCCGTAAGCTCATGGAAATAGTATAGCCGCCGCGGCCGGCAATGAGGTTACAGGAAGATTACAAAAAGGCCGCCGCCTGTTCAACGGGCGGCGGCCTTTCGCTCACTTGTTGGTGCCGCCTGACACGGCTCAGTCGGCTGCGCTGGGCGCCGGTTGAGTCTTTACAGCAACGTCCTCCAGCGCGCCTTCCTGGCGGTCGCTTCGTCCCACGGCCCAGAAGATCAGACCGATGCAAACGGCGATGACCAGCAACAGGGGCAGCGATAAGCCGGTGTATTGAACCACGATGGGCGCTACAATGAGGGCCACGAGATTCATGACCTTGATCATTGGGTTCAGAGCCGGGCCGGCCGTGTCTTTCAAGGGGTCGCCAACGGTATCGCCGACAACGGCCGCTTTATGATTCTCGCTGTTCTTGCCGCCATAAAAGCCATCCTCGACATACTTCTTGGCATTATCCCAGGCGCCGCCGGAGTTGGCCATGAAGACGGCTTGCAGCAGGCCGGACAGAATAACGCCGGCCAGAAAACCACCGAGAGCCTGTTCTTTGAGCAGCAGCCCCACGGCGATCGGTGTGAGAATGGCAATCAGACCCAGAGGGATCAGTTCCGTCTGTGCTGACTTGGTTGAAATGGTAACGGCCGCCGTGTAATCGGGTGTTTGCGTACCGTCCATGATTTCCGGGATTGCAAGCTGGCGCCGCACTTCGGCCATAATGTAACCTGCCGCGCGATTTACCGCTTTGATCAATAAACCGCCAAAGAGCAGGGGCAGCGTACCGCCAATAAGCAGACCCACGAAAACGGTGGGATTGGCCAGATTAATCACCCGCTCGAACTCATCAAATCGCTCCGCGGGAATAACCCGTTCGATATCGGTGAAGAATGCTCCCCAGAGGGACAAAGCGGCTATAACGGCCGAGCCGATAGCGATACCCTTGGTGATAGCTTTCGTCGTGTTGCCGGACGCATCCAGGTCAGCCAGGATCTGGCGTGATTCGGGAGTGAACTCATCGGCGTTCAGTTCGGCGATGCCGTTCGCATTATCGGCGATGGGGCCGAAGGTATCCATGCTGACGTTATTGCCGGTATGGGACAGCATGCCTACGCCAATCAGCGAGATGCCGAAGAGTACATAGAGGAACGGATCGCCAGCGGCGACGCCTTCACCGCGCATGCTGATCAAGAAGAGAGCGGCAACCATGGTCCACATGGCGAAGAAGAAGCCGTTAACAACATCTTTCTTCATGAAGCCGCGCACGATAAAGAAGAGGGCGATCAAGCCGCCAACCACCAATGTAGGCACAAAGAGGGCCGTGGGGTAGACAACGGTAAAAACGAGGATGGCAGCCGCGATGCTGATGGCGATAACGATGGCCGACCAGACGCTGGACATGTAGCCCAGGGAGAGCCCTTCCAAGATAACCAGGGCCGGCCCGAAGTTAGTGGCCTTGGCGATGTTGCGTACCCGCTCGCTGTTGGTACTGGTAGCCGCCGCCGTCAAGGGGTTAAAGGCGACGGCCAGAGCCACACCGACGGCCACGAGGGCTCCGAGCGAGAGATGGGAAAGCATGCCGCTGGTGGGATCTTGCGCGCTGGCATAGAAGATGGCCAGCAGGAAGGTGGCGACAATGGTGAAACCACTGCTCAATTCGTAGCTCTTGTACATGGCTTCTTCGGCATCGTCAACGCTCCATAGAGAAACGGCATAGGTACCGAAGATAGAACTGATAACGCCGATGCCGCGCACGACTAGGGGCAGAATTATCCAGAACATTTCGCCAGTGAGCGCGCTCAGGGCCAGGCCCAGGATCAAGCTGGAGACGATTGTCACTTCGTAGGACTCGAAGATGTCTGCGGCCATGCCGGCACAGTCACCTACATTGTCACCAACCAGGTCGGCTACTACCGCGGCATTGCGCGGGTCATCTTCTTCCATACCCGCCTCTACCTTGCCAACGAGGTCAGCACCAACGTCGGCTGCCTTGGTGTAAATGCCGCCGCCGACGCGCATGAAAAGCGCGATCAGCGTGGCGCCAAAGCCAAAGCCGAGCAGAACGTCCGGCGCGGCTTTAACGAACAAGATAAAGATCAGGGTGCCGCCTAGCAATCCCAAGCCGTCCGTTAACATACCTGTGATGGTGCCCGATCGGTAGGCAATAGAAAGCGCTTCTTTGAAACTGCGGCGAGAGGCTGAGGCAACGCGTACGTTACCCTGTACGGCCATATTCATGCCGATGAAACCCACCGTGGCGGAAAATGTGGCGCCCATGACAAAGGCGAAGGCTCGCGCCGCGGCAATGCCCCACACGGCCGATGGGCAGCTAACCGTCGCTGCCACGCGTTCCGGATTGAAACCGCTGTAGCCATTGGCTAGGGCGATTTTACGCGCGGTCTGGGTTTCCATCCTGGCCAGCACGTCCGCTTCACTGAGTGACGTGTTAGCCGCGATATTGCTGGCCAACGTGGTTTGTACCGCGTCACTGCAGAACAGCTCATTCGCCTCACCAGTTGGCCGTACCAGGGCCACGCTGGCGAACATGGCCGCTGTAAGGACGACGATCAAGATGCCAATCGTGCGCAGCTGCGTTCGCAAATAGGCATTCGCGCCATCACGAATATAGCCCCATGTTTCTTGCATTGTGGGTGTGCCCTTGTCAGCCGCGAATGTTTTTCGCGCCAACCAGTAAGCGTAACCCAGGGCCAGAAAAGCTGTGGCCAGGACAAAGTAGATCATAACCTGCTCTAACGACGAGATACCTTTCATTGATGACATCGATGTTCCTCCCGGTCTCGCTCCCTGCGGACCCTAAATTAAACATTTCCCACAGGTAAACTTGGGCTGTCCTTCTCAGAAGGCACCCAACCCAAGTCCTCGGCTGCACCGCTCTGGAAACCAAAAAATAGTGGTTGTACTCAGCTAGATTACATGCCTGTGGGGAAGTGACATGAACAAGCCAAATCCCCCTGATTGTTCCATAATTCACAAACAGACGAAATGACAAATGTCACCTCAGAAAGATGACAAAGATCATATTCCCTGTTGGCATTTTCAGATGGGATAATTACACTGCGGGGGAAGTTGTTGTGGCCGGTTAATCCTCATCGCTGGACCGGCCTAAGTACCTGGTCTGCGGGTAGCCCTCGGCCACGTCTGGCCACAATTTTCCTGTCAAAATGTCCGGATAAACGACAAAATTCTGCAGGTCGTCTTTATGGATCCAGCGCACGTCCTTGATGAAATGCTCATCTGGTCCCGCGCCGTGGATGTTCTTGATTGTCAGTTTGCCGGAACGGCCGGTGCAGTTGAGGAAAAGCTCTAGATGATAGGTATCGTTTTCTGTGTCCACAAACTCGCGAATATAAACGATGCGCCCCAATTCGACGTCAAGGCCCGTCTCTTCAAAGGCTTCCCGCCGCGCGCAGTCGAAGAGTGAGCTGTCGCCGTCTTCAACGCCGCCACCCGGCGGAATCCACCATACCGCCCCCGTGTTTGGATGCACGTGCTTGACGAGCAGGATATGGTCGTCCTCGACAATCAAGACGGCAGCGCGAACGCGGTGTCTCATCATTTTTCTCCGGAGTAAATTGCTGCTTTATGCGGCCGCTTCCAGCAAGGAAAAAGCTTCCTCTTCCAATGCGGCGCATTCCACGAGCAGGGCGGATGCCTGGGCAATAGCATCACCATCAAGAGCTTTCAATTCTGTTTCCCGGCCGAAGAATGGCGTGACGATGGCGGG
>JBJYWX010000289.1:0-32617 GCA_046259695.1 Promineifilaceae bacterium (SeqCode) | reverse complement strand
CCAACCGTGTCGCGTCTTCAAACACGATGCAAATCTTTGCCCCGCTGGCTCCGAACCGCTCCTGCATCTGAACAAGTTCGACCTGGAGCTTTTCCATCTCCTTCTCGAATTCCCTGCGGCTCATTTTGGGCCGCGTTTCAACCATTGTGGTCGATGCATTGCTGCCCGTAGTTTCATCTATTTCCTTCAGATACCTTGTGAAGGTCGACCTGCTCTGCTATTCAAGTACATGTAAACCCCCGAAAAGATTGTTTACCATGATCACAGCAGAAGCCGTCAGTGCATATGCCAGCATACCGCCAACCATGACAGCTCTATAGCCGAGTAGAATGGCGACGGTTACCGCCAGCACAGAACCGATGACGCTCATCACACCATTTATCGTCCAGGCCAGCGGCACCTGCCGGCGACCCTGACGGGACACGTTCCGCAGTCCGAGTGGAAATGGCATACCCATGACGAAACCCAGCGGCAGGATACAGACGGCCACGATCAGGATCCTGACAATAAGCGCTGCCGCTGCGAATCGCCCTTGCAGATAGGGCCAGCCGATCAGCCAGAGGACAAGCAAAGCGATTATGCTCACGATCGGCGCTGCGCTGAGCGACGGTCTATCTGCAAACCAACGGCCGGCAAATGCGCTGCCTACGCCGCCGCTGATCAGAAGAATGGCCAGCACGGCCGTAATGGCGGTCGTGGGATGTCCCAAAAAGAGACGGGTCTGCTGAATAACGCCAATCTCCACCAGGATGAAGCCCAAGCCAAGGCCGGCGAAGTACAGCGGTGCAGCCAGCCTCCAGCGGCCGGCGGAAGCTTCGCGCTGGTGCAGAGCGACCAGGATCATACCAATCAACAAGGTAAGAAGCGCCCCCCACAGCAATGGCTGCAGCGCCTGCGGAATCCCGCGCTCAAACTGGTAAAAGAAAGGCCGGTCGTCCACAGTTGGCGCGAGGTCATTTTCCGCGCTTGCCGTGATATCGCTGAACGATTGTGTCCCCTCAACGACGCGATCTAGAGGTGGCTGCGCAATCACCCCCGGCAGGAAAAGGGGTGTAAACCCTACCTGCTGGGCGATAGAGCCCAGGGCGAGCGAATCGTCCCGCGTATAAGCGCGCTTACTGATAATAAGCAGCGGGATTGGTGGCTCGGCTCTGCCGTCGAGCAAGGCGATGATGTGCGACAGGCCCTCTTGATCGCTTAGCCCCTGCTGGCGAAAAGTCGCCAACACGGTCGACAACGCCCTCGTCAGTGTCGGTTCATCATAGAGCTTAATGCCTATCTGACCCTCATCTGATAGGTGGGCCATATAGGTGGCGAATGCTTCAACCGTGTAGGAACTGTTCTCAACCAGCGCGTACCCGTTTCGTTCCGCCGCCAAGGTCACCAGTTGGGAAAGGAAAATGAGATCGTACTGTGTCTGGTCGCGCTGCAGGACGCTTCGGCCGTCATCATTCAACACGCGAACGCTGGGCTGACCGTATAAATCGCCGTTGTAGTCAGAGTATTTGCGCACCAACTCAATGCTGGAAGGGTTCACCTCTACGGCGACAATCTCCTCAGCATTGCTTTCAAGCGCGAACCAAACATCCAATCCGGCCCCGGGCCCGATCAAGAAAACGCGCTGCGGCTGTTCGGTCGCAAAAGGGAAGAAACCAATATCGTCCCACAAGAATTCGTTGTCTGCTGCCGGCGGCATGATCGATCCCGCGGCGCCATCAATGTAGAGCCGGTAGGGCGAGCCATCAGCGGGGCGCACGAGGTCGCTGCGCGCGAAAGCGTCCCAACGGCTGTCGAGCAGTTCCCCCGCAGCCTCTCGCCCGTCATTGATATTATCCAAGCTGCCCACGATCGGTTTCTCCACAGGCAGGTGCCTCATATCAATCGCTAACCAGCTAAATGCCAGGTTGCCGGCCAGCAGCACCAGCACAACGGCGAAGGGCGCAAACGTGATGAGCCGGACACGCGGATAGAAGAGTAGGGCGGCAAGAGCAAGCAGCAGGGCCGTAACAAGTATGGCATTAACGGCACCAAGCCAATTCAACATAGGCACCGCCGCCAGGGCGCCCAGTCCAGCACCCACCAGATCGGCCATGTAAAGCCGGCTGCTATCCTCCGGCCTGGCGCTAAAGATCGTTGTCAGGGCCATTCCAATGAAAAGATATGGCAGCACAACCATGCCTATCAGCGCGGGTTGAAGAGCGGGAACGGCAGCCGCCAGGACGATAGCGCTGCCGCTGCCGGCAGCCAAAGCCAGATAGAGGGGTATATGGGCAGCGTCTCGCCAGGGCGCGCGCCATGTGACCAGTGCGGCGCCCAGCCCTATACCCAGAATGGCCAGTGAGAGAATGCCAAAAACGGCCGGCGGGAAATAGAGGACCGAGAATAGGCGCGTTAATTCAACTTCGAGTGCGAGAGAGCTCAGGGTAATAAGTGCGACAGCAAACAGCCTGAAAGGCTCCCTATCCCTGCGCTCGCTAACTTGTCTCGCATTGTTCGTCTCGCTGGTGAGGTCCATTAATCAACCAGATGACAGGCGCACCAATGCCCTGTTTTTACCTCGCGCAAGGCCGGCTCTTCCACAAAACAACGCTCAATAGCCACGGGACAGCGGGTATTGAAGTTGCATCCCGTGGGAGGATTAGCCGGACTGGGGACATCACCCTGCAGAATTATCTGCTTCCGATTTCTTTCCAGCTTGGGATTGGCCGTGGGCACGGCCGAAAGCAGCGCCTGCGAATAGGGATGAAGCGGACTGCGATAGAGTGCATCCTTTTCAGCAACCTCAACAAGCTTTCCCAGATACATGACGGCAATGCGGTCCGAAATGAAGCGTACCATGCTCAGATCGTGGGAGACAAATAGATAGGTGAGGCCAAGCTTTTCCTGCAGCCGGCGCAGCAGGTTGACAACCTGTGCCTGTATGGATACATCGAGTGCCGCGATCGGTTCATCGCAAACGATGAAAGCCGGATCGAGGGTAAGCGCACGGGCAATGCCGATGCGCTGCCGCTGGCCGCCAGAGAATTCGTGCGGGTAGCGATTGATAAAAGCAGGATTCAATCCAACCAGCCTCAGCATTTCCTGGATTTTCTCCTGGCGCTGGCGCTTGCTCATCTGAGGTCTGAACGTGTTTAGCGGTTCGCCTATGATCTGTCCCACCGTTAGCCTGGGGTTCAGTGAGGCATAGGGATTTTGAAAGATCATCTGCATGTGCTGTCGCATTTGCCGCAGTTTCTCTGAATCCAGTGTTGTCAATTCGATCCCGTTATAACGAACGCTACCAGAAGTGGGGGTAAGCAACTGTAGTATGGTGTTGCCCGTCGTTGACTTGCCGCAGCCGCTTTCACCTACCAATCCCAATGTTTCTTTCTCGAAAATGTCAAACGAGACATTGTCTACTGCTTTTACTTGCACCGTGTTTCGGCCGAAGATCCCCCGGCGCATCGGAAAGTATTTTTTGAGGTCTCTTACCTCAAGAAGCGCTTTATTTACGACCGTCATCTTGGCTCTCCTGTGTTTACATCAACCCAACAGGCGGACCCATGCGTCACAGTTTGGCCATTCGCACCTGCATCAGGCGCAGTCTGAATTGGCATCAGCGGAGGATTCTGGGTCAAACATTTCTCGATCACAAAATCACATCGCGGGGCAAATGGACAGCCGGGTGGCAGCTTGGTTAAGTCCGGAGGCGTTCCACGTATTGTTTGCAGCTCGGCCGGATCGTCGGCATCTATTTCCGGTAATGAGGCCAAAAGGCCAATCGTATAAGGGTGGCGCGGGTTCTCAAACAGATCGTCGACCGCTGCGTACTCAACCACCTGGCCGCCGTACATGACCATCACATTGTCTGCCAGCCCGGCGACGACGCCTAGATCATGCGTAATCCAGATGACGGCCATGCCGGTTTCCTCTTGTAGACCGCGGACGAGAGCGATAATCTGGGCCTGGATCGTCACATCCAGAGCCGTAGTAGGTTCATCAGCGATTAACAGGCGCGGGTTGCAGGAGAGACCAAGCGCGATCATGACTCGCTGGCGCATGCCGCCAGACAACTGGTGTGGGTATTGATCGACACGCTGCTCGGCCATGGGAATACCGACATGATTCAGCAGCTCAATCGTACGCTGCCGCGCACGCGCTTCATTCATACCCATATGGAGCTGCAAAGCTTCACCTATTTGCTTGCCAATCTTCATGATCGGATTCAGGGAGGTCATGGGATCCTGAAATATGATGGCGATTTCGTTTCCACGTACCGATCGAATCTGTTCGTCCGACATTTTCAGAAGGTCGCGCCCAGTGAAAACTGCCTTACCACCCTTAATCAATGCAGGAGGCTGCGGTAAAAGCTGCAGCAGCGAAAGGACACTGACGCTCTTGCCGCTGCCGCTTTCGCCAACTATTCCCAGGATTTCTCCTTCCCTAACCGTATAGGAAATACCGTTCACGGCCTTTACAACACCCTCGGCTGTATGAAATTCGGTTTGCAGATTCTCGACATCAAGTAGATTGGGCATAGCACTACCTGTGTTGCCTCTCCAGCACTTGCTTCATTTTAGGATCGAGGGCGTCGCGCAAGCCGTCTCCCAAGAAATTAAATCCCATTACTGAGAACATTATCGCCAGTCCAGGGAAAAGAGCCATCCAAAATGATTGTTGAAAGTAGGCCCTCCCTTCAGATAACATGCGGCCCCAACTGGGATCAGGTGGCTGGGTACCTAATCCGAAAAAGCTCAACGCAGCCTCTGCTAAAATGGCAAATGCCAAGCTCAAGGAGACCTCGACAATAAGGGGAGCCATCGAGTTCGGCAAGAGGTGGCGCGGTAAAATGATGTGGTTTGGCGTTCCCAGGGCCTTCGCCGCCTTGACGTATTCCTCGTTACGCACCGAAAGTACCGCCCCCCGGGCAATGCGAGCGAAGATCGGGATGTAGACGAGCCCTATGGCGACCATAGCATTAGCGACCCCCTTGCCTAAGGCCGCCAGGATGGCTATCGCCAATAGAATGGCCGGGAATGCGAACAGGATATCCATACCACGCATGATCGTCTCGTCCAGCCAGCGGCGGCTTGTATAGCCAGACACCATGCCCAGCAAAGTACCTACACTGGCGGAGATGCCAACTGCGATCACGCCGACCATCAGTGAAACGCGCGCGCCATAAAGAACGCGGCTGAACGTGTCACGCCCAAAATCATCGGTGCCAAAGAAGTGCTCAAACGTCGGGGGTGAAAAGCGGTTTGTAAAATCCATACTGTTGGGATCATACGGGCTCAATAGTGGACCAAACAAAGCCATGATGACGAGTGCCAACACTATGACAAGACCTATGCGCCCAACCGGGTGCCGCAGCAGACGCTGCGAGGTCGTTCTCCAAAACCCTTGGGATACGACTAGTTCTTCTGTCCCCGAGAGATTATCTAGCTCTTCGGATTGGTAAGCGGATGAAGATTGTCTCGTGCTCAACGATTCTCCTCTGGCGTATAGGCGTACTTGGCGGCCGTCTCCAGCCGGTTATCTAGAACTTGCAGGAACTGTGGGTCCAGCACGGAACAGCCGCCGACCCGGGCGCTCAATTGCTCCCGTTGGAGATAGGTGCGCCACTGCGGATGATCTACTATAAGCGGCAGCAACAGCGTAAGCGCTTCCTCACGTAAACCTAGATCACGCTCCAAATGTAGGCCGCATAAACATCGTAGATAAGGCTCGTGCGGTGCCAGACCACGAATTTGACCGATTAGGTCGAGAACGGGCTCCTTGTCTCCTTCCGCGATATGATCAACGATCTCGTAGGCTAGGGCATAGGCGCGATGCAGCCGCAGCAGGCGGCGCAGCTCAGCCAGCGGCTGCTGGCTATGATCCACGCGTAGATCGACCAATGGCACAGGGGACGGTTTCTCTGCAACAACAAGCAGGGCTGCCGTTTGTTTGCCGCGCAGATCGCCGCCCTCCGCCTGTGCCGCGTCCAGCGCCGCCAATAAGCGCTCAGCCAGCTTTCCCTGCGCTGCCTGGTAGGCAGATGCCATCGCGTCCCAAACCGTATCGCTTGCCATCATATTGGCCTGCGTACAAAAGGATTCACCCACGAAGCTACCTGCCTCTGGTATACAGCAGGCGCCCGTATGGGTAGCGACATTACCTGCGGCGTCAATCATTGAAACCTGTCGTTGTTCGCGATCAGGGTCTGCTGCCAGCAGTGCCTGCAGCGCTTTGGGGGCGGTATATCCTCCGCGCATGAGGTCCAGACCGGAAGTACCATATTTTCGCTCGGCCAAGGCCTGGGTGGCCACAACGCCGATACCCGCAGCAGCCCACGGGACCCAGGTGCCCACCGCCAAATTACATGTCTGCACAGCGGCACCAAAGCGGCCCGACTCAGGATCACGGGCAATAATTGAGTAAGTCACAGCTACCATCCATAGCGTAGCAAGAGGCGATTATGGAGTCGCGCTCCGATTCATAAGGAAAAAGACATATCACGCTTGCTCGATTCGCGGATCAAGAACGAAATAAAGCAGGTCAACACCCAGGTTGACCAGCGTGAGGAGGATAGCCATCACCAGAACGGTACCTTGCAGCAAAGGGTAGTCACGGTCAAGGACAGCGTCCAGCGCCAGGCGACCAAGTCCGGGCCACCCGAAAACGACTTCCACAACCACGACGGCGCTGAGGAGCGCTGTTATCTGCAAGCCGATAATGGTCACAATGGTAATCATCGCATTGGGCAGGGCATGACTGGTGATTACCTTTCGCGCAGACAACCCCTTGGCGTGCCCCGTGCGAATATAGTTCTCATTGAGCACTTCCAGCATGGCGCTGCGCACAAAACGTGTTTGAATAGCGCCGCTGATAATGCCCAGGGTAATGGCAGGCAAAATGATGTGCTGAAACCAGCCAGAAAAGCTCTCACTAATGCGTACATAGCCACGAGCTGGCAGCCAGCCCAGTGTAAGAGAAAAGAGCAGAATCAGCATGATGCCTAACCAGAAATCAGGTATTGCCACGCCTACCTGGCTGGCGACTGACGAGAACACATCGATCTTGCTGCCCGGTCTGAGCGCTGAGATAATGCCCGCCGGCAGGGCAATAAGCAGCCCAATTAGCAGCGCCAGGGCGGCAAGCTGTAGGGTCGCAGGCAGGCGCTGTTTGAGCTGCGGCGTAACTTCTTGTCCTGTTATCAGGCTCTTGCCTAAATCCCCACGCACGGCGTTGGCCAGCCAGTTACCATACCGGACCAGGAACGGCTCGTTCAATCCAAGCCGCTCGCGCAGTGCAGCCACATTCTCATCGTTAGCCTGCACGCCCAGGATAACCCGCGCAGGGTCTCCCGGAACCAATTGAATGATTGAAAAGACGGCAAAGGTGACCCCCAGCACCACCACGATTGCAGTAACAAGGCGCTGGGCAATGTAACGTACGTTCATGCTGTAGCCGGAAAAGGTAGGATAAGGAGGTAGAGAAACTTCTCTACCTCCTCAGCTAATTTAGTTCAACTATTGATCGAGCCAAACGGTATCGAAATAGTTGGTCTGGTCAGACCGCAGCACAAAACCCTTGACGTAAGGCGCATAGGCGCGGACTTCCTCTTTATTGTACATGTAGATATACGGAGCATCGTCAACAAGCATCTTGTCAGCCTGCTCGTAGATTGCGTAGCGTTGGTCAAAATCGCTCGTAGCCCGGCCGGCATCAACCAGTTCGTCAAAGTCCGGATTGTCATAGCCCGTGAAATTGAATACCTGGTCGCTGCGATGCTGCAGGTAATAGTACTGGTCGGCATCAATCAGACCGTTCCAGTTACAGATATAAGCATCGTACATAAAGTTTCCTTCAAGCTCGAGCCACTCGCTCCACTCCGGCGCATTGATAGTGGCATCAATACCGATCTCGGCCAGCTGCTGCTGCAGTACCTGCGCGGCGCGCACGGTTTCACCATACTGTGTTGTTGGCAGAAGTTCCATTTCAAAGCCATCAGGATAGCCTGCATCCGCCAGCAGCTGCTTGGCAGCATCCACGTCCCGACTGTATGGTTCGTAGTTGAAGTCCCACGGGCTGCCGGAACCGACCGGTCCTTCTATAGTCTCGCACAAGCCGAAGAAGCCAGCTTCGCACAATGTCTGGCGGTCGATAGCCATGGCTATTGCTTGCCGAACGCGGACGTCGTCAAAAGGCTCGCGTGTCAGATTCATGCCTATGTAATCGTAGGAAAGCTGCGGAGCTGTATCAACAACGATGTCAGGATTATCTACCAGAGACTGGTAGTTTTGCGGCGCGATGGCCAACACCCAGTCGACTTCACCGCCGAGCAGTGCTGTTTCGCGCACGGTATCGTCTGGGATAGGCTCAATGACGACTTGATCAAGGTAAGGTAATCCTTCCTGCCAGTAGTCGCCGTTCCGCTCCAGTACAAGACGCGTGGTCCCTTCTACTTCGGCGATTTTGAATGGCCCTGTGCCAATGGGGATGCTGATTGTGCCATCATCCTCCAGGCTTTCCCTGGCTATAATGCCTGATGCCGGATTAAAAGCCAGCGTTTGGGGCAGAATACCCACGGGCTCAGGGTGGGTTATGGCAACCGTGTAGTCGTCAATTACTTCGATTTGGGTATCGGCCGGCCCTACATTGCCGGCATTGCCGGCACCGGTCGCTGGATCAATGAGGCGGTCGAAGCTCCACTTGACATCTTCAGCCGTCATTTCGCGCCCATTATGAAATTTGACGCCCTCGCGCAGCTTAAATGTCCAGGTCAGGCCATCTTCCGACTGTTCCCAGGATTCAGCGAGGCCCGGAACCAAGTTGAGGTCGTCGTCATAGGCTGTGAGCATCTCCACAACATTGAAGAGTACTTGGTAACTGGAGTAGGAGCTGACGACATGGGGATCCAGGCCGGCCCATTCGTTCTGGAAAGCTACGCGCAGCGTACCGCCGGACCTAGGTTCGCCCATATCAGCCGCGGCCATGTCTTCTTCAGCCATGTCTTCTTCGGCCATAGTGTCTTCGGTATCGGCAGCCGCCGCTTCCACAGTCGGGGCAACTTCCTCCACAGCCTCCTCAGCGGCTGCGGCAGCAGTTGGGGCAACCTGCTCCACCGCTTGCTGTGCCTGGCCGCCACAGGCGACAAGGGCCAGCGTCAGCAGGGCTATCAACAAAAATAAAAAACGTTTGCGATTCATTTGGCTAGTACCTCCTCCTTATAAGAAAGCATCTTGGTAGATCACATTATCTTCATTCATCAATGCCAATTTCGCTTATTTCTAGGGCATCACCTCCTCGAGAAGGATACTCGCCAGCCAAGCAGTAATGTTCTAGGTTAGCATCACGCAGCCGTGCCATGCCTCTATCCGGCGCTCACGCGAGAGCCGGCTTTTGCAAAGGAGCTTCTATGGAGGCTACGATGCGAACTAACGGAATAAAGGGCGACTTGGGAGATCCGAGCGGAAGCGCTAAAAAGGCTTCTTGCCCGAAACTTTCACATGCTGTTGGGAACGACGTTAAACCCAGCGATGACCTTATGAGGTATGTTTCGCACCTCCAAAACGGGGAGCAGAGGCATGTGTATGGTAGGCGCTAGTAACGAGATGATGTCCTCCTAAGGTATGCCCACACCATAGTTTGTAGAAGATATTACAATAAAATGGGTGCATGTGCCACAAAATGGGGCACAGGGTCGCGCCAGAGGCGCATGTTGTATCCTTTAGACTGGTCTTAGCGTTGCCCAGCTGCAACTGCCGGCAGTTGCAGCCAGGCTTTCTGTAATACCTGCGTAATGGTTTTGCGTTATGCTAGAAGTTGTTTAGTAAGAAACGATTGAGGAAGTGATCGTATGAAGCTCCGTACTATTGCCCTAGGCGCTGTCGCGGGCGGTTTATTGACCATGGCCCTCACGGCCGTCTTCTTCCTGGCCAACCAGATCCTAGGCTTACCATTTGTTCCCTATGATCTCTTTAACTGGGTGACCCGCGTGCTCCCCGGTGATGTCGTGACTTTCGGCATCGATACGATGATCGACACAATGCGCCTGCTGGGATTTAATGTCGCGGCATCGGCCAAGACGGCCGAGCGCGCTTCGGCTGTCCTACAGTTCCTGGCCCTGGGCGCCGCCGCCGGCGCGATCTATTTCAGCGTAATGGCCTGGCGAAAATCCCAAGGCGAGCGCCTGGCCGGGCTCGTGGCCGGTGCGCTATTCGGCCTACCAATGGCGGCCATCAGTCTGGCCATTACCCAATCCGATATGCCCCCGCTGCTGAGCCTGGCCTGGGTTCTGGCCGCCTTCTTGCTCTGGGGCGTGGCACTTGACTACGCCTATGCTCGGCTCGTAACGGTGCCCGGAGAGGAGGATGAGGAAACAAGGGAGGTCATCCGCCAGGATCGACGGCGGTTCCTGATCCAACTCGGCGCCAGCACGGCCTTAATCACCGTCGCCGGCGCCGGTCTGGGTCTGTTCTTACAGCGTCGCGAGGATGAGCGCCTGGCCGCCGAGTCTCTTGACGCCATGACGCATAACGCGGAGCCCGGCACAGACAGCCCCTTTCCTAACGCCAACGATCCAGTCGTGCCGGTGCCCGGCACACGTCCGGAATACACGCCAGTCAAAGACCATTACAAAGTCTTCCTGGAAACCCAACCGACCTTAATCGACGGCGCGACCTGGGTGCTGCCAATCACGGGGCTGGTGGACAACCCGCTCATGCTCACATTGGATGATTTCCAAACTCGTTGGGAATCATTTGACCAGTATGTGACGCTCTCCTGTATCTCCGGGCGCATAGGCACCAGCCTGATCAGCACCACGCAGTGGACCGGGGTAAGCGTTCAGGATGTTCTCAAGGATCTTGGGCTACGGGATGGGGCGCGCTACCTGTATATAAGCAGCGGCGATGGTTTCTATGAGACGGTCGATATTGATCTCATACTATCCGACCGGCGCATCATGTTTTGTTACGCCTGGGATGGCAATGCTTTGCCCAAGGATCATGGCTTCCCGCTGCGCATCTGGATCCCCGATCGCTACGGCATGAAACAACCCAAATGGATCACCGAGATCGAGGTTACAGACGAATACTTGGAAGGTTACTGGGTTGAGCGCAACTGGGATGAGGTGGCACAGGTCAAGACAACCTCGGTCATTGACACGGTGGCCGTGGACCATATCATCGAGACGGAGAACGAGCGCCGCGTCCCAATTGGGGGTATCGCCTTTTCGGGCGCCCGCGGCATTTCCAACGTGCAAGTACGCGTCGACGGCGGCCAGTGGCAGGACGCCGAGCTGCGTTCTCCTCTTTCCGAAACGACCTGGGTCATCTGGCGCTATGAGTGGCCCTTCACTGCGGGAGAGCACCTGTTTGAAGTACGCTGCCGCGAGCTTGACGGCACGCCGCAGATCGAAGAGAGAACAAATAACCGGCCTGCCGGAGCCACAGGTATCCACAGCGTAGAAGCGACCTTGCCCGGCTGAAAGTGAGTGGCCGGGCACTTATGACCCTGTCTGGTTCCCATCACCTGCCTGGCACGCGCAGTTGGCATCTAAGATAACATCCAGGAGAAGACCAGCAGCTGACCTATTTCGGGCCGTTAGAGCCGCTCTCCTGCAGCCATACGGTGACCAGGCTTGGCTGCATCGCTTCCGTTACAGCGCGCTGCAGCTCAGCCGTTAACACATCGATATCTGTCTCATCACGCACGGATTGTACGTAGTGTGCCAACACCTGCTGGGCGTTATACTTCGTGCGGAAAAAACGCCGGTCAATCACGTCCTGTACCCGCCGGCGCAGCGGCGAGAATAGAGCGACGATGACGAGCGTAGAAATGACGATGGTTAAAGGTGATTGCTGGCCCCCTAAGGCTTCAACAAGGCTTTGCAGGACAACCACCAGGCCCAAATATACCAGCGCCAGCAACCCTGTCAGCACCGTGTAGATGAGCGTCTTACGGATAATGACATCGATATCAAATAGCCGAAAGCGCAAAATAGCGATAGCCACACAAACAGGTAGAGCAAATGCAACCGGCCAAGAGAGAAACGAGTCCACAAGCGGCGGAAGAACTAGCCGGCCGACATACGTCAGAAGATAGGCAATAAGTGTGCCGCCGATGCTGATCGCAACACCCAGGGCCACCCAGCTCACCTGGGCACGCGTCGTTGGATCGGCGCCTGAACGGTAAGCCGAGATGACAACGACCACCGCCGTGGCCACAATCAATATGGCTTCAGCAGCCAGCAAGATATTGGCCGGTACCAACCGACCAGTGGCGAATGTCATGATCCCAATACCTACTGGAATGAGGAACAGCAAGGCTGGCACCAACCTCGGATGGCGGCGCATCGGCCAGATCGGCGGCGCAAAATACAACATGAACAGGATGATGGAGGGAAAAAACAACCACCCCCAAAAAAAGCCTGTCATTCTGTCTACGAAAAACAAGAGTGGCGGCGCAAAATAACCGCTTATTGTGGTAGCCGCCCAGCCAATCCTGGTCACTAGGGCCAGCGCGGCGCCTGCCAGGAAGAGCAGCCTGGCTGGTGGGCTGCCTGGTCGCAGCAAAAACACAAACAGCCCCACGATGAACCAGCTCATTTGCGGCAGGTCCTGGCGCATGGTATTGGCCAGGGCGAGCAAAATCCCACGCCTCGTAAGCTTTCCCAGCAGGACTTCAACTGTCTGCTGCCGGCCGTCACGCAGAATGGTATAGGGAACAGTAGCGCCTGCCTGCCAGTTTTGTGGCGGGTCAAGCGGTTGCACTGTTTCAGAATTAATTGGGACACCATCGGCGGCCAAAACCACGTCCCCTTCCTGCAATGATGTTCGCCAGTCACCTACGAAGCTGGTTAAGGGCGGCTCTTCATAGACCATCTGCCAGCCATCGCCAGGCAGTGAAAGGATGGCGAGCGTGCTCGCTGTTATGAGTAAGGCAAGCAGGCCAACCGCCCCAAGCACAAGCCAGGAGCCGCTGCTGAACTGCCTGTCGCCGTTTTCGATTTCCATAAACCTTCATGTCCCAGCCCTAAGACAGGGCAAAGCCACACAACCCTTAGTATGGCCGATTGGCATCCAGACTATCAAGCCAACGTCTGCTAATCGTTACAGGTAGGTGCCACTGTCCCGCCATAGCATCCTGCGTCCTGTTGGCCGCACGGCCGGTACAGCTCTGCACAGCGGGTAACGAAACCTCACCCGAAAGAGGCATCTAGTCGGCGCCGCCTTATGTGGCGGGCAGCCGCACCAGCCGCGGCCGTTCCCAGCCGGCCCAGTCGCCTGTGCCGTCGCCCGCGGGCCCACTGTCGACGCCAAGCGTGATAGTCACGGTCTGATTGGCGTACTCCGCCAATGGCAAGCTGATTTCGTGCCAGCGCTGCTCTTCATCCGTGTTGGCCACATGCCGGCGCAGCAGCTCGTCGGTCCGTCCATCCCCACCTTCTACTGCTGCCATAAACGTCACACCGTCTCCTCCCCAACCCCAGCTTTGCGGATCGAGCGCAATCCGCGTCACCAGAGTCAGCGGCTCGGCGGGCAGATCGAGGGTAAAACGGACTGTCGCCGGCGGGTGCATGAACAGGACATCGCCCGTGTCGCCGTCCTGGGGCATGGTAAATGAGCGCCGGCTCACCGGCTCCGGCGCTAATGCATCCTCGACCTCGGCCGCCCCCTCTTCAAATAAGACCAACAGATCGGCCGTGGTGAGCGCTGCCAGGGCCGCCTCATCGCCTGGGTCCTCAGCCAGCCTGGCAGCAGCCAGCCGTTCCACCAGCGCCTGATTTCCGGCGGCGACAGCCGTATCCAGGCGGCGACGGTCGAGCAAGGACTGGAGTTCCCGTCGCTGCGCGGCATCAAGGGGGCAGTCCGGATCGGCGGCATCCAGGGCCGCCTGGGCCGCCTCATCCGTGCCGCGCGCCATTTGGACCAGCGCCAGTTTGCCCCAAAGGGAACACTGCGGTGAAGGCGCATCGGCCTGCAGGGCCAGCAGCTCGTATAGCTCGGCCAGCTCTGCCAGCAGCTCATTCTCGCTGCCATCGTGCCGAACGACAAAGAGACCTTGGCCATAGGGAATCACCTGCCATGCGCCGCTGCCGGCTGCCAGCGCGCGATGGGAGTCGAGCACAACGGCCGCCACGCGGCCTTTACGGCCGGCCAGCGCCTGCACCCGAGCTAGATCAAGATGGTTGCCGTCCAGCAGCTTAAGGTCGGGATCGAGATAGTAAGCCGCGGCGATGCCGCCGGCGTTATAACCATCGGCCGTGTCCAGGGCGAGAGCCAACGCCAGGTCATCCGGACCCAGCGTCTCGTTGAGCGCGGCGACCGCGCCGCGCCAGTCTCGCGTAACGCGCGTCCATTCTCCCTGCACGGCGGACCAGGCCAGGAAAACCAGGGCCAAGGCCAACACCCCAGAAAGTAACAAACGTGCTCGATCGCGCCCCTCTGCCGGGGCCAGGCGCGACAGGCCCAAGGTAGCCACCTGCAAGGTCACGCCAATGCAGAAAAGATAAAGCGGTAGAATGAAAATGACGTACTTAGGCAGTGCCCAGCGCGAAACGTCAAGCAGCTGGATCAGCAAAACCGGCACCACAGAAGGTACGAGTAGAACTGCGAGCAGCAGCCAGCGGCGTTCGTAGAATAACAACAGCAGCCCGACCAACGCCGCCGCAACGAGCAGTCCGGCGGGCAGCGCCGATTCAAAACCAAAAGCCAGAAAGCTCTCTTTTATCCAGATGGCCAGTGAAGCGGCGGCCGTTGTTCCTTCCGCGCCCGCCCCGCCGGCATTAGCACCCAGCGCTGTTGCCGCGCGCGGGGCGAGCACAAGCAGCGTCAGCCCGACGATTAGCAGCCCGGGCACAACAGGCCGCAGGGCGCCAAATCCATGCCGCCGCGCCGACCGGGCCATCCAACCCAGGATTAACACGCCTTCAGCGGCCAGCAGCAGCCAGGCGCTGTAATGGGTAAGCAGGTTGAGCGCCGTCGCCAGTCCGAAAAAGAGCCAGGCGCGCCATTCATTGCCCACCATGGCACGATAAAGCCAGTAGAGCGAGAGCAGGGAGAAAAAGAGTAAAAGAGCGTAGTGGCGCGCCTCCTGGCTGGTGCGAATGTGAAACGGCAGCAGGGCCAACAGCAGCGCCGCCCAAAGGCCAGCCCGCGGCAGGCGGGCCGTCTGGCCGAATGCAACCAGCAGCGGCACAGCCAGGATGCCGGCCACGGCCGAGGGCAGGCGCAGAAACAATTCTTGCTCTGGCAGCAGACGCAGCGCTGTCCCGACCAGAAGATAAAGTAATGGCAGATGATCGCGCGCGTCCATGGTGGTCGCGTCAAAGTAGCCCTGTATGGCGGTGTGCCGAGTCAGAATTTCGTCGTACCAAAGGCTATCGTGGCCCAGGAAGTGCAGGCGCACGGCCGCCGCCAGCAGCGTAACGGCCGTGGCAGCGATGAGCAGCAAGAAGGGAGAGATACGCCGTTCCGCGTCTAGCAAATCGAACATAAAAGCCCCACCCGGCAGCGGCATGCTGTCCGAATGGGGCCAATAGTAACAGTTCGTGCGCGGCGGTCCAGCCGTATCCTTTGGCTAAGAGGCCAGGGTATCCATTTTCTTGGCTAGATTTACATCGAACGTGCTGATCGCATTGCCCAGATCGTGGGTCACTAGATTGACCCGCACCTTGTTATACACATTACACCATTCAGGATGGTGATCCATTTTGTCCGCCTCAACGCCGGCGCTCACCATCCAGCCCAGCGCCTGGGCGAAGGAGTTAAACTTGAATTCCTTGTACAACTTGCCTTCTTTCACTGACCAGCCGTCCAGCGTGTCCAGAGCGTCCTGAATCTCGTCTTCGTTTAATGCCTTTCGTTCCATCAATAACCTCCAAATAAGCCAGTCTCACGGCGCTGTTTACCCGTGCGGCGGCCAATCTTACTCAAGCTTCAGCGCCGGCTCAGGCTGCAAAATATCCAAAACATCGGCCACGAGATCATAGCGGCCAAATGCGGGCATCATGTAGACACCCTGCACGTGCGGCCGTAGTTCTTGCAGCAATTCCTGCGCGATCTGTATTCCCTCGTGCGGCATATCCTCTGCATCGCGCATGCGCGTGAGATAGGTCTGCGGTATCTCTATGCCGGGCACCTCATGATGCAGAAACTCCGCGTTGCGGCTGTTATACAACGGCTTGATGCCCGCCAGAACGGGCAGCAGCGCTTCGCCATACGTCTGCTGGTAGCGGTCGATAAACTCAATGGCTGCCGGGGCATCAAAAATGGGCTGCGTCAAGGCGAAATCAGCGCCATTCTTGACCTTCTTGCGCAGCAGTTTCATCTCCCGTTCCGGTTCACTTGATGTCAAGTTCAGGGCACAGCCAACCACAAAGTTGGTGGGCTGGTCGATTGAGTGCCCCGCTTTATCAACACCTTTGTTCAGGTGCTCTTTAATGAGCTGGATCAGACCGGTGGGCACAATGTCGTAATCGTCCATGGCATCGGGGAAATCACCAATACGCGTCGGATCGCCCATCGTCACAAAAAGATTGCGAATGCCCAGAGCATGGGCGGCCAGCAAATCGCCCTGGATACGAATAAGGTTGCGGCCGCGCGTGGGAAAATGAAGCACCGTCTCCAGACCAACCTGGTCTTGAATCAGGTAGGCTGCGGCCCAGGCACTCATACGCATTTGGGCTAGCGGGCTGTCCGCCACATTGAGCAGATTGGCGCCTGCGTTGCGCAGCATTGTCGCGCCGGCTAACAGGCGTTGGGCGGCGATGCCCTTAGGCGGGCTGAGTTCCACGGTGACGATGAACCGGCCATCGTTCAGGTTCTGGCACAGCTGCGTTGGCGGGTCAACAATCGCTGCCGCTTCTTCTTCGCGCGTGATCACGGTAACGACAGGCAGGGCGCGTGTGATTTCGCCCGGCGTGTCCAATGCCTGGCGCATCGCGGCGATGTGAGCCGCAGTCGTGCCGCAGCAGCCGCCAACCAGCGTGGCGCCGGCGGCGATAAAGGAACGCGTGTATTCGCCAAAATAGGTTGGTGTGGCGGGGTACATCACGCGGCCGGTGCGGAGCTGGTCAGGCCAACCGGCGTTAGGCACGGCCGAGAGGGCTATTTCCGGCGCTGCCTCGTGCATGATGGCTATCAGGCGCAGTATCTGCGCCGGCCCGCTGCTGCAGTTAACGCCCACGGCGTCGACATCCAATTCTGACAGCCGCCTGGCAACGTCATCGGGCGTGCTGCCCAACAGCGTGCGATCATCACGAGTAAAAGTCATCTGGGCCACAATGGGAATATCCGGGTCCAGGCTGCGCGCGGCCTGGACCGCCGCCCCAACCTCCTTGATATCATAGATGGTCTCGATCACCAGCAGGTCAACGCCTACGGGCTCGGCCGTGAGCAGGGCCCCGATCTGTTCCTCAAAAGCGGCCTGCGCTTCTTTTACCTGCACACGGCCGAGCGGCGCCAGGCTCACTCCCAACGGTCCCACGGAGCCGGCCAGCAGTACATCGCGGTAAGAGCTGGCAATAACCCGGCGAGCAATGGCCACCGCGGCCTGGTTTATTTGCTTAACTTGATCGGCGCGATTGTGTTCCGCCAGCTTGTAGCGGTTGGCGCCAAAGGTATTGGTCTCGATGATATCGGCGCCGGCATCGATATATTCACGATGAATGTCGGCGACCAGCTTGGGGTCCAGCAAGTTAACCGCATCGAAGGATTGTTCCAGCGAGACGCCTTTGCTGTGCAGTACCGTGCCAAATGCGCCGTCCAGCAGCAGTGGCCCTTCTTCAAGTCGTTTCTTGAACTCTACTCGTTTCATAACGCTTCCCTAACGGTGAAAACCCCAGCAGGCCAACCGCTGGGGTAATGTTCAGTTCATGTTATTGTATCTTAAATTGTGCGTCTTAAGAACGGGCTTACCGTGGCAATCTGGAAAACCAACGTTTGGCAATCAGGTTAGTTGCCTATTTTGCATGATCTTATTCAGAATAAAACAGCTCGTCAATCAGGACGGTTGCCGCGTCCGGGTCGAGCACAAGCACCTGCGAACCTTGATCAGTTACAAATGGTGATACAAAGCGCTGGTCAAGCACTTCGTTGCGGATGCTGTCCGAATCTATCTTTGACCCGGCCGTAGCCAGGCCCACCAGTTGTTCGAGGCTCAGATCGGTGCGGATACCCTGCTCCACGCGCTGGTACAGCTCCGGAGCGCGCGCCAGTAGGCCAGTGATTCCCAGCCCAAGTGCCTTGTCGCGTGCGGCCAAAAGGACCTGCTGCTGCCGTGTCGCCCGGCCAAAATCATTGTCCACGTGGCGCGTGCGCGCGTATTTCAACCCCGTCTGGCCATCCATATGCTGCAGACCTGCAGGGATGAACAACGGATCGTAGCCATAATCCATATCGGGATAGCTGGGGTCGTTAATATCGTAAGGCACGTAGACGTCAATACCGCCCAGCGTATCAATCCCTTTGATTACCGCGCTAAAATCGACCAGCACATAATGATCCACAGGCACTCCCAGGTTATATTCTACGGTGCTCATTGCCAGCGCAGCGCCGCCTGCGGGATCGTTATTTGCCGAACCGTAGACGAAAGCCGTATTGATGCGATCCCGGCCGTAGCCGGGAATCAGCGCATAAAGATCGCGCGGGATAGAAAGAATCGCCGCCTGGTTATTCTGTGCGTCAATAGAAACCAGCATCATGGAATCGGTGCGCGAAATGAACGATTCGCCCGGCCGGCGATCGATGCCCATTACCAGGATATTGGTACGCTCGTCCGCCGCGCGCGCCTCACTCGTAGGTATCAGCGTGGGTGTCGGTTCTCCTGGCGCCAAAGGCTGCAGATCGGGCGGGCCTTCTTGCTCCAGCTGCAGTTCAACTGCGGCCACATCCGCGGCGGCAGCCTCCACAGGATTCACCGCCTGCGTCCAGATAACTTGCAGAGTCAGGTAAGCAAAGACGACAACCGCAAAACTGGCCAGAACAAAAGAAACAGACAATAAGGCGCTAAGCCATCCCGGCAACAGCGGATTTTGTGATTTGAACAAGAAAAACGCCTCCAACTAATTAAAACTAGAGCCAATTATAATCTCCGCCAACCCACACACCTGTTGTTTAAGCATCGCTAAACCTACTATTTGACGTCAACCGTCCCCGCTCAGTTCCGGTTAATCTCTAATGAGAAGGTCGCTCGGATCACAGCTCATGAGGCGCTTTGCTCTTATGGTCGAATAAAACAGAAAAAACTAATAAAAATCAATTGACAGTTGCGCGGTCAGTGGCTACAGTTACAGATATCTTCTGGCGGCAGAAATTTGCTCCATGTCCAAGAAAACATGTGAGTTGTCGCGCTCCAAGGGATCAGGACTAAGAATACAATGCTGACAGACCGATTTGGTCGAGAAATTAATTACCTTCGCATCTCCCTCACCGACAAATGCAATCTGCGCTGTGTCTACTGCATGCCGGAAGACATGACGTTCCGGCCGCGGCAGGAGCTGATGCAAGATGATGAATTGTTGCGCCTTGCCCGTATCTTTTCCGAGCTGGGCATGGTCAAGCTCCGGCTGACCGGTGGTGAACCTACGGTGCGCGCTAATGTTGTCGAACTCGTACGCGAAATGGCTGCCTTGCCGGGCATCAAGACGGTAGCCATGACCACGAATGGGCTGCTTCTGAGTAAGCTGGCCGCACCGCTTGCGGAGGCAGGGCTGCGGCGGGTCAATGTGAGCATCGATACCCTGAATCCGAAGAAGTTCAAGACATTGACGCGCTGGGGTGATGTGGAAGATGTCTTGTCCGGTATCCAAGCCGCGGAAGAAGTGGGACTGGGAGTGAAGCTAAATAGCGTGGTCGTGCGCGGCTACAATGACACGGACGACGTGGTAGACCTGGCGCGCCTGACGCTTTATCAGGAATGGCAGGTCCGCTTCATTGAAATGATGCCCTTTGGTGAAATTACCGATTTCCAGCAGGCGGGCATTGTTTCGGAAGATGAGCTGCGAGCGACAATAGCCGGTTCGCTTGGCCCCCTGAACGTGGTCAACGGCGGCCACCTGGATGGGGAGGCTCGCCTTTTTCAATTGAATGGTGCAGTGGGAACACTTGGCTTTATCAGCTCTGTCACCCAACCCTTCTGTGCCAGCTGCACACGCGTCCGGCTGACGGCCGACGGCCGGCTGCGGCTCTGCCTGCTACGCGAGCGTGAAATCGATCTTCTGACTCCCATGCGTGACGGGGCGAGCGACGAACAGCTTAAGGAATTGATTGCCGAGGCGATCTGGTGGAAACCATGGGGTCATAAGCTGGACCAAGACCACATCGCCCTCAACCGCGTCATGTCTGAAATTGGCGGTTAAACGACGCGACTCTAGGAGCCCTGCTCCCCAAAACCCTACTCCTCAATCCCCCAACGCTGGTCTATCAGATATAACGGCCGCGCTTTCACCTCGTCATATATACGGCCCAGATATTCTCCAATAATGCCCAAGAAGATGAGCTGTATGCCACCCAGGAACAAGACCGCAGTTAAGGTTGAAGCCTGCCCCAGCAGAGGCTCCTGCGGGCCAAAAAGCCGGAGCAAGATCACGATCAAGATCAGCAGGCCGCTGATAGCCGCTACGGTAAAGCCGAAGTAGGTCGCCAAGCGCAGTGGGAAATAGCTAAAACTGGTGATCGCGTCCACGGCGAAGGGCAGCATCTTGCTCACGCTGCTGAACTTCGAGGTGCCGGCATAGCGGGACTCGCGCTCATAATCTACGCCGGTCTGTTTGTAGCCTACCCAGGGCACCATACCGCGCAGGAAGCGATTGCGCTCGCGCATTCGGCCGACGGAATCCACAACACGGCGGTCCATCAAGCGAAAATCGCCAGTATCCAGCGGGATATCGACGCTGGTAATGCGGTATATCAGGCGGTAAAAGATCTTCGCCGTCACCAGCTTGAACCAGGTTTCTCCTTCCCGCGAAGCGCGCACGCCGTAGACAACGTCATATCCTTCGCGCCACTTGGCAATCATACGCGGGTACACTTCCGGCGGATCTTGTAAGTCGGCATCGGTCAGGATTATGGCGTCGCCGCGCGCGTGGTCGAGTCCGGCTGTGGCCGCGATCTGGAAACCGAAATTACGCGAGAAACTGAGTCCTTTCACGCGTTGATCTTTTTCGTGCAGTTCAGCTATGACTTCCGCCGAGCGATCGATGCTGCCGTCATTGACCAGGACCATCTCCCAGCTTTCGCCACTGGCGTCCATGACAGCGCTCACGCGGCGGTACAATTCGTGCAGCACCTCTTCTTCGTTATAAACCGGGGAGACTATAGAAATCGTGGGCGCCATCTATTACACCTCGACTGTAGCCAGCAAGCCAACGTGATCGGAAGGGTAAAGGGTATTATCCTCTGAAGCAGGCACGTCGCAAAAGATGCTCGCTGCCCTCACGCGCCGCACCGCCGGCGACATGAAGATGTAATCGCGGCAGGTGGCAAAATCAGCGGTCCCGGCCATCAAGGCCGTGGGATAGGTTGCCAGCGGCTCACGGCCATACACATCTGCATATGCCGAGCGGAAAGATTGTTTGATGTGCGCCACAGCCAGGCCATCCGGCGCTTCTTGCATATCACCGGCTACTATCTGCAGCGGCACACGTTTGTGCCCATGCAGCCATGCCATGAGCCTTAACGCCTGTTCTTGCCGTGCCTCGCGCTCGTACGGCACATCATGAAGCTGTGTACTGACAAAATCCATCGTCTGATGTGATGGGAGTTCCACGTGCGCGCGCAGCGCCATCCGGCTCCCATTGCCCAGCTTAAGGCTCTCGTGATAGAGAACGGGCAGGCGGCTCAAGACCCCAACGCCCAGCGAGGCCCCGCTGAAAAGGCTTCCGGAACGGCGAGCAATGGCGCGATAGGGTCCCGACTCCACGCCACTGAGGCGCATATTGATCTGCCGGCAAAGCCAGGCGGCCTGGCGGCTGGGCGTATTCAGCTCTTGCAGTGCGATCAGATCCGCATCCCCTTCGATCAGCTGCGCCACGAGCGGGTGGCGGCGTTCCAACCAGCGGTCTTTACGGCCGTGCAAATTGATCGTAGCGACAGTAACAAGTGTCTGCATGAGCCTTGGACCGTAACTGGATCTCTTTTCCCGTGGGTGAACTGCCGTCCATCAACAAGGCGACAGGGTGATTACTCCGTAATCCACAGCTCCCCGGTACCCACGACGTGTAGACTTTCTTCGTCAAAAGATACGGCGCGCAAACTATAGCGCACAGCCACATTATCGCGCAGCACCCCGGTCCAGACCAGCGAATCCCCTCGCGCCAAATTAGGATAGCCTGACAATCCGCCGATGCGGGCCAATGTAGTGCTCTGGTTTCCTAATCCCTGGCTTTCCAGCCCTTGATAGACCAGTGTCGTCCCTGGAATCTGGTGATTCAGGGGCACATGATAGTCGATAACGATATTCCCCAGATGCATGCGCGCCACGGGTTCATCGACAATAGGCAGCGGCTGCGGATTGGGGAAGAGAATGACCAGTTCGACCGGACCGGCGACAGGCATGCCGCCAAAAAAGCCTGTCGTCAGGCGCAAATTGTAATTGGCAAAAACACCCGGTGCGATTACACCGCTCCAATAGAAGGAGTCGCCCGCACGTTTAACTGCCTGTTGGCCACCGATAGATACTTCAAAGCCGTTGCCAGTATCGCCAAGATAAGTCAACTGTGTACCTGGAACGGTCTCGCCCGGCTGCAGGCGCTGCGCATAGGCGGGAATGAGATAAGAGATGGTGTCGCCCAATGGAGTAGGGGAGGCAACTGGGGTCGGCTGAACGACACCGGGGATACTGGGTACAGCCGGGATATCCGGCATGCGGCAGGCAAGAGCCGGCAAGATAAGGAGGGCTGCCGGCAGCAAAAGCGCGCGTATCCATCTGGGGGCCAGTAACGTCATTAGTGCCTTCCACAAGAACATCATATCCTCTAGACGCTCAATGGTCGCTCCCGGTTCCCAGATATGGTATCAGAGATTGCGCAGATTGGCGCTGTCCAATTATGAGGGGCCTTACCCCCATCATTTTTGGATCGGCGTTCTGATGCTCCACGCAATCTCTGAACGATCGTTATAGGGCAGCCCTGCTCGAAGCTGCCAGTTCTGTCAATCTAGTCGGAGATTTCAATCTGCACGGATTCGACCACATCACCAGGAGGCGCGTCAGGGTTGGCCGATGGATCGCGCAGCGTCAAGCCTTCGACAACATCCATACCCTCAATCACGCGTCCGAATATCGTGTACCCGCCATCGAGATGCGTCGCCGGCGCCAGCGTGATGTACCAGCCGCTGCCATTCGTGTTCGGGCCGCGATTGGCCATGGCGACTACCCCGGCCGAATCATGCGACAGGTTTGGATCGATTTCATTGGGCAGCATATAGCCAGGTCCGCCCATGCCTGTTCCACTGGGATCACCGGTCTGAGCCATAAAATCCTTTAGCACGCGGTGAAAGGTCATGCCATCAAAGAAACCTTCCTCAGCAAGAAAAACGAAGCTGTTGACAGTCTGCGGCGCCGACGTTGGGTACAATTCAATTACGAATTGGTCGCCTCCTTCCATTGTCACGCGCGCATGATATGTCTTGCTCTCATCGATGCCCATATCTTCAGGCGCGTCGTACTGCGGAAGCTGAGCGACGGCAAGTGTACCGTCGACGAACTGCTTCCAAACCGTATAATCAATAGGCAAGTTCTGTCCCGCGACTATTTCGCCATTGACCAGCGCAGCCGGCGTGCCCGGCAGGCCCAGAGCCACCGCTTCCTGCTCCAATGCTGTCACATAGTCGGTATAGGCGCCGCCATCGAGTTCAGCCGTGAAACGTCCCACATCTAGATTGAGTTCCGCGGCCAGATCGATGAAGAACTGGCGCGCCTCGGCCTGGCCAAGTGATGACCATTCGCTTTGGTGATCAAACAGCAGATCGTGATAAGGCCAGAATGCGCCTTGTGCACCGGCTGCTTCGGAAGCCTCGGCTGCCTTCTGTGCATTGGCATGAATCTGGTTCAGCGGAAAGTGACGGTAAACAATCTGTACATTTTCAGGATAGGCATCTACCAGACGCCCAAGCAGGGGAGCGAACCCCGCGCAGCCCGGTCACTGGAAGTCACCATACTCGATGATCGTCACCTGGGCATCGCTCGCACCTTGCGTGTGATCCTGCGGACGTACTATGCTCGCTTCTTCTGGCGTTGAGCCGGTAGCAACATCGGCACTGACCGGTTTGGCCGCAGTTTCCGCCGTCGCCGGCATTGAGTCTGGCGCGGCGCCAGTGGTCCCCGCTTCCCGTGTCGGGGCAGGTGCGGCTGTCCCCCCGCACGCTGCCAGGAACAGGGTAATCAGAAGTAAGGGGCCAAGAACCAATTTTCGCATACTTCTCTTCTCCTTCACGTACAGCCGGCCACCATATCTGCAAGACGTCAAAAGAAGTTCTTGCGCATGGACCGGCGCACTAATAATCATCATTCGATATGCGGGGGCATTCTATCACGAACGATTTGAATAACTATGCTTTTTAACCATCGACATGAGTGCACTGTTGGGTATACTCGCCCATTGTGTGGGAACTACCGGCTATAAAACAGCGTCATAAGTAGCATCCCGCGTCTGACCGGCCTTGTCGTTTGTACGGTTGATAATGGTAAAATAAGCGGAGTAGGAGAAGCGTATGAAGCGTTATTTCACCCAATTCTTGATGATTGCGGCCCTGATGATTCTGATGGTCAGCGCCTGCGGGCCGGCGGGCAGTCAAGCGCCTGCAGGTGAACCGGCGGCCGAACCGACCCTTTCCGGTCTGCAGCAGGCGCCAGCAGCCAGGGCCACGCCGCTGCCCGAAAATTACCCGCCACCTGAACAGGTCCTGCCAGAGGCAACACCAACCCTGAGCGCCGATTACCCGGCGCGGCCAACCCTGCCGCCCACGGTCGATCCCTATCCTGGCGGCCTTGTATGGGTCCTCAGGCCGGTAGGGACACAGTGTGAAGAAGGCACGGAGCCCGGCTATGGTAATCTGCGTGAGGCGCAAAGCACGCTTACAGCGGCGAGCATCAAGGTCGCCCAGGCGGAAATGACCGAACTCATGGTCACTGCCTCCTGTGGCTCACCAACGAGCGCGCACTATCGCGTGGAAATCGCGGCTGAAGACTTGGATGCCGCCCTATCTCTCGGCTGGATAGAGGAATAAGAGGAGCGGCTAACGATGTATATCGTTTCGCTCCGGAAGAAATCAGATCAGATAACAAAAAAGCGGAGCCCGCCCGGGCGGGCTCCGCTGTCTTTTTCAGTAGGCGAGCTATTTATCCCTCTAAGAAACGCTCCAGGTTAGCCTTACTGATGCGATAGGCATTGCCGATTTTGCGCGCCTGAAGCTGGCCGGCTTCAATCGCCGCCATTACATCTTCTTTAGACACCTGCAATATCTCTGCTGCCTGTTCCGGCGTCATGACATCGGGCATGCCTGCGGGGCCCGGCACCTCATCCGCTGGGGCGCTGGGAGACGTGGGCGGCTGCTGTTGTGGCGGCGGCTGCATGCCCTGCAGCGCCCCAATTCCCATCGCACCAATGCCGATTTCAGCTAGTCCGCTGCCACCCGGGTTCTCTGCAGCCGCGAGCAGTGCGTCAGCCTGCTGCTTCTGCACGTAGCTGGTGCCGTAACCCATGTTGGTAACGATGGCCAGCGAATCGGGATGCAAGCTCATGACGATGTTGAAATCCTCTAGCTGTAGACCGAGCGCGTCGAATTCTTCTTGTAAAAGTCCTTTAAGCAACTCGTTCAACTCTTTACTGAAGGACTGCAGTTCGGCCGGTCCGAGGTTCTTGGCCTGTGCCAGCTCGCTCAGTTTGTCCTGCATCATGACCCCCACCATGGGATCTAGGCGGGTCTTTAACTGGGTCAAGTTGACGCTGTCCCGGAAGGCGTTCATGGCGTTCAGGAAGCGCCACGGGTCACTGACACGCACCATGTAGGTGCCGTTGCCGCGCATCGCACTCGCGCCGGGTGCCCGCTGTGGATGTTCGATGACAATTGGATCACGCGTACCCCAGCGCATCGGCAAATCGGTTGTCTTCACAAAGTAAACATCGGCCGTAAAGACATTTTCTCCACCGAAGAGGCCCCACTCCATTAAATTGGTAAGCATGGGGATGTTCTCGGTGGTCAAGGTATGACGCCCGGGGCCGAAGGTTCCCATGGGCTCGCCGCCGCGCACGAAAACGGCCGTCTCATATGGGTTCACAATGAGCTGCGAACCCAGTTTAATGTCCCCCAACCCGCCGCGCGGAAACTTCTGCACGATCTCATCTTTCAGCCAGGTATCTATTGCAACACGATCAAATATCTGTGGCATATCATCATCTCCTTTAAATAATCTCTGTCAGTCGCGTCCGGCAGCACGTCGCCAGGCGAAGTCTCGATATGTCAGACAATTCCTCTCATTACCTCGGTGCGTCCGGCCCAGGCTTCATTCGCTACCGCCAGATCATCATTTAACTGCCGTATAGCAGCCTCAATTTGTGCACCCTGATAAACAGCTTTCTGCACGGACTCAACGTCGGACGTGATGCGGTCAACGTGGCCAAGCAGTTCATAGTCAAAGGCGTAAATGCGGGCCAAATCCTCGGCGTCCACCTTGATGGCATCGAAGTATCCTGCATAACCCTGTGGGGCGTCCTTGATCTTGCCAATGAGCCCCATTAAACGCGTTTCCGCACGTCCAAGCGCCTCAGAATGCTCCATGGCAAGGGCAATATCGCGGCTTAGAGAGTGGTGCACGTCGCTCAACTGCAAACGTACCTGCTCCAGGCGGCCCGTTACAGTTTCACGCAGAATCTGGTCTGCTTCGCGTCGACGGCCGCGTTCCATGTAGCCGCCCAGCCCTGGGATCTTCGCCAGGAGGTCGCCTAAGGGTGTCGACTCCTCGCCTGCAATCTGCGCGTACAAATCTTGAATATCATTCTTGTAATCGTCACTCATACCTCACACTCCATTGAACAGTACCCACCGCCAGGCGCCAGCCTGCCGGCATTGCCCCTACCTTTTGAACCAGAAAAGAAACTGCTGCCTGCCACGTACCCGTTGCTCGTGGCGTGCGGCTTGCCGCAAGAGAACCTTGTCCTACTCCAAGAAGTATTCTGTCCCGCAGTAAGGGCAGCGCAGCACGCCCTTGCCCGCAAAGTTGACTTCACCACCGCAATGATAGCAGGTCTTTAACTCGCGAATTTGGCTTGCTTCCTTCGAGTAGAGCGTGCCTTCATCCCAATTGATATAACCTGAGAAGAGCCCCATACCAACCAATTGATGGATCATCTTCTGGGTTTCCGGCTTGGTCACCTGCATCTCAATAGACACGTCGCCGATATCCACCTGCCCGCGCGACTTGATAATATCCAACAACTCGCGCTGCTTGGCTGCTGTCGCGGCCGTTTGCGCTTCCTGGCCGCCCTTCCACAACATATAGCCGCCAACACCCCACTGCGGCAGGACAAGTACCAAAAAACCAAGCGTGAAACCCAGCACGGCCGCGCCTGAAGAGAGGCTGCCTTCACGGCTGTAAGTGAGCATCAAGAATCCCAGGACAAGCGCCACGATCGTCCCGCCAATTAAAAGAATGATTCCGATTGTTCTGCCCATAAATCCCTTCCTAGTTCAAGTTGCGGGCGGCAAATGGCAAGGGGCAAGTAGCAGGTGGCAAGCGCAGCCAGCCTGGCCGTGAGATAGGGTGTCTATCTCTCCACAGCCTGGCGCAGGCGCCTTATCCAAATCCTGCGCTGCCGCCACCGCCGGAGAAACCCCCTCCGGAGAAACCGCCGCTGAAGCCGCCAGAGAAGCCGCCGCCGCTTGAGCCCGATTTTGGCGGCGGGGTGCTCTTCATAATGGTGGAGGTGTTGTTAAGCATGCGCGTGAGTCCGACGGACATGGCGGCCAATCCACCGGTCAACCCGCCGGACATACCCTCCAAACTCGGCCGTGGCATACTGCCCGAACCAGTTCCGCCGCCGCTCCCGCTGCTCGCCGGCCAGCCGCCACCATGCCCCCCCACATAAACCGGGTAAGGCATATACCAGGTAGGCATTGGCGCTGAAGATGTGGTTGAGAACTTATGTATCCACGATTTCTCGATGCCAAAAGCTGTGGCGTACGCCAGGTACTCCTCAAAAATGGCACTGCTTTCTTCAAGATCGCGGAACTTCTCAATATCCTTGAGATACTGCTTAAAAGCATTCCATTTGGCGGCCGCTTCACTGCCTTTTGCCGTCTTCTGCGGCATATGACGCGAAGCAAAGACCATGGCCAATCCGGTAACGCCAAGCGCCAGCGGCACGCAGATTAAGGTCGGCACCATGCCGCCAAACAAGGTCGTTAGCAAAAAGAACGAGCCAACGGCGAGCGCAAAGATTACCCCGGAGAAACAGCCGTAGCTCTGGCGAACTGAGCTCGGCGAACGCTCGACAAGACCCTCGCTAACCAATTCCTGGTAAATCTGTTTGCGCAGGCCAGGCAAGTTGTCGGCGAACTTGTAACGCATACTGCTTAGCGTACGTTCTTCGCTGCCCCCGAATATGTCCTTGTAAAGACTCTGCTCATAAGGGCGCAAACTAGCGGTCGCCTTGTCCGTCCGCGCAAAAATAAAGTCACTCTTACTCTCAGTCATCGTTACGTAGCCACGATGAGCCAGATCAAGCAGGGTGGAAACAATATCTTCCATGTCCACGCGCTCATCCTGTAAAGTGCCCACAACCGCCGGCGGCAAATCATCTGGCGGTGCGTTAATATATTCTGGCACGACGACAGGGAGCTGCGGATCGCGCCCACGCATATACCACCAGGCCAGAACCGCCAGGGGCCCGCCAACGACAAGCAAGAGGGCAAGGGCAAGAAAACCAGTGCCAAGCGCATCGGCGCGCTGCAGCTGCTGCTGCCACTGCGGCAGCGGAATGTCTAGCAAGCCATGCGGAAACTGCACCCGCACATCAAATGATTCTCCAGGCAGCAGTGGCTGTTCCGAAGCATACGTGATGACGCGGGCATCTTTGCTGACTTCAATCGACGCGTCGGGATCTACCTGATCGTTATTATAGGCCTCTACCAGGTAATCTTGCGTGCCGTAATATTGCTGCGGGTAGACGCCTTCGGGCAGCGTGATCGTCGCGCTGTAGCGGTCAATTACGCCGCTGGGATGGTCATCGGGAATAACCGACCAGAAGATCTGGTCACCATCACCCTCCTCGGCCGTTCCCACCTGAACGCCGCCTTTCACCGTATAGCGGAAGGTATAGGAATGTTCACCCAGCGCCGGCGCGAAGTACCAATCGACGCGTACCTCGCCGCCATTGTTGCTGACTTTAAAGGTACCTGGCTGACCGCTGCCGCTCTCCTGATAAACTTGCCCGTTTTCGCTGACTGAAATGTTCGTAATCCCGTCATTAGCACC
Source organism: Promineifilaceae bacterium (SeqCode) (assembly GCA_046259695.1). GTDB lineage: Bacteria > Chloroflexota > Anaerolineae > Promineifilales > Promineifilaceae > JAACFF01. The sequence continues at coordinate 3,175 of JBJYWX010000289.1, read as the reverse complement.
ATCAACGCCGGTGCGGATGGAACGATAGCCGAAAGTGAAAGGTTCTCCGGAAAAGTTAAGCGTTTGCCTTTCCACCACCTCCATGTCCCCATTTTCCAACAGCGTAATGTCGCTGTGCCAATCTGCCCAGCGAAAACTTTTCGTCTGGGCAGAAGCGATCTGGGTAACCAGAAGGAGGGCAATTAACAAGGAAATGGTCAGGGCCGTAGCTCTTGTGCGATGCTGCTTCATGTCTGTTCCTAACTTAACGAACCCAACTAGCCATCAGATAGATTATAAATCGAACCCCGGCAAAAATGAAGTGAAGATCACCCGTCGAGCCAACGAGCCGCCAAATTCTCAAGCCGGCCATCAGCCTGCAGCGCCGCCAGGGCGTCGTTCAAATGCTCCAATAGCGTTTCATCTCCTATACGGACGACCATGGCATAGGGTTCCACCGTTACCGGCTCAGGTGCGCGCGCCAGCACCTTGTCTCCTCTTTGCCCCAAAAAAAGACGCCCGCTCACGCCGTCGACCAGCGCGGCATCGGCATCCCCATCCGCCACGGCATCAAGCGCCTCGGTTGCGCTGCCAAGCGGCAGAATCTCCATATCCGGCAGGCGCTTTGCCCACTCCATTGCTTGAACGTGACCCTGCGCGCCCAATTCCACAGCCAGCCGCCGCCCGGCCAGATCGGCCATGGCATCCAGACTACCGCCCAGCGCCGACGGACGGACCAGGATTTCCCCTGCGTTAAAATAGGGCTCACTATAGGCAAAGTCGCGCATCCGCTCCGGCGCAATGACCAGGGCCGAAATCAGCACGTCTACCTGCTCTGTTGATAGAGCGTCGTACAGCCCATCGTAGCCGAAATAGACAAATTCGGCCTGCAGGCCCATTTCTTCCGCCAGGGATGTGGCCAGATCGACATCAAAACCGGAAATACCCGTTTCGTCAGTTACTTCGAATGGCGGGAAGGTGGGATCCAATCCTACGCGCAGCACGCCTTCCCGTTCAATACGCGGCCACGCGCCCTCATCCTGCCGGCAGCCGGTGAGCAGCCCCAAGGTAATTAAAACTAACGCGATCACGCTGTGGCGCCGCGGCAGCGTTCGACCGTGCGGCGCGCTGCTTCGGTAGGCGCGCGGTTTCGGACTATCCGTCCAGCTTATTAGCAGCATAGTCGCGCAGCGCCTCATAGATCGGTTTCGCCACAAACTCCGGCGTTACCAACGTGAAATAATCCATATAACTCTTGGTCGGTGCCGGATAACGAAAGGCCCAAATGGCCAGAACTTCCACAAAGGGCCAGTTTTCCTCAGCATATTGCAGCGCCTCGAGCGTGTATTCGATGCGCTGTCCTGGCGACACCCCCATCGTCCAACGCGGGTGGTCATTCCAACCCGTTTCCGTGATAAAGATGGGTGTTCCTTCATCGCCCGCTTCCACCATGACCTGGCGAACCAATTCGATGCGCCGGAAGTTGAGAACCTGCGGATCAGGTTCTGCCAGCGCTGGGAATGTCAGCCCGTAGGCATGCACTGCCAGCCCGTCGAAGTAGTCAGCCGCGCCCGCTTCGTACATCTGCCGTAAATACTGCAGGTCATTCAGCCCCCATGGCGATCCTTCCGGCTCCAGCGTCGGCGCCAGCGCGCCGGCCAGTACCTGCATCTCCGGGTTCGCCTCTTTGATCGCTGGATATACCACCCGCAGCAAGTTCACATAATCCTCGGCCGTTGTTGGCCTGTAGCCCCATTCATAGCTTAAGTTCGGTTCGTTGCCAATCACCAGATAATCAACCTTGCCTTTGTACCGTTCGGCGAAGGCAGCGGCGAATGCCGCAAAATCATGATAGGCATCTTCATCAAGGTAAGTAAGCGGTGTGTCGGGAGGCCGGGCCCAATCAGGTGTCAGACCAAGGCGGGCAATAACGGTCAGACCCTGGGCGTACGCATGATTAACCACCTGGTCAGGGTGTTGCCAGGCTATGTCACCATCAGAACCCTGGTAATAGGCCCAGGGGAAGAACTCCACGATCCAGGGTGCACCCATTTCACGTACCAGTTCCAGGGTGCGTTTGATCTTCCACTCCTCGACCTCATCCGTCAGGCGCGTATGCACACCCAGTAGGGGATGCGCCGTCCGAACTTCTTGCCGGGGCCCGATCGTCACCAGGTCGGGCGCCGGCAGGAGAAGGCGAAGTAGGATCAAGAAGAGCAGCGCGCGAACCAGGATGCGCGTCCATGCGACAGTGCCGCCCAGCGGCCATATCTTCGTAGGGGTACCAAACTCTTCTTCAATCACGAAATTGATTGCCTGAACTGAAGCTCCAGCCTCAGAACGCCATTATACGGCCGTCACATAGCTGGGCTACCCGTCTCATAGTCAACAAGCTGTTCGTAGCGGCCTGCCTTATCGTCTATAATCATCGCCATAGACTGCCAAAAGAGGAATATTCATGCGCGTCTTCATCACCGGCGGCACCGGTTTCGCCGGTTCCCATCTGGTCGACAAACTACTTACCGAAGGACACGAACTGCACGCCCTGGTACACGAGAGCAGCAGCCACCAGGAGCTCCCGGCTGACCCGGGGCTAACGGTGGTCCCCGGTAATCTACTGCAGCCCGACCGACTGAAGGAGATCGTTGCCGCCGCCAGTCCGGACGTCATATACCATTTGGCCGGACAGGCTTCGCCGGGCGCCAGCTGGCAGGACCCGGCCCGCACCATGGCGATTAACGCCGGCGGAACGGCCAACCTGCTGCAGGCGGCTGTTGCCTACGGCCGGCCGCGCGTCGTAGTCGTCACCAGCGCCGAGATCTATGGCCCCATTACGCAGGAGATGCTGCCTCTGGACGAGTCGACCCCTCCGCAGCCGCGCCATCCTTATGGAATTAGCAAGCAGGCGGCCGGCCAGTTCGTAGACCTCTATTGGCAGCGCTACCAGCTCCCTATTATTGAAGCGCGCCCGTTCAACCATATAGGCCCGCGCCAAACATTGGGATTTGTTGTCCCCGATTTCGCCTCGCAGCTCGCGGCGATTAAGCTGGGCCAGCGAGAGCCCCAAATTAGGGTCGGCAATCTCGACGCCCAGCGCGATTTCACCGACGTGCGCGATGTTGTCCGCGCGTACATCGACCTCGCCCAAAGCGGCGCGCCTGGTGAGGCCTATATCATCGCTTCCGGTAGGCCAGTA
>JBJYWX010000288.1:0-3883 GCA_046259695.1 Promineifilaceae bacterium (SeqCode) | reverse complement strand
CCTTAAATCAATTGCTGCTGTCGGCAATCGTGGGTAAGTCAGTTGAAGTGAAACGGAATATTGTTGAGAATGACCCATACGAGAAGGGACAGCGCGCGTGGTTAAACCTGGGGCACACGTTTGGCCACGCCATAGAACGGGTGAGTCGCTACGAAATACGCCATGGGGAAGCCGTGGCCATGGGCCTGGTTGCCGCGTGCCACCTGTCGGCCGAACTCGGAGCATGCAGCCCATCCCTGGAAAGGCGGGTGGCGGAGGCGCTGGCCGGCGTTGAGCTTCCGACCCAGATTCCGCCGCGGCTCGGAGCGGAGTCGATCTACGACGCGATGTGGTCGGACAAGAAGAAACTGACCGGCAGCCTGCGCTTCGTCCTACCACATGAAATTGGCGACGTCTTCATTACCAATGAGCCGCAAGCGGAGCAGGTCATAGCGACGCTGCGCCACTGTGGCGCGGGTCCCATGTAGCTTCCAAAATCGGCAGGCCAGTGGGCTCAGAGCTCCATTTCGTTGACTTGTTCAGCCAGGCTATCAGCGGCTTGCTGCTGCTCTTCCTGATGAGCTACGGCCGCAGCGAGAAAGGCTTTGAACAAGGGATGCGGTTTGTTGGGCCGGCTCTTGAACTCAGGATGGAACTGGCTGCCCAGCATAAAGGGATGATCGCGCAGTTCTGCTATTTCTACCAGGCGGCCGTTTGGTGAGAGCCCACTATAAACCAGGCCCTCCTTCTCCAACATTTCGCGGTAGCTGTTGTTAAATTCCCAGCGGTGGCGGTGCCTCTCGGAGATGGTGGTTTGCCCATAAGCCTCCGCTGCCTGTGTTCCCGGCACCAGATCGCACGGATAGGCGCCCAAGCGCATGGTACCGCCCATATCGGCAAGGTCATGCTGGTCGGGCATTAGGCTGATTACCGGGTGCTCTGTCTGCGAATCGAACTCCGTGCTGTTCGGTTCGTCGCTGCCAAGGACATGCCGGGCAAATTCGATGCACATTACCTGCATGCCGAGACAGAGGCCGAGGTAGGGAACCTTGTTTTCGCGCGCCCAGCGGGCTGCGGCGATTTTTCCCTCTACCCCGCGCTCACCGAAACCTCCCGGGACCACGACGCCATCGAGTCCCTCAAACTTTTCCCAAGATTTGTGTTTTTCCAGATCGCCAGAGTGGATCCATTCGATTTGCACGTCGCGGTTGTTGTTTACACCTGCATGGTAAAGGGCTTCGCGCACACTCATATAGGCGTCGTGGAGCTCGACATACTTGCCGACGATGCCGATACGAATCACAGGCTTCGAACGGCGGAAATCGGCAATCATAGATTGCCAGCCACTCAGATCAGGTTCCTGGCGTGGCTCAAGCTTGAGACGCTCTACAACATATTCGTCCAATCCAGTTTCCGCTAACAAAAGAGGGATGTTATAAAGAATATCACTGGTTATAGCAGGGATAACGGCCCTTTGCTTGACATCACAGAAGAGAGATATCTTGTTGATATGTTCTTGCGGGATCGGGTGATCCGCACGAGCAATGATGACGTCCGGCTGAATACCGATGCCGCGCAGTTCGCGCACGCTGTGCTGCGTCGGTTTCGTTTTTAGTTCTTTACTGGCGCCAACGTATGGTAGGAAAGTGACGTGCACATAGAGCGTGTTTTTACGGCCGACGTCGGAGCGCATCTGCCGCAGCGCCTCCAGGAAGGGTAGACTTTCAATGTCGCCCACGGTTCCCCCAACCTCCACTAGGACAACGTCGGGATTACTCTTTTCGGCGACAAGATGAATGCCACGCTTGATCTCGTTGGTAATATGCGGGATGACCTGGATTGTGCCGCCCAGATAATCACCGCGCCGTTCACGGGCGATCACTTCGGCGTATACGCGCCCGGTGGTAATATTGGAGGCTTGATTCAGGTTGATATCAATAAAGCGCTCGTAGTGGCCCAGGTCGAGATCGGTTTCCGCCCCATCCTCGGTTACAAAAACTTCCCCATGTTGGTAAGGCGACATGGTGCCTGGATCGACGTTGATATAGGGGTCCAGCTTCTGGGCCATAACGGTGAAGCCCCGCGCTTTGAGGAGGCGTCCAAGGGCGGCCGCGGTTACACCTTTTCCAACAGAGCTCAGGACGCCACCGGTGAAAAATACGAACTTGGTCATTGCTGCACTCCCATAGATAAACTACCATTAAAAGAGAGTGGGGCACGTCACTTCGGGTGACGTGCCCCACGAAAAATCTAATCAGATATGTCTGCGAAAGCACCTTTCGCAACTTAACCTCATACGATGCTCCAACTATCCCTCAGGAACGGGTGGATAATAGCATAGCCAGGGCAAGCCTGTCAAACACCCTAAAACTTGGGTAAACTGGGAACTGCGCCATTCTAAGCAAGCCGGGCGAGGAGGCGCTGCCAGGCGGCACGGATGGCCGAAAGCTCTTCGCTTGATTCAGGTACTTCACCGTAGCGCACGCGAACGTAGGCATCAGTAATGAGCCGGCAGTCGGCCGTGTTTTCGGGCCACATTTCGCCTAGAGTCTGAAGATATTCATAAGGCGTTTGCGCATGGTCACGCCCGTAACCGGCGTCGGCAGCGGCTTCGCACATGCCAACGTAGATGCGGCGAATTGAGGCGGCCGCGCGCCATCGTCGCATTATGCCAAGACGGCGCAGGATTCTTTCGCCCAGGCCCTTCGGTCCCCGGTCGTATATCGCCTGTTCGCCGATAATGGTGCTCGGTGAGGCAGCCGTTTGCGGTTGGCGAAAGGCACGCGTCAAGAAGTAAACGATCGCCAGCGCCACCAACAACATGATCACGATGGTCAATAGGCGCAGCATTTCAGGTGGCAGGGTTAGGGAATCCGCCTCATTTTGGCTCAGCAATTCGTTGAACGACTCCAGTACATTGACGTTCTGCACCTGTTCGTTTTGCAGCGTTATGTTTGCCGCAGCGAAAATACCCTCGAACAGATTCGCAAGGAGCGTCACTATCACATTCAACAGCAAGAATAAGGGTGAGAGCAGAAAAATAATGGTCGAAAGAGCTACCGCCAGGAGCGCCCACAGTGCTTTCCAAAGTGGTGCCAACCATCCGGACAAAACTATGGCGGCTTCGCCGCTCAGAATGGCGGCGAATAGTCCGGCGGTCATGACGGTTAGCAGACTTGTCAAAACGATGATCGCAACCCAGCCTGGGGTCATGCCCGATGAAAAACCAGAATGTTCACGCTCTATTTGTTCAGCGCGGATGAGGGCAAGGGTCGTGAGACCCGCCAGGAAGAAGAGCAGGACAAACGGCGTGGCGCCCCAAAGGTTGCCTGTTTCATAAAGCAGCAAGCCGAGCAGGGCCAAGAGCAGGACGCCAATGCGCAAACGAAAACCGGCGCGGTAAATGTCAGGGGCAAGCTGCGCCAGGCGCAGCCCTCGCCACCAGGCCAGAATACCGAGTAGAAACAGCGAGAGATCGCGGCCCCATAGTGGATTGCCCAAATCTCCCAGATGGCTGTAGAACTCGCCTAACCAGCTCATATCGCTCAATGGGCGAGGACCATAAAGCAATGCCCGCCAGGAGATAAATAAAGCAAGGAGCAAAGCAATAAAAACGACGCGCTTCTGGACCGCGGGAGGTTGTTCCAACGTGCTGAGCAATCTAACAAGGTTGAAGGGCAGCAGCATGAGGAAGAAAAGCCATAGGGTTAACTGACCGGCGTTCCAGAATTGGGCCCAGCGCAGGACGAATATGGCAAAAGGAGCCAGAAGCGCGACTTCCATTAGCGCCCAACAGATATAGAGTAGTTCCTGCCTGAATAGTCCCCAGAGCTGCCAGGCCCTTGAATCAGCGCTCTCGTCATTGGGGATTACAGACGCATGGCTGCTCATGACAAATCCGTAA
>JBJYWX010000287.1:0-1814 GCA_046259695.1 Promineifilaceae bacterium (SeqCode) | reverse complement strand
CTGGAACCCCAACCGCCTGGAGCAGCGCTTCGGCCGTATTCACCGCATCGGCCAGGAGGAGGTCTGCCACCTTTGGAACCTCGTCGCTGGCGAGACGCGCGAAGGCTATGTCTACGAGCGCCTGCTGCGCAAGCTGGAGACGGAGAGCAAGGCTCTTAACGGCCAGGTCTTTGACATCCTCGGCGATCTCTTCACCGAGGTGCCCTTGCGACGGCTGCTGATGGAGGCCATTTTATATGGCGAGCATCCTGAAAGACGCACCTACCTGGAGCAGGCCGTGGACAACGCCCTCGACCGCGAGCACGTCCGCAAACTGCTGCAGGCGCAGTCTCTGGCCGCCGACAGCATGGACCTCAGCCAGATCGAAGAGATTCGCGCCGATATGGAGCGCTTCCAAGCCCTGCGCCTACAGCCGCACCATGTTCAGGCCTTTTTCCTGGAAGCTTTCAAGAAATTGGGTGGCACAATTAGCGAGCGCGAAAAAGGGCGTTTCCGCATCAGCCACGTTCCCGCCCTGATCCGCGACCGCGCCCAGGCAATGGGCACGGCCTTGCCCGTGCAGCGACAGTACGAGCGCGTCACCTTTGACAAAAACCTGATCAGTGCCAAAGGCCAGGTCCTGGCCGCTTTCCTATGCCCCGGCCACCCCCTGCTTGACTCCGTCGTCGACCTGGTCCTCGAGCAGTACCGCGGCCTGCTCAACAGCGGCGCCATTCTCGTCGATGAGACCGATCCCGGCCGCGAGCCGCGCACCTTGTTTTTCCTGGAACAGCGTATCCGCGACGCCGCTCAGCACGTCATCTCCCAGGAAGTGCATTTTGTGGAGATCGATGGCCGTGGCGCCATCATCTCGGGTGGTTTTGCGCCCTATCTCAACTACCGTCCCCTGGCCGGAGAGGAAGCGGGTAAGATCGCCGGCGTGGCCGGAGCCGTAAACAGCGGCGCGGAGGCGGCAGCTCAGGCCCAGGACCACGCCATTTTGGAACTGACGCCGCGCCATCTTGAGCGCGTGCGACGCCGCCGTGAAGAGCTGATCGAAAAGACGGAGCGCGCCGTGCAGAAGCGCCTCACCGCTGAAATTAATTATTGGGATCGCCAGGCGCGCGGCTACCGCCGCCAGACTGAGGAAGGCAAACCCAATGCCCGTTTGAATGCTGACCTGGCCCAGCGCAGAGCTGACGATCTGGAACGCCGCCGCCGGGCGCGCATGGATCAGCTCGCCCTGGAAAAGCAGATCGCCGCCGACCCGCCCGTGGTTATCGGCGGGGCCCTGATCGTGCCCATCGGCCTGCTGCGAGACGAGAACGAACTGCGCGAGCTGATCGATACGCGTATCACCGAGCAGGCGGCGATGCAAGCCGTCCGGCAGACGGAAATCGCCCTGGGCAATCACCCGCGCGATGTCAGCGCCGAAAAGCTGGGCTACGATATCGAGAGCCACGACCCTGATTCCGGCCATATGCGCTTCATCGAAGTCAAAGGCCGCCGCCCCGGTGCGCAGACGGTGACCGTGACCAAGGGCGAGATCATGTGCTGTATCAACACGCCTAAGCAGTTTATCCTGGCCCTGGTGGAGGTGGAAAACGGCCGTGCCGCCGAGCCGCACTACGTCAGCGCCCCCTTCCAACGCGAACCCGACTTCCACGTCACCAGCGTTAATTACAACCTGCCCGCCCTGCTGGAACAAAGCGAGGAGCCGGGATGAGAGAAAGGACACAGAGATACACAGAGTTTTTTTATTATTTCCTTTGTGTGACCCCGTATAACTAGGAGATATTGATTCTATGACGACATTGTTTAAAGAAGTGAGCTAC
>JBJYWX010000286.1:0-5951 GCA_046259695.1 Promineifilaceae bacterium (SeqCode) | reverse complement strand
GAGTGAAGGCATTTCATGGCTGGGCTAACTCGGCGATTTTCCCTCGTTTGGCTCCTGCCCATCGCCGTCCTGGCAGGGTTGATAGCGCTTTTCTTCAACAAGATGGCCTTCACCAACCTCATATTGGGGCGCGGTGACACCTTTCTTTATTTTTACCCTTATTGGCATAGCGCGGCCGGCGCGCTGGGCGCGGCGCGCATTCCCTTCTGGAATCCCGCCATCTTCATGGGCGCGCCGCTGCTTGCCAACAGCCAGGCCGGCTTTTTCTATCCGCCGAACTGGCCGGTATGGCTTTTGCTTGAAACGCCCTACGCGGTCAGCGCCTCGATTCTCCTGCACCTGCTGATAGCGTCGATTGGCGTCTACATGTTGGGCAGGCGCCAACTGGAGTTGGGTACAACGGCCGCCCTGGTCGCCGCGGCTTCGTTCGCCCTTGGCGGTTACTTCAGCGCACAGGTTGAGCATATCAACCAGGTGCAGGGCCTTGCCTGGCTGCCCTGGCTGCTGTTAGCCATCACCAGAGTACGCCCTGAGCAGCGCCGCACGTGGTGGCCGCCGGCCGTGCTAATCGGCGTGCTGTTTGCCCTGCAGCTTCTCGCTGGTCACACGCAGACGGTGTTCATTTCCGGCGTCGCCCTACTGATCTGGCTCGCGGCGAGTTGGATCGGACAGCGCTATTTGCAGCCAGGCGCCTTGCCCCCGGTTCAGCAAGCCGCGCCGCTCGGCGTGTTGGCAGCAGGCGTCCTGGTCGCCTTCGGTCTGGCGTCCGTCCAACTGCTGCCGACGATGGAGCTGGCCCAGTATTCCGGGCGTCAGGGCGGCCTGCCGCCTAACGAGGTGCTGTCTTTTTCTTTGCCGCTGCACGCACTGGCGCGTTCGCTGCTTCCCACTTATGGCCAATCGCTCTTCAGCGAATACGTTGCCTTTGTACCCTTGACTGTTCTTGCCCTGGCTTTTGTCGGCGCTTGGCAGTGGCGGCGGTGGAAAGGCGTTCTGCCCGCCGTGGCATTGGCCGGCAGCGGGCTGTTCCTGGCCCTTGGCGCCTACAATCCCCTCTACTGGCTGCTGGCCCGGCTGCCCGGCTTCAACCTCTTCCGCGCCCCGGCGCGCTGGTTGGTGCTCTACGCCTTAGGCGTCGCGCTGCTGGCCGGTTTTGGCTGGCAGCTCCTGGAACGCTTTCTGCGTGACAGCGACAGTGACGATCCGGGTAAGCGCCTCTGGCAGGCTGTCAAAGCGCCGCTGCTGGCCTTCTTGGTAGTAGTGCTCCTGTTGGCCGTCTGGGGCTTCGCCGCCGCCTACGTACAGCCATGGCTTCCGGCCGGCACGGAAGCGCCCTATGAACGGCCGACCGCACTCACCGTAAGTGCATGGGCCATCGAGGTGGGGCTGGTCCTGGCGCTGGTTGCCTGGTTCTCTTTCAGCAGCAGCGGCATTTCCAGGCGCCTGGTACCGGCGCTGCTCGTGATTGCTGCTGCCGCGGCCTTCTTGGCTTCGCGCTCGCTGCCATATAATAACCTGACTACGCCGGAGGCCTTTTTTGACCTGCGACCCGCCGCCAGCAGCCTCATCGCCGCGGGCGGCGACCCTCCCGGCCGGCTGCTCAGCCTCAGCGATATCTTCTTTGATCCCGGCGATCTGGCAGAAATCGACTCGATTTATGCCGCGCAGCTTCCGCCTGAAGCGATCTATGATTACGTCGTCGCTATCAAGCAGAAAGAGATCATCGCCCCGAATCTGCCCATGATCTACGGCCTTGCTTCCGTGGATGGTTTCGATGGAGGCATCCTGCCGCTGCGAGCCTACAGCGCGCTAATGAGTGCCTTACTTACGGATGGCCAGGTGCCAACGGACGGCCGTCTACGCGAATACCTGGATGCCGTTCCCGCGCCGCAGTGGCTCGACCTCTTTAATACCCGCTACGTGGTTACTGATAAGACCGGCGACCTGTGGCGCGACGGTGTCTACTACGATCGCCAGCATCCGCTTACCCTGGCAGGCGACGAGACGATGTTGGCCGGCTACCTGCCGCCTTTTGAAGCGACTGAGCTGCGGCTGCTGGCCTCAGCCCAACCAGGCGTGGTTATGCTCGAAACATCCGCCGGAGATCGTTGGGACCTGCTGCCGGATGCTGCAGGAGATGGCCTCTATCGTTTCGCGTTCCCCGCACCGGCGATCATTTCCGAAGCGACAGTGGGGGCTTGCCCCGCGGAACAGCCCTGTGTGCTTGAAGGAGCGGCGCTGGTGGACAACCGCGACGGCGCGTTCTTGACTTTGACACCGGGCAACTACCGCCTCATCTACTCCGGGGACGTCAAGGTTTACGAGAACCAGGACGTGCTGCCGCGGGCCTATCTGGTGGGAAAGTGGCAGTGGGCGGCTGATGAGACGGAGGCGCTGCGCTTGCTGCAGGAAGCCGGGTTCGAAGCTCGCGAAATGGCGGTGTTAGTCGCCCCGGCGCGGGTCGATATCCCGCCGGAAGTAGGGCCGGCAGCGGCGGCTGGCCAGGCAATGCTTATCGACTACGATACGGAGCGGGTAGTCATCATGACAGAGAGCGCCGGGCCCACCATGCTGATCGTCAGCGATGCTCTCTATCCTGGCTGGCAGGCGACTGTAGATGGCCGTCCGGTACCAATCTACCAGGCCAACGGCCTTTTCCGCGCCGTTTATTTGCCCGCAGGGCCGCATGAGGTCGTCTTTGAGTTTGTCCCGGCCAGTTTTCGGATTGGTCTAATATTGTTCATATTTACGGCTGCTATACTGGCGCTCGTGTCAGCATGGTGGGCCGCGCAGAGCCGCAGGCAATCGTGAGCAAGCCGTGAAATGATGCAGAATTACGTTATACTTACCGATGGTCGGCCAACGTGCCGGCATTTTCCCGTAAATTGAGGAGTTAGTTGATTCATGGCAAGTAAGAAGAAAGACGGAAAGGTACGCGTGGCTATTGTCGGTGTCGGCAATTGTGCCAGTGCGCTGGTGCAGGGCGTGCACTACTACAGAGACGCGGCCGACAACGAGGAAATCCCAGGCCTCATGCATGCTACAGTAGGCGGTTATCATGTGCGTGACATTGAATTCACGGCTGCCTTCGATGTGGTAGAAGGCAAAGTTGGCAAGGATTTGAGCGAAGCAATATGGGCGCACCCCAACAACACGATCAAGTTTGCAGATGTGCCCTATATGAATGTGCCGGTCTATCGCGGAATGACCCATGATGGGCTTGGTAAATATTTGCAGATGGAAGTGAAAAAGGCGCCGGGCCCCACGGACAACATCGTCCAGATTTTGAAAGACACGCGCACGGATGTGGTAATCAATTTCATGCCCGTTGGTTCGGAAATGGCCACGAAGTGGTATGTCGAGCAGGCGCTGGATGCTGGTTGTGCTTTCGTGAACGGCATTCCGGTTTTTATTGCCAGCTCTGAATATTGGGGCGAACGTTTTCGCGAGCGTGGCCTGCCCATTGTGGGCGACGATGTCAAAAGCCAGGTCGGAGCAACCATTACCCACCGCGTTCTGACGAACCTGTTCAAGGATCGCGGCGTGCATCTTGACCGTACCTACCAGCTCAATTTCGGCGGCAACATGGACTTCTACAACATGCTCGAACGCGAGCGCCTGGAGTCCAAGAAGATTTCCAAGACGAATGCGGTTACCAGCCAGCTCCCCTATGATTTAGGTGATGAAAACGTCCACGTCGGCCCAAGCGACTACGTGCCCTGGCTCACCGATCGCAAGTGGTGCCACATTCGCATGGAAGGTCGCGCGTTTGGCAATGTGCCCCTGCAGATGGAGTTAAAGCTGGAAGTTTGGGACTCCCCTAATTCGGCCGGCGTGATCATTGATGCCCTGCGCTGCGCCAAGATAGGTCTCGATCGGGGCCTGGCGGGTCCTTTGGTGGGCCCATCTTCCTACTTCATGAAATCGCCGCCGCAGCAGTTCACGGATGATGTGGCGCGCCGGCTTGTTGAGGAATTTATCGATCCCACAACTGTAGAAGAGCTGGTTGATGAGATAGAGCTGCTCGTGGAGACGACCGCCGACTGATGTGATGTCAGGTGCGGCGGGTTGGCTCCTGCGCTCTAAGTGAGTAGTGGCGCCGGTCTCACCTGCTGGGGACCGGCGCTTTTTTCTGCCCTTTTTACGGTAAGAGCGCTAATTCCTGTTATAATAAGAACGCCTATCACTCGCCGGGTGTTTTAAGATAATGTGCAGTGACGATTCGAATCGTCAACAGCTAGTCAGATCACGAAGGGAAGCCAGTTGAGACGACGCACGCCATTTCTTGTTTTCTTCCTTGGCCTGCTTTTGCTGGCCGGCTGCAGTTTGCTCCAGGAGCCGCCGCAGCCGGTTATTCCTACCCCTATCCCGACAGCGCCGCCGCTGCCGGAAATAGCCGGTATCCCGGCCGACGCGGTCACTGATCCGGTCAGCGATATTGTTCCCGCCATCGATCCAGATGTGGCTAATCTCGTGAACGCTGTTTCGCAGCAGCAGTTGATGGCCTATGTTCAGACCCTCGAGAATTTTGGCACGCGCAATTCTTTCAGCCCCATCGACCGTGAAGGATTTGGTATTGGCGCGGCGCGAAGCTGGATCTTTGAAGAATTCCAGCGTGTGGGCAACGGCCGCCTACAGGTGGCCTATGACGATTTTGTCCTGAGCTATCAGGGGGAGACAGCGGAGCAGAGCAATGTTGTGGCCACGCTGCCCGGCACCGGACCTGGCAATGGCGTGATCATTGTCACGGCCCACTATGACAACCGTCCCGCCAGTGATATGGACGGCTTCAGCCGGGCGAGCGGCGCCAATGACAATGCCTCCGGCGTTGCCTTGCTGCTAGAAACGGCGCGCATCATGAGCTCGCGCGAATGGAACCAGACAATTATGTTCATCGCCATGGCGGCGGAAGAGCAGGGCACGTTCGGCTCACGTCACTTTGCGCAAAATGCCTTTCTAGACAACTTGAACGTTCTCGGCGTTGTTAATTACGATGCCGTGGGCGGCCGCCTGGGCATTCCGCAAATGGCTCGCCTATTTGCCCAGGACCTGCGCGCGTCCCCATCTGGGGAAGTCGGCCGTTTTTATGAATATATCGCCGGCCACTATTTGCCCACTTTCCCGGTGGTCATGCTTGACGCCCTCGACCGCGAGGGTCGTTGGGGAGATCACCGTGAATTTGTGCAGTTGGGCATGGGCGCCGTGCGCGTCATGGAATCGGAAGAAGATCCCGATCTTCTCAATTCCATGCGTGACACCTGGAGCTTGATCGATTACGCTTACCACCAGAAAATGGTCCAGCTAAATGTTGCTTTTCTGGCCAATGCTGCGGGTGCGCCGCCGCCGCCGGTGCAGCCGACCATCGTTCCGATGGGCGAACCGGGGACCTTCCTGCTCACCTGGCCGGTTGAGCCCGGTGTAGCCGGCTATGCCATTTCGTTCCGCCCGCTCACATCCTCCACCTACGAACCGTTCCGCTTCGTGCGCGCTGAAAAGGCGGGCAACGTCGTGCTGACAGGCTACGATCCTAACACAGCGTACGGGGTCAGCATTGCCGCCCTGAGCGATACCGGCCTGCTTGGGCTCTTCACGCGCGAGACCGTCGTTGGCCCGCAGCCCGCGGAACAGGAGCTGTCCCTCGACGGCTCAGGTGTCGCTCAGAGTTCACAGTAGCCAGTCGCCCTATTCCTGCTCCGTAACCGTTAATTCACCCAGTCCGGTATCTACACCGGCGTTCACCGGCACGCGTTCACTGCCCAGGCCCAGGTCGTTTGTCAACTGGGCCCAGCCGTCGGCCGTTTCGACGGTTAAAACATAAAAGCCCGGCGGCAAATCGTCAAAGAAGAACGCCCCATTGGCACCGGTTGTCGAAGAACGTACAAAGGGTTGGTCGCTGCACGGTGTGTCGCCGGTGAAATAGCTGCTCAACTGCTCGACGCATAATTCGACCG
>JBJYWX010000285.1:0-4954 GCA_046259695.1 Promineifilaceae bacterium (SeqCode) | reverse complement strand
TGCTATCGCCGGCACCAGCATGGGCGGCGTGATCGGCGCCCTGTATGCCGCGGGACTGTCAGCCGCTGAAATCGAGCGGCAGGTCCTGGTGCATGCCAGCGCGTCTGGGATTCGCCGTATGATCGATATCAGCCTCTCCTATCGCGGTATTGTGCGCGGCGAACGTATTTATAACCTGATCGCGGATACGATCGGTTCTGATCTCACTTTTGCCGATCTGGACCTACCTTTGGCCATGGTCGCCGTCGATGCGGTCAGCGGCACCGAGGTTTTGCTTGATCAGGGCAGGGTCGTTGACGCGGTGCGAGCAACTATCTCAGTGCCAGGTATTTTCCAGCCGGTGGAGGTGGACAACATGGTTCTGATTGATGGCGGCATTCTAAATAACGTGCCCACCGACATTGCCTACCGTCTGGGCGCGGAAGCCGTTCTCGCCGTGGACGTGATGCCCGACTTTAGCCGCAACACGCCCGGTGAGCCATTAGTCGAAGCAGCCATTGACCCCCCTTCACTGCCCAACGTCTTGCAAGAAGCGCTGCATATTGAATACATCATGATCAGCGCCCTGACGCGCTGTAAGCTGGCGGCGCACCCGCCCGACGTGCTGCTGCGGCCAGGACTCGAGGCCACGATCGACCTGCTCATCGGTTTCGACCGCGCGCAGGAGATTATTGATGCCGGGGAGTCCGCGGCCGAAGCCGCCCTCCCCGCCATCCGCACCGCCATTGACCGTTGATCATTCGCCAATAGCTATCGGTTTTACTATGACTACTCTGACTCTACCCGGCTTAATCGACGTCCATACTCACCTGCGCGTGCCCGGCGGTGAGCACAAGGAAGACTTTCTGACCGGCACAGCTGCCGCGCTGGCCGGCGGCGTGACGATGATCCTGGGCATGCCCAATACGACGCCGCCGCTGACCACGGCCGAGAGACTGGCCGAGGCGCGCCGCCAGGCCGCGCAAGATGCGCTTTGCGATGTAGGTCTTTACGGCGGAGCCAGCCCTGAGTTTACGGCCGATCTGCCGGCGCTTTCCGAAAAGGCTGTGGCCCTGAAGATATACCTGAACGACACTTTTGGTCCCCTGCGCGTGGAGGATGTGCCGACACTGCGCGCCTGCTTTACCGCCTGGCCGCGGAATAAGATGATCGCCATGCACGCCGAAAAGCAAAGCGTGGCCGTTGGTATCGGCCTGTCTGCTACCTACCAGCGGCCGGTCCATTTTTGCCACGTCAGCCGTCGCGAGGAGGTTGAGCTTATCGCCGACGCCAAGATGGCCGGACTGCCTGTAAGCTGCGAGGTGACGCCACACCACCTGTTCCTGGACCGCAGCGACGCAGAGCGCCTTGGCCCCTTCGGAGACATGCGTCCCATATTGGGCACGCCGGATGACGTGGCCGCGCTTTGGGAGCATCTTAACGACACGGTCGACTGCATCGCCACCGACCACGCGCCGCACGCGATTGCCGAAAAACTGGGCGAGAACTACCCGCCCGGCGTGCCCGGTGTGGAGACTTCGCTGGCGCTGATGCTGACGGCCGTGGCCGACAATCGTCTCACCTTGGAGCGCGTCATCGCCCTGATGGTCGACAATCCGCGACGCTTGTTTAACTTACCCCAGCAGGCGGACACGCGCGTCGAAGTGGATCTCGCGCCATGCGTGATCCGCGCCGCGGACATGCACAGCAAGTGCGGCTGGACGCCTTTCGATGGCATGGAAGTCGCCGGGCGCGTGGCGCGCGTTGTCTTGCGCGGCGAAACGGTTTTTGACGATGGCCGGATCCTGGCCCAACCTGGCACCGGCAGCGTGTTGGGTTAAGTCGTACGCCCCAACCACACCGGCTCACAGAGGAGCGAACACCGGAATGACGGACGAGACCCAAACGGATGCCACCGCCAATCTCAGAGGCATTGGCCTGCTGGTACTGGCGATGTTTGTCTTGCCCCTGCAAGACATCGCCATCAAATGGATTGGCGGTGACTATCCGGTCTTGGAAATCGCGGTCTATACGTCTTGCGGCGTGAGCGAGCGCCCGTTCCTGCAGGTGGTATGCTAGAACATGAAGCAGAATAGGCGGGATGCCGGACGGCCGCCACAGTAGGCGCTTATTTGACCGTTTTGTCCAGCGCGTCCCAGATCACCACGGTGCCGTCCTCGCTGCTCGTGGCGATCGTCTTGCCATCGGCCGCCCAATCCACGCCTGTCACGCCATCGCTGTGACCGCTGAGGCGGCGCAGCAGTGGTTCAGTTGCCAGGGGATCCAGGTCCCAGAAGATAATCTCACCATCTATCGCCACCGAAACGGCGCCCGTTTCGTCAGGACTGAATGCCACGCCGCGCACCGGCGCATCGTGCCCAGCCAGGAGGCTGGAATTACCGTGCTCCAAGTCCCACAGCAAAACCAGCTTGTCACCGCCAGCGGTCAGCAGCCGGCGCCCCTCTTGATCCCAGGCGATGTCACTGACCCAGCTCTCGTGGCGCCGGTACTGCTCAGGGGGCGCGCTCCAATCGGCCGTTTGCCAGATGAACAGCTTGCCGCCCGTACTGCCCGCGGCCAGCTCTGACCCGTCCGGCGAGAAGGCCACGGCCCACAGGCCATCTCCATCCCCGCCGAGTCGGGCCAGGGGCAGCGCCCCTTTAGCGTCCCAGATCATCAGTTCATCGGCCAGGGATCCGGTGGACGCCAGCAGGCGGCCGTCGGGCGACCAGGCCAGATCGCCCACGGCGTGCGTGTGATTAGAGAGGATGGCCTGCAGCGCGCCGTCTCTGGCCTTCCAGACATGGACGACGCCGTCGCGGTCACCGCTGGCCACCAGGGTGCCATCAGGCGACCAGGCCGCGGTCGTGACCAGCGCCTGGTGTCCCTCGTAACGCTGCAGCGGTGCCTGCCGTTTGACATCCCAGACAACCACTGCCCGCCCCAGGCTGCTCAGCAAGCGACGACCCTCTTCGTCGTAGGCGGCGACGGCTGACGTCTCTCCGGCAGCCGCGTAACCCGCCACTGTCACGTCCGGCGCCTCCGGCCAGCCGCCATCCTCCGGAATTAACCAGACCGCTACCGTTCCATCGCTTGTGGCTGTGGCGAATCGCCCCTGATTTGCGTCCCAGGCCAGGGCGCGCAGCGGCCTCCCGATTTCGAGATGCGCGCCATCGACAGTCTGCCCCACGCGCCACTGCTCCAAAACGCCCTCTTCCGTGCCTAAAGCCAGCCGGGCGCCCCCGTCGAGGTATGCCAGCGAGGCAATCGAGGCCTCCTCCGGCGGCCAGATCTGCGCCGCCGCCATGTCGTTTAGGTCCCACTCGATCACCACCCCATCATGCCCACCGCCGGTGAGTTGATCGCCGCGCGGCGACCAGGCAAGCGCTGTTATGGCCCCTCCCGCATCCTGGTCGTTGAAAGTCGCTACCAGCCGCTGGCCGTTTATGTCGATGAGGTGAACAAGGCCGTCGCTATTGCCCGTTGCCAGGATACGGCCGTCGGGATTAAACGTCAGGGCGGAAATAGCGCTTGCCTGCCGCGGCAGCCCGCCAATCGTCTGCACCTCCTCCCCTACATTGATCAGCAGGGCGTTGCCGTCGACGAAAGCAGCCACGGCGCGCACGCCATGCTCGTCTCCGACCGGCTGCCAGGCAATGGCGGTAATGCGGACGTTGGGATTGTAGCCCGGCCACTGTTCGACCAGACTGCCATCGGTCGTATCCAGCAGAAGCAGCGTGCCGTCATCTAGTCCGGCCAGCAGCCGCTCGCCGTCCGCGGAGACGGAAATCGTCCTGACCGGCTCATGCGTGGCCGTCGCCCACTGCGGCGCAAGGCCGTCCGCCGCGTAACGGTGCAGGCCGTCCGCGCCGCCGCTGTAAAAAGCCCCTTCAGCGCCAAAAGTGAGCGCCGCAGCGCTGCCCTTCCCCAGCCGGGCCACCGCGCCCGCGGGTATTGCACCGCTATACGAATTTTCGGGCGTGGGTGTGGGCCGGCAGGCGGCCGACATAGCAGCAAGCAGGGCCAGCAGCAGCCAGCCACAGCGCCTTAGCGCGCGGCTGTACATGGCCAGCTTAAATAAACGGCAGCGATGGTGCCGCCGAGCAGCCCGGCTTCTGGCCCTGACGGACCAGGGTCACTGTAAACGGCCACGCCCTACAGGACGCGGTCGATGAACTCGCGATTGTGCACTTCGACCGGCACGTTCATCAGCTCCAGGATGCCACGGGCCACGTGTTCGGAAAGGCGGCGGAACGCTTCTTCACCCTTTTCTTTCGTGGACCTCAAGGGGTTGCCGATGACGCCGCTTTCGATGAACTCGTGGTGATCCATCGGGAAGTTGAAATAGGTGTAGCCTTCAAATTCTACGTCGGGCATGCCGTCCTTCTTGGCGAAGGTGCGCGGCAGGAACTCGGGTACGTGGGCCTTGGTATGTTCTGCACGGTCCATGCGCACGAATTTCTCGTTCCAGGCTAGGTCCTGGGACGTCTCAAGTTCGCTGGCATGCCAGCCGGGGGTCTCCTCCGGCGGATTCTCCATCAGGCCGTCCAGGATGCCATAATACCGTTCCATGTATGGCTTGACGAAGCCGATCAACGCCCCAGTCTCGTAGCGCAGTTTGCGCAGGATAGGGTCAACGATCTTAACATTCGAACCATGGCCGTTCATGAAGATGATGCGGTTGAAGCCGTGGTGAATCAGGCTGCGCGCCGTGTCGTACATGATAGCCAGCACAGTGCTGCTGCGCATCGTAATCGTGCCCCTGCCCATGCCCGGGCGGTGCATGTGCTGCGGCGAGTAGCCCATCCAGATCGCCGGGGTATGCATCACGGCGATCAACTCTGAAACACGGCGCGCCATCTCCACCGCCGTCACCGTGTCGGTGTAAAGGGGCAGATGGGGGCCGTGCTGCTCCAGGCTGGCCATGGGCACAATAATCAGGTCCTTCTCGGCCAGATTGTTGTTGATATCCACG
>JBJYWX010000284.1:0-12887 GCA_046259695.1 Promineifilaceae bacterium (SeqCode) | reverse complement strand
TAGATGTGTTGAGGATTACAAGAAGATTACGAAACCGATCAATGATCAACTCAAAATTGAGCAATTGGTCAGGTGAGCAATTGATCATTCGCGCCGATTGCCCTATGCTACTGGCGGTATTTATGAGCGGCTATTTTCCTATAAATATCCCTATCCCAGCGGGGCGAGAGACAGCGCGGCTGCGCCTGGAAGCGCTGCGGCCTGAGCATGTAGAGCTCGATTACGAAGCGGTAATGGAGAGCCGCGTGCAGCTGCGGCTGTGGGGCGGAACGTCGTGGCCGGTAGACAGTTTCACGCGCGCCGATAACCTCGCCGACTTGCAATGGCATTGGGGCGAGCACCAGGCGCGCCAGGCATTTACCTATACCGTGCTCAGCCCGGCAGCCGATCGCTGCCTGGGCTGCGTTTACCTGCGGCCGCTGGACGAACTGGCGCCGGCGAATCCCAGCCGCCTGGAAGACGTCGCGCCCGATGTCTCCCTGGCCCGTTTTTGGATACGCAGCTCGCTCCTGGCCAGTGACCTGGAACGCCACCTGCTGGATACGCTGATCGCCTGGTTCGCCAGAGAGTGGCCCTTCTCGCGCATGTTTTTCGAAACGCGCGCCGCCAACGGCCGCCAAGCCGCGCTATTCGACGCCTATCCCCTATCCCGCGCCTACCGCCTTGTCATGCCCCGCCGCGGCGGCGAGCATATCTTCTATGATGCGACCGCCATGCAGTAACGCCAGCCGGCTTCAGATACCGAGCTTGTCAAACTTGGTACGCGCCGTAAGGCGCAGATGCTCGGGCCAGGCCAATTCAAATCCCAGCTCCTCGACAAGCATCGCCTGAAAATCTTCCAGCAGCCTTCTGGAGCCGCGCACCTGCCGGGGCAAAAGATCATGTGCCAGGCAGTAAGCGGCGAGTGCCCCACTGGCTTCGCCTACATTCCACTCCACAGGGTGTAGACGATAGCAGCCGTTGGTTATATGCGTCACGCCGAGATTCTTCCCGCCTGGCAGCAGATTAGTGACGCGCTGCGGGATCAAGGCCCCAAGCGGGATCTGGAACGGCCAGTTGGTTACATCAACGTAGTTGCGGCCAGTTGCGCTGGGATGCAAGTCGATGCGATAACTGCCGATGCCCACGCTGTCGGTAAACAACTCCGCGCCAAGTAAGTCACCACGCGCTTCAACCCCGACGTGCTGTTCCAAGACCGTAAAATCGGCCAGAATGCGCCGGCTTTCGCGAATATAGGGCGCCATGGCCAATCCATCAGCAGTGCCAACCACATCGTCCCGCAGGCGCAAGCCGGGATAGCCCTGGCCGCCGTCGTGGCGCGGTGCCTCCGTCTGCATCCAATACATCATCGACAAACTCAACTGCCGTGCCCCAAGCAAGTGCTTTTCGCGCTCCGCCTCTGAGACGCCAACAAGCGGGCCAAGCCAGTAATCAATCTGCGGCCAGTTAGCGATGACCACGTCGCTGCCGTGAAACCCCAGGGGATAGTAGGGCCGATACACGATACGGCGGTAATGCCACAGATCATCGCCCTGCTCATCGTCCGTTGGTCCGCGGAATATCGGGCGGTACACCGGCTCCAATGTCTCCGGATCACATGTCGTCCAGCTCAACTGCTTGTCAGCCCAAAAGCTCGCCCTGTAATTGACCCAAAACTCATAATCCGCCGGTTTCTTTATCGTGTGGTTCTCACCGGGCAGGTAATCCACGGCAAAACACCAGGTAAACGACTGCTGGTCCATGGGATTCGCCGGGCCGGGCAGCGCATGCAGTTCGCCGGTCACATCCTGGCTTTCGGCGCCGATCACGTGCTCCACGCCGGCCATTTCCAGCAGGTCACCCAATTCGGTAGCGTCGATAATGAAGTCAGCGCTGATCGTGACCGTAGCGACCTGCTCCGGGACAGCAAAAGTCACTGCGCGCACCCTATCGCCGTCCGTCTCCGCCGCGGTTGGTTTGCAGCCGGTGAGCAGCAGCAGCTTGCGGCTGGAAATGTACGGCGCGAGCATCTCACGCAGCACGGCCTCGCCAATAATAGGTTCCATGCACAGCGGGCTAACATTCCCGCGCCCCGGGTTCAGCCAGCGCTCGTCTCGGACGGCCGGCAGCAGCGGATAGTTGCGCCGGTAGTAGTCGCGTATCCTGGTGCGCAGGGCCCGGTAGCTGGCCGTACAGCCGGCGCCCTCGCGGTCGATCCAGGGATTTTCATCTGGCGGCACTGCTTGAGCAGTCAACTGCCCGCCGATCCAGGCGGTCTGTTCGGTCAGCACAACCTGCCTGCCAAGGCGCAGCGCGGACAACGCGCCCGCGACGCCACCAAGTCCGGCACCAACGATCAATATCTCCGTATGAAATTCATTCATAGGGTCTTGCAGCCTTCAGTTTTGGCGCCTCCCCGAGTTATTTCACCCCGGATGTGGCGAAACTATCAATGATCTGCTCCTGAGCAATCACGTAGATGATGAGCACGGGAATGACGGACAGGGTCGTCGCTGCCATCTGCAAGTGCCAGAGTGGCGTGCCATACGGATCAACGTAATTGCGCAGTGAAAGGGGCAGAGTCCACAATTCAATATCATCAAGGTAGACAAACGGATCGAGGAATAGGTTCCAGCTCGCCAGGAACGTCAAGATCGCCAGGCCGCCAAGAACCGGCCTTGCAATGGGAAAGGCGATTTGCCAGAACATGCTAAAGCGCGAGGCGCCGTCGATGCGCGCCGCGTCCTCGATTTCATCGGGAATCGAGATGAAGAACTGGCGCATCATGAAAGTACCCACAACAGCCGGCGCGCCAAAGATAGGGATAACAATCAGCGGAAAGTGGCTGTTGGTCAGGCCCAATTCCTTCATAAAGAAGAAGTTAGGGATAATCGTCACTTCGGAAGGCATCATCAGCCCGCTCAGAACCAGGATAAAGAGAAATGTCCGTCCCGGAAAGGGGATGCGCGCGAAAGCGTAGCCGGCCAGCGACGCGACGATCAATGTGCCGATGGTGACCAGCACGGCAATGTAGAGGCTGTTGAAGTACTGCCTGGCGAAAGGCTGGTAAGTGAACACTTCTACGAAATTTTCCCAGTGCCATGTTTCGGGCAGCAGTCGCGGTGGATAGGCGAAGATTTGCGAGGGCGACTTGAGAGAGCTGGTCATCATCCACCAGAATGGAAAGACAAACGGCACCGCGGCCAGGATAAGCAGCACGTACAGGGCAGCCTTCTTGATAAGCGCCAGGCGTTGGTAGTATTGATTACTTCTCATACTGTTTGCCTTCTACGTTGGCGGTCACAGCGGCACTCCTATTCGGTCCCTAATCTTGAACGCAGTGCCCATTGGATGACGGTCAGGATAAGGGCGACCACGAAAAGGATCACGGCGAGAGCGCTGGCATAGCCGATTTCGAAAAACTGGAACGCCTGGTAGTAAACATAATAGACTAACACCATCGTAGAGTTTCCTGGCCCTCCCCCGGTCAACAGCAGGATGTGGTCGAATACACGCAATGAGCCAATGACCGTGATGATGCTGACAAAGAGCAGCGACGGTATGAGCTGCGGCAGAAGAATATGCCAGAGGATTTGCCAACTGTTGGCGCCGTCCACTACGGCCGCTTCCTCGTATTCGTCGGGCACATTGGTAGCGGCAGCCAGGAGAATGACCATATTTAGGCCAAGATTCTTGATCACACGCGTGACGACGACGGAGACCATTGCCCAGTGCTCTTCAAACAACCAGTTGGGCCCATTTATGCCGATCAGGGCCAGCATCTGATTCACGGCGCCCTGTTCACCCTGCAGCAAAAAGCGCCAGACGATGGCCCAGGCGGCGGCCGAGGTGACCACGGGCGCAAAATAGAGCAGGCGAAAGATCTTCTGCCCGCGCAGTCCTCTGGACAGCAGGAGCGCCAGAGCCAGGGACGTCGCCACATTCAGGGGCGTCAGCAGGAGGGTGAAGACAAGCGAGTTGACCATCACCTTCTTAAAGAGCGGGTCGGTCGTGAACATAGTGCGATAGTTTTCAAATCCTACAAAGCCGGAATTGCCAAATAGGAGGTTCCGGTCCTGCAGGCTGAACACAACCACAGCAATGAGAGGCCCAAGGACGAAGACAAGAAAGCCCAGCACCTGAGGCGAGACAAAGGCATAGCCCCACAGCGCATCACGGCGCTTCATTGAGGAGTGGGAAGGAGAACCGTTCCGGGCCTTTACCGAATCCAGATGCGTCATTTGCGAAGATGTGGTCATGGGTCTTCCAACCTCGAAGCGCTAGAAGGCGCGGCCTGTAGTTCGAAGAATATAGGACTGTGCGCGCCGGCATCCTGTCGCGCACAGTCCTTCCCCTAAACGTCTCTCAGTTACTCAGAAGCGGCGCAATGGTTTCACATACATTGTCCATCACGGCCTGAACATCCGCATCCGGCGCCCAGAGCTGGTCCAGGGCCGCCTGCGCTGCCAGTTCGATCTTGGAGAAGTTCACTTGAGCAGGCAGGATACGGCCGTTGATCGTCGCGTCAACAACATACTGCATCTGATCGGCGTCCAGGCGCTCGTTGCCATTCAGGAACATGTCAGAATTGAGCACAGACTGGCGTGCCGAGGGGAAGTACTGGCCCAACAGGGCGGAATTCTCCTCATTGGTCATGTAGGCCATGAAGTCCATGGCCACATCCCGGTCCGGGCTGTTATTAAAAATGGCGAAGGCTGCCTGGCCGACAGCTGGCGCCTCGCCCGCGGGTCCCGCGGGCAGCGGAGCGACATCCCAGTTAAACTCGGCGCCATCCAGCTTAGAAAGCCGACTGATCTGGCCAATCGTGATCGCCGATTGCCCGGAAAAGAAGTCGCCGGACTCGCCCGGAGGCACGGCCGTCCCATCTGCATAGACCAGGTCATGGTAGAACTGGAAGGCGGCAACTGTTTCCGGCGAGTTCATGAGGCAGTCACCCTGATCGTCCCAGGGCTCACCGCCAAAAGCGCGCCAGATCAAAGGCATCGTCTGCCAGATGCTGCCGTAAATCGCCGCATCGACGCTCTCGAATCCGTAAACGCCTTGCTCGTCGTGAATCGTCTTGACCGACTCTCTGAGGGCGTCCCAGGTCCACTCACCATTGGCGTACAGCTCCCGTGGTGTAGGCAGACCGGCTTCTGCAAACATGTCCGCGTTGTAGAAGATGATGAACGGCGAAGTTGAGAAGGGCAGGCCATAGACGCCGTTGTCATCTTCCCACAGTGCGAGGGCCGATTGTGAGAAGTCTTCAAAATTGTAGTCAGGATAGGCATCAAGAGCAGGCTTGATATTGGCCAGAATACCGCTGGCAAGGAACTGCGGAGCTGTGCGCTCCAGGATCCAGCCGCCGTCGGGCGGATCGCTGCCCGCTAGCTGCAGCGTGAGCTTGGAGGTGTAATCCTCGAAGGGAATAGTCTGGAAATTTACGGCCGTCACGTTGGGGTGTTCGGACATATAGCCGGCGGCAATCTCATTGTAAGCGGTCATCGACGGGTGATCAGGGCCAATCCACACCGTGAAATCCAGCTCAACGGGTTCCATAGCTACCGGCTCAGGCGTCGCCGTCACCACGACCTCCACCGCTTCTCCTTCAACAACCTGAGTGACAACGATCTCCTTTTGCACTTCAACAACACGGGTAACTTCCACATCACTGCCCGCCACTTCTATCACTCTGGTTACTTCGACCTGCTGCGGGCTGCAGGCAGCCAGCAAGATGGTCGCCAAAACCACCAACATAGTTCCAATCGCGAGTCGCTTGTTGTTCATTGTTTCTTTCCTTTTCTGTGCCTTTACGAAGGGTCAGTGGGGAAGCAGCGCATTTAGTCTCGCTTTGGCGCATTTCGGCAGGAGTGTTATCCTCCCTCTGAAGCACGAACACTTGGTTCCTGTTTCGCTGCTTCCAGTCGGTGCGACTTATCGGGCAAATAGGTCGCTCCTCTTTTTCTTCTCTATTTGTCCGGATAATCAGACCGTCATAACACCTCCTTTTACACACCTCGCAGCTATCGCTGTTCGCCCTAGAAAAACGGCTATCGTTCCTCTTGCGGCGGGCGACCTACTGTTGTGCCCTTGACCAGCGTACAAGGCAGAAGCAGGTTAGGAGGCGGAAAGACCTCCAACTGCTGGTCGAGCAGCTTGATTAGCAGTTGAACCGCGTGCGCGCCCATCTCCTGGCGCGGAATGCGAAAACTGGTCCAGTCAGGAATTGTCTCGTAAGGAGAAAGCGGCTGCCCCAAAACCGCCAAAGAAAAGTTCTCAGGCGGACGTAGATCCAGGGACTCCGCGGCACCGAGCAGCGCGTAACCCAGTTCATCATTTTCAGCCACAAAGGCGGTAATGCCCCTTTCGAGCCATTGGCCAAGCGCGGCCGCAGTTACATCGGCTCGCTCGACGCGTTGAATGTCCGTTCGCAGGCCGGCCGCTTCCACGCCGGTGCAAAATCCCTTCTGGCGGTCCTGGTTGGCTTCCCAGTCACCAAACGAGCGCACATAGGCGATATGCCGGTGTCCCTGGCTGGCGATATAACGGACGACGTCTTTCGTGCCGGTCACATAATCGGCGCCGGCGAACGGGATGCGCGAATCAGCTAATTCACGACGGCCGATAAAAACGATGGGAAACCCTTCATCCAGCAGATGGGCCAGTTCCTGTTCATTCTCATTGAGGCCGAGGAAGATGGCACCATCGGCAAGCTGCAGTTGATTCGTGTTGTTGGTATAGGCCGAGCGTTTCTGGTCGGGTCCGGTATTGGTAAAGAGAAGGAGGTTATATCCCTGGCGTTCGGCCTCCTGCTCTACGCCGACAAGGAAAGGATAGTAGAAGTTCTGGTGGTCGATGGGGAAAATGGACTCGTAGGTGAAGATGCCGATCAGGGATTTGCGCCCGCGCGCCAGGCTCTGGGCCACGGGGTTGGCGACATAGCCAAGTTCGGCCACGGCATCCCAGACACGCTTCTGGGTCTCCGCGCTGACCCGGATCTTATCTCCGACCTGGTTATTGACGACGGCCGACACGGTCGCCGGAGACACCCGCGCTAATTCTGCCACATCAGAGATTCGAACCCGTTTTTTCATGGTAAGGGCCGTAGAGCAAGTTCAGCGGTGATAAACCGGTTAATCTTAAGGCCATTTAGAATGCGGTTGCCCGAACACTGTTTTGATAAACCGCTTTATCAACTGCCCACAGTCTAGCAGAAGGAACGTTTGCTTGTCAAGACGTTCGAACAGCGCGCTTTTTGAATACTGCCGCGCATCGCCTAAAATAGGAACAGCGGCTACCCGACCCTCATCCTGGAGAATGGAATGATCACTTACCCCCTTTACCGTTACATCAATACCCGCTGGGCGAGCAATCCAACTTTTTCGGCCGACGGCCTGAGCCTGGCCTTCCTGAGCGACATCAGCGGCAAGTTCCAGGTGTGGCAGGTGGACTTGAGCACAGACGAGGAGAGCTTCAGCTGGCCGCAGCAGCTTACCTTTGCTGCCGATCGCGTGCTCTACGTCGATTATTCGCCCATCGAAGGCGACAATCGCCTCGTGTACGGTCACGATTTGGGCGGCCGTGAGAACCTGCAGCTGGCCGTGCTAGATACGGTCAGCGGGGAGGAACGGCAGCTAACCGCCGGACACGAATCGGCCATGCACCTGCCCGGTGAATGGTCGGCCGAGCTGGATGCGCTGCTGGTGGCCGCCAACCGCCGCGATCCGGCCATTTTTGATCTCTATCGACTACCGGTGAACGGTGAGCCGGCACAGATAATTTTCGAGCATGATCAGGTTGGGTACCTGCACAATGCGATCTGGTCGCCCGACCAGAAGCGCGTCGCCTTCACCCGCCAGGCCAAATCGGCCGAACATGACCTGCTGGAATTGACCCTGGCGGACGGCTCGCTGCGGCAGCTTAATCCCGCCGGGCGGCCGGCAGAGTACGGTGATATTGCCTACACCAAAGACGGCCGTTTCCTCTATGTGCTTACCGACCTTGATTCCGATTTTATGCATATCGCTAAATTGGAGCTGGCGACCGGCGACTGGGAGAAGCTCATCGCGCCCAATGCCGATGTCGAGCAGTTTGCCCTATCGCCGGACGGCCGTTACATCGCTTTTTGCACCAACCGGGATGGAGACAGCTACCTGGAACTGGTCGACATGGCCGCCGGGGTTTCCCGCCCCGCGCCGGAGCCGGCTACGCGTCCCGGCGTCATTGGCTACTACGGCGATCACATTACTTTTTCGGCCGACAGCATGCGCCTGGCCTTCAGTTATGCCAGCGCGACCCGCACCTGGGACGTGTATATCTGGCATCTCGACCTCGACGACGACGCCCTGCTGCGCAAAACTGACAGTTCGCATGGCGGCATTCCTGTTTCCACCTTCGTCGCACCCTCGTTGATTCACTACCCAACTTTTGACGAGCGCCAGATACCGGCCTACTTCTTCCAGCCGGAGGACGCGGGAAAAGGTGAACGGCCGGCCATCGTCTTCGTGCACGGCGGGCCGGAAAGCCAATTTCGCCCTGACTTCAAATTCCTGATCCAATATTTTGTGCATAACGGCTACGCTGTGCTGGCGCCAAACGTGCGTGGCTCCTCCGGCTATGGCAACGCCTATATGCATCTCGACAATGTGGAGAAACGCATGGACTCCGTGGCCGACCTGGCCTACGCGGCGCGCTGGCTGGCGAGCCAGCCTGGCATCGACGCCGGCCGTCTGGTCGTCTATGGCGGCAGCTACGGCGGCTTTATGGTTCTCTCCTCACTCACGACTTATCCCGACTTGTGGGCGGCGGGCGTCAACATTGTTGGCATTAGCAATTTCGTTACTTTCCTGGAGAACACCAGCGCCTACCGCCGCGCCCATCGCGAATCGGAATACGGCAGCCTGGCGAAAAACCGTGATTTCTTGCAAAGCATCTCGCCCCTGAACCAGGTGGACCAGATCCAGGCACCGCTGATGGTCATCCATGGCGCCAACGACCCGCGCGTGCCGTTGAGCGAAGCCCAGCAGCTTGTCGACGCAGTGCGCGCGCATGGCGTGCCGGTCGAATTCCTGGTCTTTGACGACGAAGGGCACGGGATTATCAAGCTGGCCAATAAACTGGTGATGTATCCGGCGGTGATAGACTTTGTGGCTGGGGTGCTTGCTTGATGGAACCCGCGCGGCGCGCCTTCCCCCGCCTGCCAAGGGCACAGTTCGAGGAGCTGGTTGTCGAGGCGCTGGCCGGTCTGCCCGTCTTTTTTCAGCAGCATCTGGAGAACGTCGAAATCCTGGTCGATGGCTGGCCGGGCCCGTATGACTTCGACGAAGTTGGCCTGGAGGAGGGCAGCCTGCTGCTGGGCCTCTATCGCGGCATACCGCTGACAGAGCGCGGCTCCGGCTACCAGCTGGTCACGCCTGATACGATCACGCTTTTTCAGGGCCCGATCGAGCTCGTCTCCGGCGGTGATTTCGCGCGCATCCGCGAGCAGGTACGGCATACGGTTGTGCACGAAATCGCACACCACTTCGGCATCAGCGATGACCGGCTGAGGGAGTTAGGGGCGTACTAACAATCATGATTGCAGGCTGCAAGTTGCAGGTTGCAGGTTGAAGTTCTTACTTGCCACTTGCCACCTGCCACCTGCCACCTTCAGGTGACAATGTATCACAAGACGTACTGGACGCGAGAACGAATTGGGCAGAGATTGGCGCTGCTGGAGCCGCTGGTATACCGGCGAGCGGTGGCGCTGCGGCCGTGGCGGCTATTTGAACACGGCGGCCCGCAAGAGCAGCCTTTGACCGGCATCGCTGTGCGCGACGATGGCTGGGAGGAGGTGCCTTTCAACAGCTATTGGGGGGCGTGGAAACGCAACTATACTTTGCGCACGCGCTTCCAGGCGCCCATGGAATGGGCGGGCGGCGATCCGCCGGCGCTTTTCCTGCCCCTGGGTGTGCGCGGCGATTTCAGCCATCCCGAAGCGCTGGTCTACATCGACGGGACGCCCGTATCCGGCTGTGACCGCCACCATCCGGAAGTGAGACTGGATGCAGCGCTGATCGACGGGCGTTCCCACCTGCTCGCACTGCACGCCTGGACCGGCAATGGTGGCTGGCCGGACGCAATCCCAGGCGACCGGCCGTTCATGTGCCCGTGCACCCTGGTGCAGATAGACAGCGGGCTGCGCGCCCTTATCGCCCTGGCCCGCGTGACGCTTGGTGTGGCGGTCAATACGTCTCAAAGTAATCCCACTCACGGCCGTTTGCTCAACGCGCTCGCCGATGCGTTTCGCCTGCTAAACCTGCAGGAACCTGTTGGCGACGCCTTCTACAACAGTGTGCCCGCCGCCCACGCCGCGCTGCGGGCCGGCTGCGAGACAGCCGGGCCGCCGCTGGACGTTACCCTCTACGCCGCGGGCCACGCCCACATCGACGTCGCCTGGCTCTGGCCATTGGCCCAGACGCGGCGCAAGGCGGGACGCACCTTTAACACCGCCCTGCACCTGATGGAACAATATCCCGATTACTACTTCACCCAAAGCCAGCCGCAGCTCTATGACTACGTGCGCCAGGACTATCCGGCCCTCTTTGAACGGATTCGCGATCGGGTGGCCGGCGGCCGGTGGGAGCCGGTTGGCGGCATGTGGGTCGAGGCCGACTGCAATCTCAGCGGCGCCGAGGCCTTGGCGCGGCAGTTCCTGCTGGGGCGCACCTTTTTCCGCCGCCATTTCGGCGCCGGAAGCGAATCGCCAATCCTTTGGCTGCCAGACGTCTTCGGCTACGCCTGGGCACTGCCGCAGCTCATCAAGCAGGCCGGGCTGGACTACTTCTTCACGATCAAAATCGGCTGGAACCAGTACAACCGCATGCCCTACGACAGCTTCTGGTGGCAGGGCATCGACGGTACGCGGGTACTTACCCACTACAGCACCACGCCCACCGAGGGCGATAATTATGCCAGCACCTACAACGCGGCCGCTGATCCGGCAGCGATGATCGGCACCTGGACCAACCTGCAGCAAAAGGAACTGCACCAGTCGCTGCTGATGGCCTACGGCTACGGTGATGGCGGCGGCGGCCCAACGCGCGAAATGCTGGAGAACCTGGCGCTCACGACGTCCTTCCCCGCCGCGCCGCGTGCCAGGCAGGGACGGGCAATCGACTTCTTCCGGGCCCTGGAAGCGGAGTCGGGCGCGCGGCTGCCAACCTGGAACGGCGAGCTGTACCTGGAATACCATCGCGGCACCTATACGACCCAGGCGCGCAACAAGCGCGCCAACCGCAAGAGCGAGTTCGCCCTGCATGACGCCGAGTTCCTGGCCGCGGCGGCGCTGGCCCTGACCGGCGGCAGCGACAACGGGTATGCCTACCCGCGCGAAGCGCTGGGACGCGCCTGGGAGCTGGTCTGCCTCAACCAGTTCCACGATATTATTCCCGGCAGCAGCATCGCCGAGGTCTATGAAGATTCAACGGCCGATTACGCCGAGGTGGCCGAACTGGCGGCAGCCGCTAGGAATGAAGCCCTGGCGGCCATCGCCGGACGGCTCGGAGGCGATCTGCTGCTGGCCAACCCGACTTCCTTCACCCAGGACAGCCTGGTTGTCTGGCCGGAGCGCCTCGAAGATGGCCAGAGCGTCCTGCGCGAGGGCCGGCCGCTGCCGGCGCAGGTGGTTCAAGCAGGCACACTGCTGGCCGCGGGCCCGCTGCCGCCTTATTGCATCACGCCCCTGCAGCTGGGCGCGGCGAGCAGCCCACCCGCCCCAGCCACTTCTAGGGTCACGGCCGATGGCGAAAGACTGGAAAATGATTTCCTGCGCGTGACGTTCGACGCAGGCGGTGAGATCATCTCCCTCTATGACAAAGCCGCGCAGCGCGAACTGCTGCCGCCGGGGGCGATCGCCAACCAGTTCCAGGCTTTTGAGGACCGGCCGTTGAACTGGGACGCCTGGGATATCGATATTTTCTACGAGGAGAAAATGGAGGCGGCCGAGCCGGCGCACAGCGTGCGGGTGGTGGAGAACGGGCCGCTGCGCGCCGCGCTGGTTCTGGAGCGGCGGCTGCAGAGCAGCACCATCCACCAGAAGATCAGCCTGGCCCACAACCGGGCGGAGCTCGACTTTGAAACGACGATCGACTGGCAGGAACGCCACACGCTGCTCAAAGTCGCTTTTCCGCTCGATCTGCTGGCGACGCGGGCGACATATGAGATTCAATGGGGCCATGTGGAACGGCCGACGCACCGCAACACGAGCTGGGATTGGGCGCGCTTCGAGAGCTGCGCCCATAAATGGGTCGATCTAAGCGAAGGGGATTACGGCGTCAGCCTGCTCAACGACTGCAAATACGGCCACGACGTGCATGAAAATGTGTTGCGCCTGAGCCTGCTGCGCGGCTCAACGTACCCCGATCCGGATGCAGACCTGGGCCGGCACACCTTTGTCTACAGCCTTCGCCCGCATACTGGTTCGCTACACGAAGATACCGTCGCCGCCGCTTATGGACTCAATGACCCGCCTATCCTTTTTGACGCGCGCTACCTGGAAAAGGCGGGCAGCACCGCCCGGGATAAACCGTTCTCGCTCATCCGCAGCAGCCGGCTTCACGTGATCATTGAGACGATCAAGCAAGCAGAAGACGGCCGGGGCCTGATCGTGCGCCTCTACGAGAGCCAGCGCCGTCGCGGTGACATTACCCTTACCTGCGCCTTCGATCTTATGGAAGTGTGGCGGACGAATTTGCTTGAGGATGACCAGGAACGGCTGGCCGCGGACGGCCGTGAGATTACGTTCGCAATGCGGCCGTTTGAAATCGTGACCCTGCGGCTGATTCCCGGCCCATAATCCTGCATGTCGACCAGCTACTTGTCTGCTGCCCCATTCTCACAGCGGTCGCTTGACCTTTGTAGTATCTTCT
>JBJYWX010000283.1:0-6778 GCA_046259695.1 Promineifilaceae bacterium (SeqCode) | reverse complement strand
TTGACGATTGCCATGTTAAAACCTCCGTTATGCTGATGGCTGTTTCGTGCCGCGAAAACTGCGCGGTTTGCTATGTCGTATAGAGCCTAGCACGAAATGAAGCGCACTGCCGTGATTCTTAATTGGGCGCGTGAGTCCCTCGCATAAGGGCTGCCCCCGCGCAATCGGAATCGGTTGCCCGGCAGCGTGAAACACCGTATTATCTGATCATATTTTTATTCTTGGTCGAGTCTCTGGGAGTTAAGCAATGCAAGGTGATTTATCGGCCCGCGCCGAGCAGGACTGGAGCGGCGCGCGGCGCCAGCTGCTGGTTGACCGGGTGACCTGCTTCTTCAAAGGCTGTTCGGTGGGTATGCTTTCCTTCGATGACGCGCGGCGGGATGGCGGGCTGGATGTGCAGATCGAACGGGGCCGCCAGGAAATCCCGCTGGAGAAGATTGTAGGCAGCGTCGGCCGTTTTAATGATTTTTCCAATGCCTTCCTGCCGGTCAACCCGCAGCTCAAAGCGCGCTGGCAAAAAGTGGATATGCTGATGCGCGAGGGCAAAACGCCGCCGATCGACGTCTACCAGGTCGGCGATGGTTATTACGTGGTCGACGGCAACCACCGCGTCTCAGTCGCCCGGCAGCGCGGCTGGGAGACAATTTGGGCCAATGTGACGGAGCTGGCGGCGGCCGCGGAACCGGTGGGCGAGGAGAACGTCGAAGATGCCTTGCTGCGCGCCGAGCGGGCGGCGTTCCTGGCCCGCGTGGGGCCGGAGAATGAGGCGGCGGTGGAGGCGATGCGCTTTACCTGCGCCGGCTGTTACAACGACCTGGCGGAGCAGATCGAGCAGTTCCGCCAGAAGTACGAGGCGACCTGGCCCTTTGACATGAATTACGAGGAAGCGTTTCGCGCCTGGAAAAAAGAGGTCTATGATCCGGCCGTGGCGGCGATTGGCGAGAATGATATGCTGGCCCAGTTCCCCAACCGCACACCGGCCGACTTATTTATGTGGTCGTGGCGCAATGAAGCAGGGCTAGAAGTGGCAAGTGGCAAGTAACAGGTACAAGTGACAAGTGGCAGGTGGCAAGTACATGTGGCAAGTGGTGACCTGCAACCTGCAACCTGCAACGTGCAACCCGCAGCGCGGAGGTGATTCATGAAATTCGCAGCACACGGTGTTGATCACTGGCAGTCAACGGCCGATCCCGATGATCTGGCCGAGGCGTTTGCCCGTTTGCAGGAGAAGCTGCCGGAGATGTGGCGCGAGGTGGGCAGCACGGACCCCGGCGGCGCGCCGCAGCGGGAAAATACCGTGGTGGTGGTGCCCTCCCTTTCGATTGACATGGAAATTCCGACCGTGAAGCAGCAGGCGTATGAGGAACGGTTCCTCTTCCTGCTTTTTCTGCTCGGCCAGCCCAACCTGCGCCTGATTTACCTTACCTCCCAGCCGGTGATGCCGGAGATTATCGATTACTACCTGGACATCTTGCCCAGCACGATCATCGCCAACGCGCGCCGGCGCCTGTTCCTGGTGACGCCCTATGACGGCTCGCATCGCCCTCTCTCTGAGAAGCTGCTGGAACGGCCGGTTCTTTTGCAGCGCATCCGCGACTTGATTCCCGACCCGGACAACGCGCACATTGTGCCCTTTAACACCACTGACTTGGAGCGCGAACTGGCCGTGCGCCTGGGCATCCCGATGTACGCCGCCGATCCGGCGTGCAAGTATCTGGGCACCAAGAGCGGCGCGCGGCAGCTCTTCAGCGAGGAAGGGATCACGCACCCGCTGGGCGTGGAAGAATTGTTCAGCGAGGGGGAGGCTGTCAACGCGCTGCTGAAGATGCGGGCGCAGAAGCCGGAGATGGCGCAGGTGATTGTAAAGCTGAACGAGGGCGTTGGCGGCATGGGCAATACGCTGGTGGACCTGAGCGGCGTCCCGGCGCCGGGCGATGCCCGCGAGCGCGAGGCTGTCCTCGAAGCGCTGCGGGCGATGCAGTTTGAAATTGAGGGCCTGGGCTATGCCTCTTTCCTGGAAGCGCTGGAAGCGGACGGCGGCGTGGTGGAAGAGTTCGTCAGCGGCGCCGAGTCGCACAGTCCCAGCGTGCAGCTGCGCAATTCGCCGCTGGGCGAGGTGCAAATTCTGTCCACGCACGACCAGCTTTTGGGCGGGCCGAGCGGCCAGACGTTTCTGGGCGCGGTTTTCCCGGCGCGCAAGGAATACGCGGCGTTGATCTCCGCGGATGCACTTAAGATTGGTCAGCGGCTGGCGCGCGAAGGGGTGATCGGCCGTTACGCGGTCGATTTCCTGGTGACGCGCGACGGCGATGCGCCGTGGCGTTCGCACGCGATTGAGATTAACCTGCGCAAGGGAGGCACGACGACGCCTTACCTGACGCTGCAGTACCTGACGCGGGGCATGTATGACGCCGCGAACGGCCGTTTTACCACGCGCAACGGCCAGGATAAATATTACGTGTCCAGCGATCACATCGAGTCGCCGGCGTACCGCCGCTACACGCCGCTCGACCTGTTCGATCTGCTCAGCGCGCACCGCCTGCACTTCGACCACAGCACGCAGACGGGCCTGGTGCTGCACATGATGTCCGGCGTCGGCACTTATGGCAGCATGGGCGTGACGGCCGTTGGCGACTCGCGCGATCAGGCCCAGGAGCTGTATGATCGCTGGCAGGTTATCCTGGACAGCAGCGTCTAAGCCGCGCCGGCGGACAGTTCATGATTTCCTTGCTGCGCCAGAGAAACTATGGGCTGCTGTGGGTCAGCCAGCTCGTTTCCCAGACCGGCAACTGGGCCCTGTTCGCGGCGCTGCCTTTTTTCGTCTTCCAGGTCACCGGCTCGGTCCTGGCCACGGGGACGATGTTCGCCGTGGAAGTCATCCCGGCGATTGTAATCGGTTCGCTCGCCGGGGTCTTCGTCGATCGCTGGGACCGGCGCTGGACGATGATCGGCGCCAATGTGGCGCGCGGCGCGCTGCTCCTGCTGCTGATCTTTTTCCGTTCCCCGGAGCAGGTGTGGCTGGTCTATATCGTGGCCTTCGTTTCGTCGGTCGCCAACCTGTTCTTCAACCCGGCCAACAACGCCCTGCTGCCGCTGCTGGTCAGCAAGCAGGAGCTGGTCACGGCCAACTCCCTGGATGCCCTGGGAGAAAATGCCGCGCGGATCATCGGCCCGGCGATCGGTGGGGCGGCGCTGGCCTACGTAGGCCTGACGGCCGTGGCCCTGATCGACATGGCCACCTACTTCATCGGCGCGGGCCTCATCTTCCTTATCCAGGTACCGGGAGACGGCCAGGCGGCCAGCGATAGAAACGCCGCAGGGCAGGGCCTGACGGCGCAGTGGCTGGCCTTCTGGAAGGAGTGGGTCAGCGGCCTGCGCCTGGCCATCGGCTACCGGCCTTTGGCCTACGTCTTTCTGGCCGCCGGCGTTGCCCTCATCGGCGACAGCATCCTCAGCGTGCTGCTGGTGGTTTTTGTGCAGGGGAGCGTCGGCGGCGGCGCGCAGGAATTTGGCTGGATTTTGACCGCGCGCGGCGTGGGGGGCATCTTGGGCGGGCTGGCCGTGGCTCGTTTCGGGCCGCGTTTCCGGCCCAAGAACCTGATCGCCTTTGGCATGGCCGGCGTCGGCGCGCTGCTGCTGTTGGCGCTGTGGTACCCAAAGCTGTGGTTCGTGCTGCTGATATCGGTGCTTTTTGGCCTGCCGACTATGGCCTGGTTGATCGCCGGGCAGACCTGGCTGCAAACAAATACCACGGACGAATACCGGGGACGCCTTTTTGGGGCGTTTGAGACCTACGCGGCGTTTATGGGTCTGCTGGGCATAGGATTTGCGTCGCTCGCCGGCGACGCGCTGGGCGTGCACACCAGCCTGGCCGTGGCCGCGGCGCTGTTCATTGGCGCGGGCCTGCTGGCCTTTGTGCTGCTGCAGCCGAGGTTCTTGGAGGAAGCCGCGGCCTCAGAAATTGAGTAGAGCGCGGCCGGCGGCAGGCGACGGCCTTGGCTCATCCAAAGGGAATATTTAAGGGAAAATCGATGGGAAACATCCGCTACAAGCTAGGCAACGACCTGGACCTGGCCCAGGTTCTGGACCTCTATGAGGCGTCGACTTTGGGAGAGCGACGGCCGATCGACGATCCGGCGATTCTGGCGGCGATGATCGGAAATGCCAACCTGGTGGTTACGGCCTGGGAGGATGATCTGCTGGTCGGTATTGCCCGCACCCTGACCGATTTTGCTTATGTCGGCTACCTGGCCGACCTGGCGGTGCGCCAATCGCACCAGCGCCAGGGCATCGGCATTCAGTTAATCGCCCGGACGCGCGAGCAGATGGGGCCGCGCTCGATGCTGGTGCTGCTGGCCGCGCCCGCGGCGGTAGCCTACTATCCCGGCATCGGCTTTACGCAGCACAACAGCGCCTGGATACTGCGCGCCGAAGAGCCGTTCCCGGATCAACAGTGAACAGTAAACAGTAAGCAGTAAACAGTAAGCAGTAAGCAGTGAACAGGTAACAATTACCCTTCCTCGTCCCAGCCGGCGACGCCCACGACCTTGATCACTTCTTGCACGAAGAGCACGCCCTTGTTGGGCTGTCCGAGGTCGCCGACAGCCGCTTCGGTGGCGGCGATGATGGCATCCACCGTTTCCATATCTTTGACCAGGGTTATCAGCGTGCGGTGGCGCTCCTCCTGTGTCTGCAGCAGGTTGCGTAAGCTGGGCATGAGCGGCAGGTCGTCGCGCATGCCTTCTTTACGCCGGATGCGGCCCAGGCCGGTGCTTTCAAAAATGGTGATGCCGGCCGCGCCCGCTTCCTCCCAGGCGTCCATCACCGGCGGGCATTCCTCAATCTGATCGACGATAAAGACAATTAGGTAACCCATAAGTGCTCCTTTGTCAGTAATCAGTGAGCAGTAGTTAGTAGGCAGTAGTCAGTAGTCAGTAATCAGTAATCAGTAGGTAGCCGCGACTGCCCACTGAACACTGCCAACTGAATACTGAATACTGCCCACTGCCCACTGAATACTGAATACTGCCCACTGCCCACTGCCCACTGCCCACTGAATACTGTCCACTGAATACTGAATACTGTCCACTGATCATGCTGCTTCCGTCCGCGCTTCGTCCCTGAAGGCATAGCGCAGCATGGGCGGGGTGACAAGCGTGGCCACGATGACCATAAAGACGGCGATTGAAAAGTTCTCGGCGCTGAGCAGGCCGCCGCTGAGGGCGAAGGAGGCCACGATCAGCCCGACCTCACCGCGCGAGACCATGCCAATGCCCAGGCGCACGGATTCGAGCAGGTTGAATCCAGCCAGCCGCGCCCCGCCGCCGCTGCCGGCGATTTTGCTGAGTATGGCGACGATAGTCAGCACGACGGCGAAGAGCCAGGCGCCGCCGCTGATCGCCCGCAAATTGACAGACAGGCCGATGCTGACAAAAAAGATCGGCACAAAGAATCCATAGGCCAGCGCGGCAACGCCTCCCTCCAGGTCGTGGCGAAAAGGCGTGCGCGAGAGGAAGAGGCCGACCAGGAAGGCGCCGGTGATGGCCGCGATGCCGCCGATGGCCTCGGCGGACCAGCCGTAGAGCAGGGTAGCCACCAGGACGAAGGCCAGCGTGCCCTGGCTGACCGGCAGGCGGTCGACGATGGCCGTGAGGCGTGGCAGGACGAACAACCCGACCAGGATCGCGCCGGCCAGGTAGAGTATGATGCGGGCCAGGGTAATAAAGAGATTGGTCACATCGCTGCCGCCGCCGGAGCCGGCAAAAATGGCGGCCAGGGAAAGCAGCAGGATGACCAGGATGTCATCAAAAACGGCCGCGCCCAGCAGCGTCAGGCCGACGCGCGTGCGCAGGACATCCAGCTCCATCAGGGTCTGGGCGGAGATGGAGACGCTGGTGGCGGAAAGGGCGAGGCCCATGAAGAGCGCCTCACTGCTGCCCAGGCCAAAAAGAACGGCCGTCCCGTAGCCCAGAATCAGGGGTACGATCACGCCCAGCGTGCCGGAGAGCGCTGCCGCCCGCCCCGAGTTCAGCATCTCCCCCAGGTCCAGTTCCAGGCCGGCGAGCATCATCAACAGCAGCACGCCCAGTTCGGCCATGAGCTGGATGGCCTCACCGAGATGGATGTCCTCGCTGAAGACGGGCCAGGTACCGAGCATGTTGAGGAAGGTAGGGCCGAGAAGAATGCCGGCCAGCAGCTCCCCCAGGACGGCGGGCTGCCCCAGGCGCACGCTGATTAAACCGGCCGTTTTGGCGGCGACGATAATGATCGCCAGGGCAGCTATAAAATTGAGGAATTCAATTTCCATAAAAAAGGTTTCCTTCAGTGGGAACCAGAGTTGATTATAACGGCAGCGGGGGGAACAACAAGCAGCCGTCAACAATCAACTGAACACGCAACGTGGCACGTTGCGCCACAAGAGCACGCAGTGGGACAACCGGCCCTTTGTGGCGCAACCGGCCCGGTTGCGGGTTGGCCGCAACTCACGCAACTCCCGCAACGTAGCACGTTGCGCCACAAGAGCGCGTTTCGGCACAAGAGCAAGCAGTGGGGCAGCAGGTCCTTTGTGGCGCAACCGGCCCGGTTGCGGGTTGGCCGCAGCTCACGCAAGGTGGCACGTTGCGCCACAAGAGCGCGCAGGGCCACAAGAGCAAGCAGTTGGGCAGCAGGCCCTTTGTGGCGCAACCGGCCCGGTTGCGGGTTGGCCGCAACTCACGCAACGTAGCACGTTGCGCCACAAGAGCACGCAGTGGGACAACCGGCCCTTTGTGGCGCAACC
>JBJYWX010000282.1:0-7013 GCA_046259695.1 Promineifilaceae bacterium (SeqCode) | reverse complement strand
TTGCCATGCCGAACGCCGTGAGGCATCCCTGAGGCTTTGCGCCAATAGAGCCTTCTTCCACGCGCAAGGACATAGGGATCCTTCAGGACGACACTACTGCCCGCTGATCAGCGGCAGGTAGACCACCGGCGCGGCTCCGGCCGGCGCTGCCAAGCGCTCGAAGAACACGACGTGGTCAGGGCCGTTTTCCGCGGGCGGCCCGCCTTCGCTGTCATACGTGCCGGCAGCCGCGGTCTGCCCGTCCAGGGCCAGCTTCACGCCTAGCTGCTCGCCAGCGCCGTATGGCGCCAGCTTCTGCTCCCAAACCCAGTCCGATCCCTGCCGCGCGAAGGCATAGACCGCGCCCTGATGTTCCAGCGGGCCCAGGGGCGCGTAGGGCGCGCCAAGCAGCAGCGAACCCTGGTCCAGGGCCAGCGCGGCGCCGAAATAGTTGTCCTCGCCGCCATCGGGGGCGACCAGCCTCTGCGTCTGTGTCCATCCACCGCCCAGGTTTTGAAAGACATAGGCCGCGCCCTGCCGGCTGTTCTCACCCACCGCCGCCCAATCAGCGCCGGCGACGGCCGTGTTGCCGTCCAGCCCCACGCTCAGTCCAAAACGATCGTTCTCCTGGCCGTTTTCCGCGGCCAGGGCCGGCCCCACCTGCCAGCTTCCGCCTTCCCTCGTAAAGAGGTAAGCGCGGCCCTCATCGCCGTCCCCGGCATAAATCGCGCCGACCAGGGCTGTGCCGCCGTCCAGCGCCACCGCCGTGCCGAAGCGGTCCACCGTATCCGTGACGCTCGCGTTCAACCGCTGTTCCGGCTCCCAGCCGGTCGCGCCGTGCGTAAAGGTGTATGCCGCGCCCCAGGCACCAATAAGCGCCCGATCGCCGTCGAGATCGATCGCCCGGCCAAAAGCACCACTGGTGCCGGTGTCATCGCCGGCCACCAGTCTCCGGACAAAACTCCAGCCGCCGCCGCTGCGCTCGTAGACATAGACGACGCCATCCGACGCGAATCCTTCGCCATCCTTGTCAGCCGCCGGCGCGGCGATGAAAGCGGTATCGCCCTCGACGGCCACAGTGGCACCAAAGCCATCGTTTTCACGGCCGTCCGCGGCCGTCAGCTCCTGCAAGAACTGCCAGCCGCCGCCGCTTCGTTCGTAGACGTAAACCAGGCCGCGGTAGGGGGCAAAATCCACCGTCGCTCCCGGCACGCCGATCAGCGCCGTGTCGCCCGAGATGGCGATGCTGAAGATGCTGAAGCCAGTGCGGCTGTTATTCGCGGCGTGCCCGCCGGTCCGCGGCCAAGGTTGTTGCCCGCGCCCGGCCACGTACACCTGGCCGCCGCCATTAACGCCTGGCTGGTCGGCGCCGGTCGCCCCGACCGCCAGCCACTCTCCATCCGCCACCAGGGCCGTGCCAAACTGGTCGAATCCCTGCCCGTCGGGCGCGGCTACCTGCTGCTGCAACTGCCACTGACTGCCCTCGAGGGCGTAAACAAACGCCGCGCCGGCAAAGGCGATATCGCCCACGTCGGCGGTTCGCGCGCCCACGGCCAGCATATCCGCGTTTAGGGCCAGTGAACTGCCGAACTTGCTCTGCGCGCCAGCGCCCAGGTTTTCGAGCCGCTGCTCCTGTGACCATGTGCTGCCGCTGCGGCGAAACAAATAGGCCGAACCAACCGTGGTGCTCAGGTCTCCGGGCGCGCCGGCGGCAGCCGTTACGCCGTCCAGGGCCACGGAATGTCCGAACAGGTCGTATGGCTTGCCCTCGGTGGCGGTCAGCTCCTGCTCTAGGGACCAGGACTGCCCGTCGCGGGCGTAGACGTAGGCCGCGCCGCGCTTGGTCTCACCGTTGACTTCTGTCTCCGGCGCGCCGGCAATAAAGCGCTCGCCGTCCAGCTTCAAGGAGGCGCCGAATCGGGCGCCGCCGGTCGGGCTTACCCTGTCCTGCTCCTGCCAGCCGCTGATGCTTTCGCTAAAAAGATAGACTGCCCCGGCCCCGGCTCCGGCCGGCTCGCCGGGCGCGCCAATCACGGCCGTCTCTCCTAGCAAATCAACCGCGCTGCCGAAGGCGCCCGCGTCTGCGCCTGAGGACGGTTCCAGTTTGCCGGCCTGGTCCCAATCAACACTCTGCAGGGTGAACACATAGACGCTGCCGCGGTCGGTCATGCCGCCGGCGTCGTCAAACGGCGCACCGGCCAGGATCGTGCTGCCAGAGATGGCCACGGACGCGCCTAGACGGTCGCCCGATTGACCGTCGCTGGCAGTCAAACTTTGCAGCTCGACCCAGTTGTCCCCGATGCGCACGAAGACGTAGACGGCACCCTGATTCGCCTTACCATTGATGCGGGCGCCGCTGGCACCGACTACCAGCGTATCGCCCTCCATAGCCAGTGATCCGCCCAGTTCTGCCAGGTCATCAAGGCCCGATGCCGCAGGCGCCTGCGGCTGCAGGAAATAACGGCCGTTTGCCTGGGCCTCATTATCGGCCGTCTTTGCCTGCGCCGGCCAGCGCAGCATGCCTGCCGCTGCGGCGAGCAAGAGCAGCAGGAGCAGAGAGGCCTGTTTGAGGGTTGAAGTCATTCGCATAGTCAAACTCCTGGGGCTTGATAAGTGGGCACTGAGTCAGTAGGCACTGAGTCAGTAGGCAGTAAGTCAGTTATCAGTATTCAGTACTGCTACCTGACGCACTGTCCACTGTCCGCTGGCGCACTGCCCACTGGCGTCTGGCCGCTTCTACACCGTTCGCAGATACTGCGCGACGAAATTGATGGCGTTCGCGCCCTGGCCGACGGCCGAGGCAACGCGGCGCACCGCGCCCTGGCGCACATCGCCGGCGGCAAAGATGCCCGGCACGCTCGTTTCCAGCAGGTAGGGGTCGCGGCGCAGGGGCCAATCCTTGGGCGGACGGCCGTCTTCGAGCAAATCGACCCCGGTAAGTATAAACCCGGCGCGGTTACGTGTCACCACGCCCGCCACCATTTCCGTGTGCGGTTCAGCGCCGATAAAAATAAACAGCGCCGGCGCTGTTTCGCGCCAGGTCTCGCCGCTGTCATTATTCTGGATCGTGATCGCTTCCAGGCGCTGCGTGCCGTGCGCCTCCACAACGGAGTGGCGGGTCTGGACCTCAATCAACGGCGTGTGCTCGATTTGCTTCACCAGGTAGTTGGACATGCCCTTGGAGAGCGAAGAGCCGCGCACGAGCATCGTTACGCGGCTGGCGTAGCGGGAGAAAAACATCGCAGCCTGGCCGGCCGAATTCGCGCCGCCGACGACATAGACATGTTCGCCGCGGTAGGCGGCGGCCTCCGTCATGGCCGCGCCATAATAGACGCCGCGCCCGGCCAATTCGGCCACGCCCGGCGCGTCCAACGGGCGCACCGTGACGCCGCTGGCAATGATGATCGCCTTGGCTGCCAGCTCACTGCCGTCTTCCAGGATAACGAATCGATAAGGGTCTTCCACGCGCATGCCGACCACTTCCTGCGCGGTCAGCACCTCGGCGCCCAGGCGCATCGCCTGCGTTGTCGCCCGCCGCGCCAGGTCTGCGCCGCTGATGCCGCTAGGGAAGCCCAGGTAATTCTCAATCTTGCTGCTGGTGCCCGCCTGGCCACCCGTGGCTTCCTTGTCGATCAGCAGCGTTTGGTACCCTTCGGAAGCGCCATAAACGGCCGCGCCCAGGCCGGCGGGCCCGCCGCCGATGATAATCAAATCGTAGGTTGTCGCCGTCGCTTCCGTCTGCAAACCGACTTTTTCGGCCAGGGCGCGAGGTTCTGGGGCAATCAGCGCCTCACCGTCGGGGAAAAAGACGACCGGCAGCAGTTGCTCCGGATTATCGATAGAGGCCATTAAGCGCTGCGCCTCCGCGTCTCGTTCGATGTCCAGCCAGTGATAGGGGATGCGATTGCGCGAAAGAAAATCCTTAGTCTCGTGCGACTGTGCCGACCAGAGCGTGCCCGCCACGCGCAGGCCATCATAGGGTGGGGGAGACGCCGCCTGCCAGTCGCTGAGCAGGTCGTCAAGGACAGGGTAGAGATTGTCTTCCGGCGGGTCCCACGGTTTCATCAAGTAATAGTCAAGCCCGATGTCGTTAATACTCGCGATAGCCACCTCGGTGTCGGCGTAGGCGGTGAGCAGCACTTTGCGCGCCAGGGGATAGAATTCGGCCGCCTCGCGCAGGAATTCAATGCCGCTCTGTCCCGCCATGCGCTGGTCGACCAGGAAAAGGGCCACGGTCTCATCGCGCCGTGTAAGCTGCTTCACGGCGCGCAAGGCGGCGGCGCCGGAAGTCGCCTTGAGAATGCGATAATGGCCGTGGTAATGCGCCAGCAGATCGCGCTCAATGGCATTCAAGACGGCCGTTTCGTCGTCAACGGTGAGGATTATTGGCAGAGTCACTGGAACGTAACAACGATCAACAATCAATGATCAAGCGATTGTTAAGCATTAATCATTGATCATTACCCAGGCCCGCTCTCGGCAGGCGCACGGTAAATACCGTATTGCCAGGTTCGGACTCCACTTCCAGGCGGCCCTTGTGCTGCTGGACGATGATGTTGTGGCTGATATTTAGCCCCATACCCGTCCCCTTGCCCGGCTCCTTGGTTGTGAAAAACGGATCGAAAATATGTGGCAGGACCGGCTCCGGGATTCCCTCACCGTTGTCGCCTATCTCCACCGTCACCCAGCGATCGTCGTGCGACGTGCGAATGAACAGCTTGCCATCCTCACCCGCGGCGTCGATCGCGTTGTCGATCAGGTTGGTCCAAACCTGGTTAAGTTCACTGCCATAGGCCTCGATATGCGGCATGTCAGGATCGTACTGACGTTCTACCGTCATCGTGCCTTTCAACTTGCTGCGCAGGATAACCAACGTGCTGTCCAGCCCTTCATGCACGTTGATCGTCTGGATCGGTGCCTGGTCTAGATAGCTGTAAGACTTCAACGCCTTCACCAGCTCCGAAATGCGTCCCGCCCCTTCGCCGATCTCTTCCAACAACGTGTAAATGGCGTAGGTGCTGTCCAGCCAGGCGACGACGGATGGCAGCTGCTGCGCCGAAAAACGCTCGGCCAGCCCCTGCAGCTCTTCTTCACTCAAGTCCAGATCAACTAGGTTGGGCGCCACATCCCACGGATCCTTAACGTCATGGTCATCCAGCCACTCTTCCAGCTCATACTCGCGGTCGCTGCGCGCCAGCGAATCGAGATCGGCCGGATTTTTAGCACTCACTCGCGCCTTGGCATCCAGCTCCAGCAAGTAGCCGGTTTGTTCCTCGTTCAGGTCGATCTCGCCCAGCGCCAGGTAAACTGACTGCGCCTCGGTCACGCGCTCAAGGAGCTGCGCTGCGCCGCGCCGCGTTGCCGCCGCCGGATTGTTCAACTCATGGGCCATACCGGCGCTGAGTTTGCCCAATGTGGCCAGCTTCTCATTCTGGCGCAGGGTC
This sequence comes from Promineifilaceae bacterium (SeqCode), assembly GCA_046259695.1. Classification (GTDB taxonomy): domain Bacteria; phylum Chloroflexota; class Anaerolineae; order Promineifilales; family Promineifilaceae; genus JAACFF01. The sequence goes on along the minus strand of JBJYWX010000282.1, from coordinate 1,590 downwards.
ACTTCCTGCTGTACAAATGCCTGTTCCAGGTCGCGCAGTTTCTTGCGCCGCAGGCTGGCATCCAGGCGCGCCTTGAGGATTACGGGATTAAATGGTTTGGGCAAGTAATCTTCGGCGCCCATCTCAATGCAGCGCACCACGCTGTTGATCTCGTCCAGCGAGGAGATAACGATGACCGGGATGTAGCGCAGGGCGGCGTCCTCCATCATCGTCTCCAGCACCTGGTAGCCGTCCATCACCGGCATCAGGATGTCCAGCAGCAGCACGTCAAACGCCTTGTCTCGCAGCATTTCCAGCGCTTCCGCGCCGTTTTCAACCGCTTCCACCGTATGCCCCTGTTGCTCCAGGTTGTGGGACAGCTTCATGCGGTTCATGCGATTGTCATCGGCGACCAGAATATGGCCCGCTCCGTTTTCTTCCATTTGCTCTCCTTGTGTCGGGGTTCACGCCTGAAACATTAACGCGTGGATATACTCCCCCACTTGATTTCTTAATCTGCCAGGGCGAGTAAGGCCGGTTTGACCGCGGCAAAAGCGGCGTCCGCCTGGTCAATCAATGCCAGCGCGCCCTCCAGCTTCTCCTCTTTGCCCATCATTTCCAGCTGCTTGCACAGCGCATTCAGGTCCATCGCGCCAAAGTCGGCGCTGTTTGATTTAAGGCTGTGCGACGAGAGCCGCAGGCCCGGCGCGTCGCCCGCTTCCGCCGCACTGCGCATATCGGCCAGCAGCTGTGGAGCGTCTTCCAAGAAGGTCATGACCAGTTCGGCCAGAAATTCCTCGTCGCCGCCAACCGTGTTGCGCAAATTGTCCAGCGCGGCCTGGTCGAGCGCCGCGGCGAAGCTAGCTTCACCCTGGGCGGAGGCCGTTTCCGCGCCGCCTTCCGCGCTCGCCCCGTTCGTGCTACCGCCACCTTCTTTGGCTTCGTCTCCGCCGCCGGCGGCGGTGCCGTGCACGACCTCTGCCCCGCGCGCCAGAGCGTCGATCAGCGCCTGGACGCGGATCGGTTTGCTGACGTAATCATTCATGCCCGCGGCCAGGCAACGCTCCCGGTCGCCGGCCATGGCGTTGGCGGTCATCGCCACGATATACGGCCGTTTGGGCGCGCCAAGCTGGCGGCGAATCTGGCGGGTCGCCTCCAGACCATCCATTTCCGGCATTTGCAGATCCATCAACACCAGGTCGTAATCGCCGGACACCGACTCTTCGAGCGCCTGCAAGCCGGTCTCCGCCACGTCGGCCGAGTACCCCAGGCGATCCAGCAGACGCAGGGCCAGTTTCTGGTTGGTCGCGTTATCTTCCGCCAATAGGATCGTCATCGGCAGCCGGCTGCCCATTTCCGAATCAAATTCCGACTGCTTCTTCACCGGCGCGCTGCGTTCCTGCTGCCCGGCCAGCACGGACACCAGGGCGTCGTGCAGTTGGGCCGGTTTAATTGGCTTGGTCAGATGAGCGGCAAACGGCACCCCTTCGGTATCGATTTCCCGTTTACCGGCAGAGGAAAGCATCACCAGTGGCAGATCGGCCGACGATTCGTTGGCCCGGATCGCCCGCGCCAGTTCCACACCATTCATCTCCGGCATGGCGTAATCAA
>JBJYWX010000281.1:0-3050 GCA_046259695.1 Promineifilaceae bacterium (SeqCode) | reverse complement strand
ACTTCGAGCGCAGCAGGTCGCTGCCGGCCTGCATGAAGGGCACGCCCTGGCCCAGGATGACCGTGGAAAGCCCCACCGTCTGGATGCGCACGCGGTCCTCCATGCTCACGCCGTCCGGAATCTTGTAGGTGTTGTTGTCGTACAACGTCTGATTGTCGTGCTTGGAGATGTAACTGATATTCTCCTGCGGGTCTTCCGTGTAGCCCGCCGGCTGGCCGTTATAGTCCACCTGCGCGCCGGTCACCAGACTGCCGCTGCGGTCGATAAATTCATAATCGGCGAGATTGCCGGCCATGCCCACGCGGATCTGATCCGTGGAAAGCAGCAGTTCATCCCACTCTGACGACGAGCCGCTGTTCAGGGCGTTGGGATCGTAGTAAAGGCCGTTGGCGAAGCCCTGGTTGCGCACCAGATCTTGGCCGCTGTCGAAGGGGCCGCCGCCGCGCACGGCGTCGCGCAGGCGGTCGCTGAAGGTGCCGATGCCTGTACCGGCCATGTTTAGCTGCGTGGCGTTCACGCCGCGGGCATTGTCGGCCACCTCGCCGAAGTTCCAGCCCTCGCCATAGAGGTAGATGGATTTGCCGTCCACGCCGTCCTTTTCCAGGGTCAGCGCGTCAAGCGCCGCGCGCACGTTGAGCATGTTGTATTTCATGTGGTGGCCCATGAGGTCGAAGCGGAAGGCGTCTACCTTGTATTCCTTGGCCCAAACGACCAGAGAATCAATCATGAGTTTTTCCATCATGTTGTGCTCCGTGGCCGTGTTCTGGCAGCAGGTGCTGGTTTCGATATTGCCCTCATCATCCAGGCGGTGGTAATAGCCGGGCACGATCTTGTCCAGCACCGACTTGTCGCTCTGACCGGCGGAGTTGGTGTGGTTGTAGACCACGTCCATCACCACCCGCAGGCCGATATCCTCGTTGATAGCTTGTACCATCTCGCGAAACTCGACGATACGCGTCGCGCCGTCGGGATTGGTGCTGTAACTGCCTTCCGGCGTGGTGTAATGGAACGGGTCGTAGCCCCAGTTGAAGCCGTCCAGGTCCTCGATAGCCGTGATCGCCGCCTGCTGCTGCTGGCCGTCCGGCAGGTAGCCGGCCAGTTCGTCCCAATCCTCAAGCTGCCAGTTTGACTTGTCTTCGTCAATCGTGGCAATGTCGAAGACGGGCAGGAGGTGCAGGTGGGAGAGGCCCGCCGCCTGCAGCGCCTTGAGATGGCGCACGCCGTAGCTGTCGGGCAGGGTAAAGGCCTTATAGGTGCCGACGTAGGCCGCGGGCACCGACGGATCGCTGCGGCTGAAGTCGCGCACGTGGATTTCATAGATGCTGATATCTTCCGGCGCGACCAGTTCCGGCTTGGCCGTGTTGTCCCAGCCGGCCGGCTTCAGCGATTGGTCTTCCAAGTCGACGATCTGGCTGCGCGTGCTGTTCATGGACAGGCTGAGCGAGTAGGGGTCGGTGACCATGTTATGTTCCACCTGGCCCGTAGCGTGGACATAGACCTCGATCTCAAAGAGGTAATACTTGCCCTTCCACGAACTGCTGCCGGTGATCGACCACACGCCGCTGGCCGGGTCGAGCGTCATCGGCGCGGCGCTGCCGGTCGTGGCGGGATCGCTGTCGTCGTAAAGGTGCAGGGCTACCGATTTGGCGGTGGGCGCCCAGAGACGAATGGTCGGCACCCCGTTGTCCCAACTGACGCCGAGCTCGCCGCTAAAGGTGTAGAGATCATCGAGCACGCCCGGAATTTGCAGGCCCGTGGCGTCGACCGAATTGCCTTCGGCATTCACGGCCGATAGGGCGATCTGACCTTTGAGGATTTCAGGGATTTTGTCCCAATCCGCTTCGGCAATGGCCAGGGCCGGCAAATCCGCCAGGTGCGGGAACTTCTCTTTCACTTCCTGGCTGGCCCTGCCGGTTGTCAGGACAATGGAATCGCCGGCGGTGATGCCATTGTTCGTGGCCACCAGGCCGCCTTGCGGCGCGTAATGCAGGGTGTAAGTGAGGCCGCTGTCGCCCGCCTTATCCCAGAGGATAGTGCTCTTATCGACCCAGTACGCCTCCTGACTGTCGATGTTGCCGGGATTGGGCCCGGCCGGGCCGGCCTGCAGCGGCAGGATGAACTGCGGCTCGTTGGGCACCGTGGGCACAAGCGCCTGCAGCTGCCACACTTCGTAGCCCCAGTCGTTGACATTAAGCGCCTGGTCGATGCCGGGGTCCTTTTCGTCACCGCGGTGCAGGATATAGCCGATCTCCTGTTTGCCGCCCGTCAGCGGTACCTGGAAAGCGGGGCCGAAGACGTCCATAAAAGCGGGCTTGCGCGGCGTCTCCCAGGCGGGGCTGTCCGCGTCGCCCCAGGTATGCAGGCCCCAGAAGTCATTGAAGTCGGTGCTGCTGTAATCGCCGTAATCGCCGGCGGGACGGTGGTAATGCAGGGTGATGAAACCCTGCGCCGCGCCGCGCTGCGGGTAAATGGTCTCATCGCCGGACATGATCCAGGCGCTGGGCAGCTCGGCGGGAACCAGCATCTGGTCCGGGCCGGGGTCTTTGGCGTCGCCGCGGTGAATGATGAAGTTGAGCTCGGCCGAAGCGTTTTTGATCGGCACCATCCAGTAAGCGCCGAACTCATCCACGCCGTCGAAGGGCCGTGGGCTGGTCCATTCCGTGCCCGCGCCGTCGGCAAGGGCATCGCCCCACAGGTGCAGGCCCCAGAAGGTCGTGTAGTCCGAGCTGGGCGTGCCGTATTCGCCGTCCTCGCGATGGTAGTGGATGGTCACAAATCCCTGCGCCGCGGCCTGAGAATCATAGGCATTGGCGTCATCCTGGCGCAGCCAGATCTCAGGAGTTACGCTGGGATTGAAGAAGCGATCGGCGTCCGTGCCGTCCTTGGTATCGCCGCGGTGGACGATGAAGCCGACGTTGGAGGCGTTGGGCATCAGATTGACCCAGGCGAAACGGCCGTATTCATCCTCACCGAGGAATGGTTTGGGCGCCGTCCAATCTATCGTCTCCGTGATATCACCCCATAGATGAAGGCCCCAGTAATCATTATAA
>JBJYWX010000280.1:0-13667 GCA_046259695.1 Promineifilaceae bacterium (SeqCode) | reverse complement strand
CGTATCTTGAATATCAAGTTCGTGTAGCCATTAAGAAACAGTTCACCGGCTGGCTGCGGCGTGGTGGAAAAATCGTTGGTGCCCAGGTTAATCACTACGGCCTGCGGCGGCTGGGCGGCCTGCCAATCTTCGATCGGCTCGTTAGCCAGCGTGCGGCCGTAATATGTAAGCATCGTACCCGACGAAAGCGGCCCTTCGTCATTGTAATTGCGTACCACGCCAACACCGGAGACGGCCACAACAGTATAGGCAGCGTCCAGCATTTCGGCCGTTTGCGCGGCGTAAGTAAGGGCGGCGTTTTCCGTTTCGGGTGAATAGACACAGGTAGGCGAACTACCCTCCACGCCGTAGCCGGCAGTGATAGAATCGCCAACGAACTCGATAAGACGACCGTTTTCTCCCGGCAGGGTCAGCAGCCGCCCGCCAGGTGCGAGTTCCAGGCCTAGAAACTCGGGCGTGCCGTAAAAAGTTTCGGTGCGTTTTGTCAGGCGCAGCTGGTGCGGGCCGCTTCCCAATCCTTCCGCGAGCAGATAGCGCGTCTGGCCTGGCCTTGTGCGCAGCACGCTGCTCTGCCCGTCAACGCTCACATCATAACTGTTGCGGCCGTCTTCGAGTAGCACCGCTACGGATGGCCCGCTGAAGGCAGCTTCAATCATCACCGCCGGCCAGTCGAAGCGCGGCCGCAAAGGATCGCTGAAGTCAAAGCGGCCGGTGTAGCGCAGTAGGGAATTGTCTGGGCGCACAAGACCTGCTGGTTGTGGCACCGGCGCTTGCTGGTTTGCACCGGCTGCCTGTGGCGGAGCAGCGGTATTCGTGGAGGGCAGGGCGACGGGTACGGCCGTGATTGCTGGCTCGGCTGCCTGTCCCAAATCGCTCGGTACGCGGCAGGCGCTCACCAACATAAGCAGCAGCAGGGCGGCCAGATAGGCAGAAGCTCGATTGGCGTGGTCAAAACTTGGTCTGGGCATAGGCGTTGATAGGTATGCCTATTATCGCCCAATGGCGGCACCAGCGTAACTGTGCTGAGGCATTCTTCATCTGCGCCAAACTGGCCACCCCAACACCAGATGGGCTGGAATGCTTCGCATACCAGCAACTCATGGCCCTTGACACGCAAGTTCATACTGCCTATAATTTAGCCTTACCTAAATTTATAACAATGGCTTGACTAAAATTTCTGGCCCATATGCGGCCCACGAAACAGGAAAACAAGAAAAGATGAATGAAAATGTTTTTCGCTTACTTGCCGGTCTGATCTTCTTTGCCGGTCTCGGCATCTCGGCTTACTTCCGCCGCAAAGCGGATCGCGAAAGCGAAGAGAAGGTCTCGCGTGATGTCGACGGCGCGGCGATGAAAGGCGTTATTCAGGCGGGCGGGCTGCTGCTATGGCTTACGCCCATTGTCTATCTGCTAAACCCTAACTGGATGGCGTGGTCCAGCATGGGTCTGCCCACGTGGGCACGCTGGATCGGGATTGGTCTCGGCCTTTTTTGCGACTTGGCTATCTACTGGCTCTTCAGCATTATCGGCCGCGGCATTACGCCCACCAGCGCCACTCGAGCGGAGCATAGGCTCGTCACCAGCGGACCTTATCGCTGGGTACGGCACCCGTTATATACCATCGGCACGACTTTCTTTTTTGCTTTCGGCCTAATGGCTGACAACTGGTTCATTATGCTCCTGGGACTACTGACCTTTGTGGTGATGGTGCTGCGCACGCCCAAGGAAGAGGCCAATCTGATCGACAAGTTTGGGGATGCGTATGAGGCATATAGGCAGACAACCGGCCGTTTCTTGCCAAAACTGGGTGGATAGATAGGTCGCAGCGGCGGGATAAACTGCTACGATTATACTAGCGATCATCCCAGAAATCGCCGTAAAGGTCCCGAAATGAATGATTACGAACCTTATAACACGATCTATAAGCTCGGCGCCGCGGCCGCGGCGGGCGTGGCCCTGCTTCTGCTTTTGGTCACTATCGGTTTCACGCTTTTCCCGCAGCCTATGACGGTCAGCGGCTGGTTTGATCTCTTGCAACACAGCCCGCTTATCGGACTCTTCGACTTCTGGGGGCTGGAACTGCTGATGTACCTTTTCTTCCTGCCCGTCTTCCTGGCTCTCTATTATGCGCTGCGGGAGCAGGACCCTGGCCTCGCGGCGCTGGCGCTGGCGCTGGCGCTGGTGGGAACGGCTGTGTTCCTGGCCAGCAATAATCCCGCCGTGATGCTCAACTTGAGCGCAAAGTATGCCGCGGCAACGGATGAGCTGCAGCGCACAGCGTTGCTTGGCGCGGGAGAAGCGGCCCTGGCCCGTACCGGCCAGCGTGCCGTTGGCGGGTTCAACGTCGGCTTATTCCTCGTTTCCCTGGCCGGGATGATCATGGCCATGTTGATGCGTTATTCGGTTCCCTTCGGCGGGCTGACCGCCACTATTGGCATAGCCGCTTTCGCCTTCTCGTTGCTGGACTTCCTGCGCCAACTCTTTACGCAGTCAGCGGCGATCGCCTTGCTGATTATCCTGCCCGGCGCGCTGCTGCTTTTGCTGTGGTTCACACTGGTCGCGATTCGGCTGTGGCGGCTAGGGCATAATCTGCAATAACAGGTAAGGCCGCCAGCAAGGAGGATATCCGCCTCAAGCCCTTCTGCTGTACAACAAGGAACGCCGCGCGGGTGAGGCGCGGCGTTCCAGCGGTGAGGAAGAAATAGGATTTTGGTCCTATCGAGCGGGACACTGCTGAGCGTCGCCGACTTATACACCTCTACGTGCAAACAGGCGTCCCGTTGCAGGGTCCGCGTCCACGGCGGCAGCCAGACGCAGCGCAGCGCGCACCCCGATACAGCGCGGGGGGCGATCTACGGAGCGAACCTGTCTTAGGTTAAAGGTTTGGCCGAGCCTCGATGGCGGCGTCGGCCGTGGTTATGCTATCCTCGGCGCGAATCTGTGCCCCAATACGTGCGGCGTTTTCGTGTAGCGACCAGACCATACCGGCTTTCGCAGAGCAGCAGCGAGTTTTTCGGTTGTGAGTTGTTTCTGAGGGATGGATTCAGGCCTGGCGCCGGCTTCATAGACACACCTTCCCCAGAACGGCTGATCGCCCATAAAGGGGTATATAAGCGCGGGCCGGCCTGCGCGCCAGGCATTCTGGGTCTTTATCGGCCATGCTGCCGAAACCGATATAGACCGGTGGTGTACCGTCTTGCAGAAAATGGCGCAGGTCATCCGGCGGCTTGTACCCTGCAGCTTCTTCTAGGAACCAGTAGCCTGGTATCGTGGCCCTGGCCGGCCCATCGGTTGGGCGCGGCACGACGGACGGGCTGAAGCCATGCGGGGTAAAGATAGACCGGCCGGAGCTGCGAACATGTAGCAAGAAGGCGTGGGCGGGACAAGAAAATAGAACAGCAGCGAAAGGCTCGCTGCTGACAGCAGGCCGGTGAACGTTTATACTATTGGTATCCGAAAAGGCTAAGGAGTGCGGTCAAAATAGCGGTTGGCATGCTGAGGTGGATGATGAACGGTAAACGTAATTTCTTCTTTATGTTGGTCGTGGTAATGCTGCTGGCGGCCGTTTCACGGCGTGACGTGAAGGCCGCGGATGAGAAGTGGCGCGCCCGCTACTACAACAATACGGAAGCCAGGGGCGACATTCAAATGAGCCGTGACGAAAAAGAGATCGATCACGACTGGGGGGACGGGTCACCCGGCGGCGGCGTGCGCAGCGACAACTTCTCCGCGCGCTGGACGCGCACCGTATACCTTAACAACAGCGTCTATCGCTTCAGCGCGACCATGGATGACGGCATGCGGGTCTGGATCGATGGGGCGTTGGTGATTGATGAATGGCAAGACAGCCAGGTGCGGACCGTTTTTGTCGATCTGCCTATGACCGCGGGCGATCACGACATCGAGGTACGCTATTACGAGGCGGGGGGGAAGGCAGTAGCCAAATTCACTTACCAGCAGACGGGCGGAGCGCCGAGCGGTCCGCCTTCCTCAGGCGTCGGGCGCTGGCAAGGCCTCTACTACAACAACCAGTACCTCGGCGGCCAGGCGGCTTTCACGCGGGCCGACAGCGAGATCGATTTCAACTGGCGCCTTGGTTCTCCCTGGCCGACTATTCCCAATGACCACTTTTCGGTTAGCTGGAGCGGCCAATTCGATCACTCACCGGGCCGTTATCGCTTCTCAGTACTTACCGATGACGGCGTGCGCCTGTGGGTGAATAACGTTCTTCTAATTGACGAATGGCAGGACAACCAGAGCCGCACGTTCGAGGGCACAATCGACCTACCGGGAGGCAGCGTACCTCTGCGGCTGGATTACTACGAGAACACGGGCGCGGCGCGCATCACCTTAGATGCCCAGAAGATTAGTGGGGCGACAGGACCGTCGCCCACGCCAACACCGGCGCCTCCGCCACCGGGGTCTTCAACGCTTCCGCCCGCAGGCTCGGCCGTCGTGACCGCCCGCTACCTTAATCTGCGTTCGTCTCCGGAGAACGCGGGCCAGGCCAACGTGATTGGCTTCGTGCAGGCGGGGCAGGTCGTGAAGCTGCTCGGCCGTAATGGTGGGTGGGTGAAGGTACAGCTGCCGAATGGCTGGCAGGGCTGGGTCGGCGGCAGCTACCTCGCCAGTCGCACGGCTATTAACAGCCTGCCGGTACTGAATTGAGAACAGGGCGACAGTTCGGCTAGCCGTTAGAAATGTCCTGCAAGCAATAGGCGATACGGCCCTGGTACACCTTTATTAGGTCGTGCCGGATGGCCGCGCTCGAACTGGCCGGTGAGCTGGGGCTGGGCAAGATACTGGTCACCCGCCATTGGCGACACGGACCTAAAATACCTGGCTGCCGGCCTATGTTTGCGTCCTCAACCTAAGCAAAGTGCCTCGCCCGAACGCGGAGCAGGTCCTGCCATAGATCGACGATGGATGTCATATGGGATAGGTGACAATCGGCACTATCGCAACGCCCCCAATTCAATTAACGTATTGATAATTAGGCGAACCGTGAGTTCCGTTATTGGCGGCTGTCTTTGGCGACGGCCGTTGAGGAGGCGCATTATGCGTCTGAACAGCCTGCACCTGATGCTCACATACCAATGTACGCTGGCCTGTGATCATTGTTTTGCCTGGGGCAGTACCTGGCAAACGGGTACCATGACACAGGCCGTGATCGATCGTGTCCTGGACGAAGCGGAAGCATTGGGCGGCGTATCTACCATTTATTTTGAAGGCGGGGAGCCATTTCTTTTTTATCCGTTGCTCCTGCATGGCGCCCGTGAGGCATTTCGCCGCGGCTTTGGTGTCGGCCTGGTTACGAACTGCTATTGGGCAACAAGCTTCGACGATGCTTTGGCATGGCTGGATCCGTTTCGCGGCCTGCTGGACGATTTTTCGGTGAGTTACGACAGCTATCATTGGCCGGAACAATATGGGCCGCTGGTGCAAAACGCTCGTGATGCCGCTTACGAACTTGGCCTGCCTGCTGGCACGATCTCCATCGCAGCGCCAGAAACTTCAGCGGCGACGTCCCTAGGGCAGCTTGCGGCCGGAGAGTCGGCGGTGATGTACCGTGGCCGCGCGGCACAGTCCCTGGCCCCAGACGCCAAGCCCACACCGTGGCGCGAATTAGATATCTGTCCCTTTGAGGATTTAGTCGATCCCGGGCGCGTGCATATTGACCCCCTGGGCTATGTTCATATCTGCCAGGGTATTACCATCGGCAACCTGTTTGCCGAACCGCTGGCGGAGATTGTCGAGGCTTACGACCCTATGACCCATCCCATCTGCGCCCCGCTGCTGGCCGGTGGTCCGGCGGAACTGGTGCGGCGCTATAAGCTGCCCTTGGAAGGGGCATACGGTGACGCCTGTCACTTGTGCGATACCGCGCGCCGCGCCCTGCGCACACAATTTCCCCACATCCTGGCGCCCGAACAGATGTATGGCGTTGTCGGCGAGGCGGTGGAAGTAGTTTTTGAAAAGGATTAGGAGATATTACCATGGCACACAAGACCTCAAAACGCAGTTTCTTCCAGCGCTTGCTGGGCAAACCGATCACCGGCGCACCGGCCGATGCCGGCTGCTGGCAGTTGCAGGACGGCATGTTGAGCGTTGATCTGGGCCGCGCACCGGAGCTGGCAAGCCCGTATGGGGCGATCAACCTTGAAGATACCGGCCTACCGGCGCGTATCCTCGTTCTGCGCGACGGAGAGAATAGGTTTCATGCCTTTGAAAACGCCTGTGCGCATGCCGGACGCCAGCTCGACCCAGTGGCGGGAACGGAGACAGTCTGCTGCTGCAGCCTGGGAAAGTCATTGTATTACTACAACGGCCATCCCGTTGACAGGCCCGACCTTGGCCCAATTAAGGTTTTCCCCGTAACGGTCGATGGCGAGTCACTCACCATCGATCTTGGTTAGAAACCCGGCAGCATGCGGTTGCCCACGAACGGTACGGTGAAGCAGGAAGCAGAACAGCTTGCGCTGGCTGTTCTGCTTGAGCAACTGGAAAGCCCTGATCGTCAAACACGTCTGGAAGCGATTGAGGCGCTCTCACAGCAGGGGGATGAGGCGGCGTTGGAGGCAATGCGCGAGCGGCTGCGGCTGGTAAGCCGCGAACACCAGGCGCTGATTATCGCCATTGGCACCCTGCGCTGGCGGCTAAGCGGAGAGAGTTATTCCAGTTTGGACCAGCATGGGTAAGGTATTACCAGCTGTCAGTGCGTCAGTTTTCTGCACTTTGTTGACTATTGGCTGTTCGCTCCGCCCCTTTGCACCTCTGCCCCTGCGCTCAAAAGAGCCCAAACTGCTCTGGGTCCACGTAGCGCGTTTCATGCGCCAGCACGGCGTTGAGCAGTTCAATTGCCAGGCGCGATTCGAGGGTCACCCCTGCTCGTACGCCAACGCATGGGTCGTGACGCCCTTTGCGCAGCTCGAAATCGATTTCTTCCAGGTCTTTGCGCACCGATAGCTGCGGTTTGACAATAGATGAGGTTGGCTTGAAGCCTACGCGAGCGACGATGGGCATTCCGGTCGTAATGCCGCCAATAAGCCCGCCATGGCTGTTTGCCACGTAGCCCTGGCGGCGAATGGGATCGTTGTTGTCGCTGCCGCGCCGGCTCACAACCTGCAGCCCGTCGCCAATCTCGACCACCTGGGCCGCGTGTAGGCCGCCCAAGACACCCATCAGGCGCTGTTTAAGGCTGTTATAAAGCGGCTCACCAGCCAGCGCCGGCGGATTGACGGCCACGACCTCGACCATTGCCCCCAATGAATCACCGGCGATACGCGTCTCTTTGATCAACCCCGCCGCGTCGTCGGCGAAGGCCGCATCGAGCGTGGGCAGCTCCAATGCGGTCAACGTGTTTTCGATGGTGTCGATCGCTTCCTGCGCCAGGCGTTGGCCGCCGCTTTTCTGCAGCAGGCCCCCGAGTTCGACCGCCAGTGTCTGTTCTGCGCGCAGCGGCCCGACCTGCACGATAGCCGAAAGGAAGCGCGTGCCGAACAGCTCCTGCAAAACGGCGCGTGCTACAGAGCCGCCGACCACGTCGGAGATAGTGGAGCGGTAGCTGGAACGGCCCCCGCCGCGCGGATCTACAAAGCCACGAGACTGGTAATGCTTGACCAGGTCGGTGTGGCCGGGTCGCACTTCACCTTGTGACCCGGCAAATTGCGTGTAGTGATCAGAGTGGGTACCTGTAGATAGAACCAGGGCACTGATGGGCTCACCGGTGGTCAAGCCTTCTTCGTAACTGCTGGTCACAAAGACGGCGCCATCCACGGTTGTCTGTACTTCCGGCCCGGCCAGGAGCCGCTCGTGATCAGCGTCATATAATCCGCTGAGCAGCACGACCTTGTCTTTCTCCTGGCGCGGCGTGCCGTGCCGGGTGCCGCCCGGCCGCCGGCGGTCGAGATACTGCTGGATGTTTATTCGCGACAGGCGAAAGCCGGGTGGGCAGCCATAAATGATGGTGCTAATGCCCGGCCCATGCGATTCGCCCGCGCCGGCTATGGCAAAATAAGGACCACCGAGGATTTCCATAGGGTGATTGTAGCATGCTAAACGGCAGCTTTCAGCATTATGGCGTCAGTTGCCAGGAAGCAGGTGCCAGTGCGCTAGTTCCCAGCTCTGATTTCCCACTTCCCAGTTGCCTACCACGTTTGCTGCTGCTATGTTCTTCTGTTCCGTCCTTTAAATCGCTTCGGCAAAACGCCGCAAGGCATCCAGGTGTTCGTCAAGCGATGTGAATCCGGCGCCCATGGTGCTGAGCGAAATATGGGTTGCGCCAACCTTGCGCCACGCTTCACGTTCGTGCAGCAAGGCATCCAAATCGCCCCGCCAATGCAGCCGCGGCTCTATCCCCAGATCGGCGCGCGACCGGCCGTAGTCGGCCAGGTACTGATCCAACTTCTCAAATAACGGCGCGGCATCAGCGGCGCGCCGGATGTTGGGCATCCAACCGTCACCCAGGCGCGCGACACGCCGCAAAAGCACATCGGCGCCGCCGCCGAACCAGAGGGGGATCGGCCGCTGCACGGGAAGCGGGTTAAGCCCGGCATCGGGTATGGTGTGCCAGCGTCCTTCAAAGCTGACCAGCGGCTCGGTCCACAACCGGCGCAGCAGCTCCACCTGCTCCTCCTGCCGTTTGCCGCGCGTGTGGAAATCCTGGTTGAGGGCGACATATTCGACCTCGTTCCAGCCGCTGCCAATACCGAGGCGCAGCCGGCCGCTGCTCAAGACATCAAGCGTCGCGGCCTGCTTGGCAAACAGCGCCGTTTCGCGCTGTGGCAAAATAAAGACGCCGGAAGCGAAACGCATTTTGTCCGAGAGACCGGCCATGAAGCTAAAAAGCACAAAAGGCTCCAAAAAGGAATCGCGATAGGTATAAGGTCCGCGCCAGCCGCCTGGGCGGTCGGGATTGGCGCCAAGCACGTGATCGTAAGCGAGCACGTGCGTATATCCCAGTTCCTCCACAGTTTTCGTGTAGTGAGCAACTGCAGTCCAATCAATGGGCATTTCGGTTTGCGGGAAGACGACGCCAGTTTGCATGATTCTGCTCCTTCATAGTTCTTTAGGGGGCCGGACCTTACTATACCACTTTGCTGGTATCCGCGGGCGGCTATTCCCTGGGCCGGGCAGATCGCCTTGGATCATATACCACCTGCCTACATGAGTCTGTGCAGCAACCGGTATGATGCCAAGCAGTGACCGGGGCTGTCTAACAGCTTCGGCCCATTGGCAGTATAATCGTGGCCCATCATGGAATTTCCAACGCCCTATCATGAGGTCAACCTCCTGCTGGACGAGCTGCTGCGCCAGGTGCGCGCTGTTCTTGGCGCAGCGTTTGCCGGCCTGTACCTGTATGGTTCGCTGGCGATGGGCGATTTTGACCCGCGGCGCAGCGACGTTGATTTTGTTGTCGTTACCCACGGCTTCCTGCAGCCTGAGACGATCCGACGCCTGGAAGAGATGCATCGCGAGCTCGCGGCCAGCCAACATCCGTGGGCCAAGAAGCTTGAGGGCCAATATGTTCCGCTGGCCGAGCTGCGGCGCTACAATCCCGATGGCCCGGCGCTGCCGACGATCAATGAAGGGCATTTTTTCCTGGCGGGGCAGGGCAGCGACTGGATCATCCAGCGATATATTCTCCGCGAACACGAAGCGATTGTGGCCGGCTCCTCGCTGCGGCCGTTTATCGATCCCGTCGGCCCGGAAGAAATCCGCGACGCGGCGCGCGCCGTGCTCGTCGAATGGTGGGCACCCATGGCAGAGGACCCTTCCTGGCAGGCAGATCGGCCCGACTATCAGGCGTTTGCGGTGCAAACGATGTGCCGTATCCTGGCTGCCATGGAAACGGGCGAAGTATTGAGCAAGAGCGCCGCCTGTCACCGCGCCGCGCAGCATCTGGAGGAGCCGTGGTCGACTTTGGCACAGGAGGCGATCGCCTGGACGCCGGACCAGCCGCCGCTTGGCACTGACCGTCCCGCGGCGTTCATTGGTTATGTCACGGGCGTCGTGGCGGAAGGCAAGGAGCAGAAGGCAGATGGCAGCGTCCAGTGAACAGTGCAATACCGATTTCTGCCGCGCGGATCACGGACCAACTGATAACTGCCTTGAGATTGTTACAAGATCAGCGCCACAAGTGGTGGATCGGCCGGCGATCGCCCTTTCAGCCAGGCAGCGGCCCCTATTTGTTCCAGCAGTTTCTTGCCTGCCTGCCACATCCTTCCGTCGCCGCCGTCTAGAGACGCCAGCGAAAGTAAACAACCGGCTTCATCAAGGGGACGTCCGACCTGCCTTGCTAGGTCCAACGCCTCCCGCAGCAGCGCGGCACGCTCCGCAGCCGGCGCGAATTCGGCGAGGCAGCGCGCGGTGATGATGCGCAACGCGGGAAAATCGAGCTCCGCGGCTTCTTCATACGCCTTTTGAGCCAGAGCGACAGCCTCTTTCTGTTTACCCATCGCTTGTAAGCACAGCGCCAGGTCCACCTTACTGGCGATATAGCCCTCCGATCGCTCGTGGGCGCGATAAGCGGCCAGCCCCGCCTCTATATCAACCAGTCCTTCTTCGGGCTGTCCCATATAAAGCAGGGTCGCGCCGTAGTTGGCGCGGGCGCGGCTGATTTCGGCTGCGTCCTGGAACTCATGAGCCAGGTCAAGAAAGCGACGGCCGTAGAACAGCGCCAGTTCAAGCTGCCCGCGTGCCAGGTACACGGCCATCCGGTTGCCCATGTCGCGAATAATCCACCAGCGCGCTCCCAATTGTTCACCGGCGGCCAGCGCGGCCTCAATGGCTCTCTCGGCCTGCTCGTAGCGGGCCATACTGTAGTAGACGAGTCCCAAGTTACCTTCAGTCAGGACGGCCGCCAGCGCGTCGCTCGCTTGGGAAAACAGCGCCGCGGCGCGCTGTAGATTGGTCGCCGCATCCTCATAGGCACCCGCGGCCCACTGAATCGTGGCCAGGCGCCGGTGGAAGACAGCCAGCAGGTATGGGTCATTGTCATCGTCCGCGTATAAGCGCTGCAAAACGGCCGATCCGGCGGCCAGAGCGCCCAACGGGTCGCCCTGATGGCGCAGCAGGTCCATGCGTTCCAGCTCGACCAGCGTTGCAGCGTCTAAATCGGAAACGTCTTCGAACCGCGGCAGCGCCTCCAGGCATTCGGCGGCTTCCTCGTAGCGGCCGCTTGAAGACAATACGGCGGCCAGGGTGCTGCTCACTTCTAGGCGAACCACGCTGGCGCCCGCCTCTATGGCGAGCGCCAGCGCTTTTTCAGCCGTTTGCCGGGCCATTTCAAGCCGGCCCATTTCCAGCAGAAGCGCTGCGGCATGCCCCAGGTAGCGCGCCTGCTCAGCGCAATCTTCTCGCGCGCCATGCTTCATCGCAGCCAGCTTCATTATCTCCAGCCACGCTTCCCACTGCCCCCAGCGCTTTGGCAAGGGATGTAGCGCCTCTACAAGGGCCAGCCACGCTTCGTCGAAAGTCTCGAAAGCGGCGGTGCGCCGCAGCAGCGAAAGGCAGCTCGCAAAGTGCGAAACGAGCCGACCGGGTGTCCGCCGCTGGACGCGCACATGGGCGGCCACGTCGCGAAGCTGCTGCGGCAGCCGTTCAGCATACCAGGCGCTCCAGCGCTGCTGTTCGGATTCCCAGCCCGGCGACGAATGAGGTTGGATCATGACCGGCCTTCTCCTGACTCGGGCAGGCGTTCACCGGCCTTTGGCGGCGACCAGCGCTGCGCGATTTCGCTCTGCAGGAAGGTCACTGTGAGGCGGTGAAGGCGATATGCCGGTTCTTGCAGCGAACCTGATTGCTCAAGCAGACTGTAATCCAGCAGCTGGCGCAAAGCACTCTCAAAATGCGCTGGATCAAGCGCGCTGAAAAGGCGTAGCCACTCGGTGGCTTCTCCCTCCGGCGATATGGTCAACATCGAGAGCAGTAGGCTGCGCGCCGGATCGTCCAGCACAAGCCAGGTGCGGCGGTAGATGAAGGCATAAAGCGCTTCAGGCGCTCCTGCGGCCGCGGATGCCATCTCCAACAAGATGGCTGGCAGCGGCCAGTGTCCGCACTGCGCGGCGACGAGCTTTAAGGCCAGCGGCATGCCGCCAACAATCTGGTAGAGGTTCTTCAGCTCATCCTCAGAAAGCTGCAGCGGGCGGCCGCGGCGCGCCAGTTCAGCTTCAAAAAGGGCCTTGCTGTCCACCGCTGACAGGGGCTTCAGCGGCTTGCGAAACACATAGGGATAGCGGCTCAGACCCTGGCGGCTGGTCAATAAGAAACGCGTGGCGCCGGCCAACGGGGGCAGGGATGGAATCAGGCGGTCTAGATCAGCCACGTTCTCCAAGTTGTCGAACACGATCAGGTGCGGCCTCTGCGCGAGATAGGACGCGAGAAAGGCGAGCTTGTCGGCTGTGGGCTGACCGGCCAGCCGGTCGAGGCCGAGCTGCAAGCAGAGACGGCCGATGATATCATCCAGGGTAGCCTGCGCTTCGCCAACCGTCTCGATCGTCCCCTGCTCGCTCAACCAAGTGTGGCGCGCGCTTATCCAGGCAATTTCCTCGTAGTTGCTCTGCCGCGCCAGCTCCAGGGCGATGGCGCGAGCCAACGCCGTTTTGCCCATGCCTCCCAAACCCTCGATGCTTAGCAAAGCCGGCCCGCCTTCTTCACGCAGCAAGGCAGCCAGCTCATCGCGGGCGTCTTCCACGCCGATAAGGCGTACATAATCAGGTGCGGGTAGGTGTCGCCGCCGCCGCTGGGCAGGCTGCTGATCGTGGGCGGCCAGTTCGCGCCGCTGCAAGACGGTGGTTAGGCGATCTATACCCAGAGAAAGCCGCCTGCGAAAGTGGCGCGGATCAACAGGAATCGCCGCCGCAAGTTCTTCGGACGAAAAAGGAATCCCGCATAGATAGCGGAAATAGAGAGCACTCCATGCTTGCAGTTCTGCATTGCCGGGGGCGAAATCGACCGCTATCGCCGACAAGCCATTTTCTCGCGACAGCGCCGCCGGTTCAACGGCGTCTAAGCCCTCTGCCTGCCGCTGGCGGCCTAGCTCGCCGCGGGCGATGGCCGAGATTTCGTCTTGCAGGCGGATGGATAGGACCGCGGCCGGTGCCGGTGACGCTTCTTGCAGGAAATCAAGCTCAAGCAAATTGGGCGGCGCTTCACCGCCCTGCAGCCATGCTCGCAGCGTCTGGCTTACGAGCTGGTTGGTGATGCGATTGATCTCCATACGTCTGGCTAATCCACTGTTAATATGTCCGTTTTCTGTCCGAAATCTGACCGATTGGTCTAAGCCGCGACTGGCTATGCCGCTAGTATATAGATATGGCCTTGCAGTGCCAAACTGAGCAAGTAACTCCCGTTGTGCCGCGCGGGGAACGGGAGTGGGAGGAGCTCTAAATCGGCCGCTGCGAGGCCTCTACTACATTGCAGGGTTTCTTGCACCTCATGCTTTTAGATACGCTCGTAGCAAGTGAGCTCCTCCGCACACCGGCACAGGTTTGAATGAAACTGGCTGGCAATAAGGAGAGAAAATCGATGAAACGATGGCCTTGGGTTTTGGTCATGATTGTTTCCTTTCGCGTGTGAAAGGGGATGGGGATGAGTTCGTTTCCCCTAGCGGTGTGCGCTTCAAATACGTGGAGCCCAAAGTATATTTACTTGATAAGCTCACATTA
>JBJYWX010000279.1:0-5444 GCA_046259695.1 Promineifilaceae bacterium (SeqCode) | reverse complement strand
GTCTTGCCAACGCCGGAGCTGCCAAGGAAGATGAAGGAGCCAATGGGCCGGCGCGGATCGCTCAGGCCGGAACGACTGCGGCGGATGGCATCGGACAGGACTTCTATAGCGCGATGCTGGCCGACAATTCGTTCGTGCAGCCTATCTTCCATACTCAACAGTTTCTCGGCTTCCGTTTCCATCATCTGCGTCACCGGAATGCCGGTCCACATGGCCACTACCTCGGCGATATCATTGGCATCTACCATCTCATCAAGCTGGTGGTCCGACTGCCAGGCGCCGTGCAGCTCTTCAAATTCAGCTTCCAGCCGCAGCCGTTCCGCGCGATGCTCGGCCGCGCGCTCATAGTCGCGCACGGTGTGCGCCTGCTCCTCACTCAGGGTCAGCTGGTCCAACTCCTGGCGCAGTATTTTTAGTTCGGGAGGCAGGGTATGCAGCGCTACGCGCAGTTTCGCGGCCGCTTCATCCATCAGGTCAATAGCCTTGTCCGGCAGATGGCGGTCGGAAACATAGCGGTCCGACAGCTTAGCTGCCGCCACCAGTGCTTCATCAGAATAGGTAATACTATGATGCGCTTCATATCGCGTGCGCAGACCGCGCAGCATCTCGATCGTATCTTCCACAGAGGGCTCGTCCACAAACACCGGCGCAAAGCGGCGTTCCAGTGCGCTGTCTCGCTCGATATACTGGCGGTACTCGTCCAGCGTAGTTGCGCCAACCGCTTGTAGCTCACCACGTGAGAGAGCGGGCTTGAGCATATTGCTCGCGTCCATAGCGCCTTGAGCCGAACCGGCGCCTACGACCGTATGCAGTTCATCAATGAAAAGGATGATCTCTCCTTGTGCGCGCTCGATCTCTTCCATCGCTGCCTTAAGCCGTTCCTCAAACTCTCCGCGGAAGCGGCTCCCGGCGATCATGGCGCCCAGGTCAAGGGCCACCACGCGCTTATTGAGCAGGTTTTCAGGGACATCGTTGGTTGTGATTTTGATCGCCAGTCCCTCGACAATCGCTGTCTTTCCCACACCGGCCTCACCAATGAGCACGGGGTTATTCTTAGTGCGCCGGCTCAGGACCTGTATCACCCGCAG
Organism: Promineifilaceae bacterium (SeqCode); assembly: GCA_046259695.1. Classification (GTDB taxonomy): domain Bacteria; phylum Chloroflexota; class Anaerolineae; order Promineifilales; family Promineifilaceae; genus JAACFF01. The sequence goes on along the minus strand of JBJYWX010000279.1, from coordinate 4,356 downwards.
GATTTCTTCATCGCGGCCGATCACGGGATCGAGCCGTCCCTCGCGCGCCATTTGGGTCAGGTCACGGCTATACTTATCCAGGGTCCGGTAACGGCTCTCGGCCTGGCGATCCGTGACTTTTTGGCCGCCGCGCAGTGCCTGGACAGCGTTGAGTACGCGGTCACGGGTTATGCCGTATTCCTGCAAGATTCGCGCTGAAGGCGTATTGCGCTCGCCCAGGATGGCCAGGAAGATATGTTCCGTAGAGATAAATTCGTCTTTCAGCGCATTGGCTTCACGCTGCGCCAGTTCAAGCACGGTGCGAATACGCGGTGTGTAAAAAATCTGTCCAACGCCGCCGCCGTAAACAGAAACCTTTGGGCTCGCCCGCAGGTCCTCGTCCAACCGGTCACGCATTGCCGGCGCATCAATGGAGAGCTCAGCCAGGATCTGGTTTACCGCGCCGTCTTCTTGTTCCAGCATAGCCAGGAAGAGGTGCTCAGTATCCACCTGTGTGTGGCCGTAGCGCTGTACAATTTCGTAGGCGCGCGCCGCCGCATCCTGCGCACGCTCGGTAAATCTATCAAATCGCATAGTTAGAATTCCTCACTAGGCATAAACAATCACGGCCACCGGCCGTGAAAGCTAATTATCCAAGTTTCAATGGCTACTATAGCTCTTGAAAGTAGGATTTCTGTAAGAATCGGCCGTTCACCACCATTCCGGCGCCTAATTCTCATAATAGCCTGGTCCCTTCCTGTTCATCAAAACCGTCCCCCCAGGCCAAGATCTTGAGCGGCGTGATCTCGATCAGCTGCCACCTGGCGCTGTCATCATAGCGGAAATCCCACTCGTATTTGTTGAAGAAATAGTCGGCCAGCCGATCAACGAGTTCGCGCGCCGCCACATGGGCCTCACCTTCAATGATGAGGACATTGCGCGGATCAGTCAGGGCCAGCGAAACGGCTTGATTAAAACGCAGATTGGCAAACTTCTGCGTATTGTCACCGGTACAAATATAGACTTTTTCGTCCAGCCAGACGTACCACACGGGAACAACATGCGGGCGACCATCTACGCGGACCGTGGCCACCCAAATCTCGCTTTCTCTGCCGAGCCGGGCTTCAACTGCCCGCCACCGCGCCGGATTACGTCGTCTCATCTGAGCCAAAGCATGCGCGGCGCGCCACCATAGCGGCGCCGATCGCATGATATATTATGTCATTATACTAGAGGGTTGCCTTTTCTGCAGTCTCTAGCGTGAGATTGTGCCAGGTCAGGGTATGGATGGGCAGTTCTTCCCCAAGCGCGAGCTTAGCAAGATGGGCCAGCGGCTCATTGGGGGCAGTCGTGTAAAGCGTTATCCCGCCGGGAGTAGTTGACATTATCTGAAGCCCGTGCTCTTCTAGAACACGGGCAGACTGGCGAGCGACGGCTGGCGCCGGATCGATTATGTTGTAAGCGCGCCCGTTTTTCTCTCTGGCCAGGATCGTCTCCACAAGCGGCCGTACAAAGGGATAATGCGTACAGCCGAGGACAAAGGTGTCCGCGCCGGCGGCCACCATTGGCTGCAAGACGCTCTCCAATAACTCGGACGTTCGCGGCGACTCTATCTGACCCGCTTCAATAAGCGGCACCAGGCCGGCACACGGATCTTCTAAGACGGTAACATCTGCGGCAAAACGCTTCATAAGCGATCCATACCGCGGACTGGCAAAGGTGGCCGGGGTAGCTAATACACCTACCACGCCGCTCTGTGTCAGAGACGCCGCCGGCTTAACGGCCGGTTCCATGCCCACGATGGGGGTGGCAGGGAACGTTCCGCGCAGGCTGTTCAGCGCCGCCGCCGAGGCTGTATTACAGGCGACAACAACGCTCTTGGCGCCTTGCTCCAGCAAGAAACGGGTGATCGCCTCAGAATAAAGGCGAATCTCCTCTACCGTGCGCGAGCCGTAAGGCACATGCGCCTGGTCGGCGACATAGATAATGTCCTCGTATGGGAGTGCACGCCGCAGATGGCGCAAGACGGAAAGGCCGCCGACGCCGGAATCAAATATGCCGATTGCCCCGTCTGACGGATTCACCTTTCCCAAGACCTCATGGGCACATGACTAATGAGCGCCGTTCGCCGCCTGGACGAGGGCTACAAACAGGTTGTGCATAGCCGGATCAATGCCGGTCAGGTTTTCGGGATGCCATTGTACACCGAGGGCAAACGGGTGCCCATCTATCTCGACACCCTCAACCAGGCCATCGGGCGCTGTGGCGGAGATCGTCAGTTCAGGTGCCAGCTCACGCAGGCCCTGGTGATGCAGGCTGTTGACCGGCACCTCGCCACTCTGCAAAATGGCGCGCAGACGGGAGCCGTCCCTCACGTTTACCGAATGCGGCCGGTCCGTACGTGCGCCTTCTCCATAATAATCATGGCGGATCGCGTCTGGAACTTGTGACGCGATGTCTTCCCACATCGTGCCGCCAAGAGCTACGTTGAGCACCTGGTGCCCGCGACATATGGCCAGGAAGGGCTTGTAACGGCTCACCGCCTCGCGGGCCAGCAAAATCTCTACGCGATCGCGATCCTGGTCAATTCCACGCAGCTCCTCGTGCCCACTACCGTGATAGTTGGCGGGATCAATGTCGCCCCCGCCCGGCAGCACAAGGGCATCGACGCGCCGCAAAACTGCCGTCAAATCGGAATCGTCCAGGCCCAGAGGAATCAGGAGCGGAATACCGCCGGCATCCGAGACGGCCCGCACATAGGAACGCATCAGGCCATAGAGGGGCACTCCACTGTCATGGCTAAACTTACGATAAGTGGTCAGGCCAATCAACGGCCGATCGCCGTTTGCTAAAGAAGATTCGGAAGATGTCATCATGATTGGATTAGCTGGTATACATGTTCTATTGCGCTGCGATTTTAGCGTTTGCAAGCCGCCATTTCAACAACATGAATAAAAGCAAAAAGGGTGACAGCTGGCAGCTATCACCCTTTGCTATTCAGAATAGGGTGGCGCAGGCGACACAACAGTTCGCGCAGGCCGTTCGCATTATTTGCTGTAAACGCGTTTTTCGCGCAAGCGCGCCGACTTACCTGTACGGCCGCGCAGGTAGTAAAGATTCGCCCGTCGCACATAGGCATGGCGGTGCACTTCGATCTTCTCGATGCGCGGTGAACGCAGCAAGAAGGTACGCTCAACCCCGATGCCGTTGGAGGCGATACGGCGCACCGTAAAGTTGCGGTTATTGCCTTCATTACGAACGCGAATGACCGTGCCGCGCACCATCTGTACGCGTTCGTTGCGCTCGCCGACATTGATCCGCAAGTAGACGGTCACATTGTCGCCCGCATTCAGATCAGGAAACTCTTCATTATCTTCGTTATCAAAAGCCTTCAGTAACAGGTCAGACATGGCCAATTCTCCACCAGCGGTAACCGCGTCCCGCCTTCCTCATTTGTCTATCGCCGTAAAAAGCCGGATCACGCTGAAAGAACAGGGCGAACCGGCTTGTTAAGCGCATTGTGATGCATAAATAGAGCCCGCAGCGCGGGCCAGATCAGAACTATAGCAGACAACAACATGGCAAGCAAGCCTATCTAAATAGCGCGGGCGATATTCTTAGGTTTAACGGCATGCCCCTAGATAGCGGAAAAAACGAAAAGCCCCGGTCGTGCCGGGGCTCGTGATAATCTACCTATCTAGCTTGTCAAACAACAACTTAGGCGTCTTTTTTCAGCACGGGCAAGCCATTCTTGCTCTCGCTGACAACGTAGCCGGCCGGAACCGCATCCAGCGAACCATCTTTCACTTCTTTGGCAAAGAAGTAAAGCGTCCGCTTGCTGCCATTCTTGAGTGTAGTCTCACGGCCGTGCAAGAAATAGGTGTTTCCCTTCGAGTTTGTGTAACTATATGCCATTTTTTTCTTCCTTCTTTATTCCTTAATTTGGCGCAAAAAACAGAGATTGAGCGACCAGGGAACAAGGCTAATTGCGGCCATACTAGAACATTTGATTGTAGCGGGCAAGATTTTCCGCCTCAAAATAAGTCTGGTATGAGCAACTACCGTTTTGACGCCCCTTTTAGCGACTGTTATACTCTTCTGCTGCCCGATTTCCCCCTCTAAAGCGGTCTAATTTGGCCCGTTTTGGCCAGGGTAGGCAGCAATTACGAAAAAGGATTACAAGCCAGAATGGCAGAAAAAGACAAGCTCATTTCGCGCGACGAAGATTTTAACGAGTGGTACAACAGCCTCGTCCTCAAGGCCGATCTGGCGACTTATGGCCCGGTGCGGGGGACCATGATCGTCAAGCCTTACGGCTGGAGCCTATGGGAGAATATTCAGGATGGGCTTGACCGGCGCTTCAAAGCGACCGGGCAC
>JBJYWX010000278.1:0-12545 GCA_046259695.1 Promineifilaceae bacterium (SeqCode) | reverse complement strand
GGAAAAGCAGCACCGTCACGCCCAGGGCGATCAGGGAACCAGTTAGCAGGATCAGCCATGGCGAACGCTGGAACCAATTCTCCTGCTGCGCAGCGGGCAATTTTTGATCGACCGTCGTCATGAGTTTGCGGACTCCACTTTCTCCAGGGGTGGTTCGAATTTGTAGCCGACGCCCCACACCGTCTTCAACCAGACCGGTTCGCTGGGGTCTTCTTCCAGTTTTTCTCGTAGGCGGCGCATATGCACCGTAACGGTTCCCGGATCGAGATATTCGGAGAAGCCCCACACTTCTTCAAGGAGTTGATCGCGCTTAAATACGATGCGCGGGTTAGCGGCTAGAAACCACAACAGGTCGAATTCGGTCGCGGTCAACTCTATCTCCTTATCGCGGACCGTAACCAGACGCGTTTGCGGATCGATAGCGATAGCGCCGTAATCGAGCGCGCCGGCGGGCGCGTGAGCCGTCTCTCCCTTATGGGTACGCCGCAGCACCGCTTTGACTCGCGAAACCAGCTCGGCAGGCGAGAAAGGCTTGGTCACGTAATCGTCGGCGCCAAGCTCCAGGCCATAGATGCGATCCGCTTCTTGGGTGCGCGCGGTGAGCAGAATCACGGGCACGTCGCTCGCGGGATCGGCGCGCAGCAGGCGCATGAGCGCCAGGCCGTCTAGCTCGGGCAGCATGACGTCGAGGATCAGGAGGGCAGGCTGTTTTTCGGTGATCGCCTGTTGCGCCGCCAGACCATCAGCCGCCACGCGAACTTCAAATCCATCGCGCCGCAAATAAAGGGCGACAACCTCAACCACGGCCGTTTCATCATCCACGACCAGAATGTCGCCATACATGCCTAGATTGTGTGAGCCGAGCACCATAGGAATCACCTTTCAACACGTTCAAGCACGCCCCAACTATAGCCGGACTTACCGTTTAAGTATTGTACCGTAAGAAATCTGTAACAGATGGCCGGTGAGCCGGCCGCATGCCATTCTGTCAGAGGATCAACATCGCATCGCCGAAGGAGTAGAAACGATACTGCTCAGCGATCGCTTCATTGTAAGCCTTCAGCGCTAGGTCGCGACCGGTGAAAGCAGAGACAAGCATAAGCAGGCTCGATCTGGGTAAATGGAAGTTGGTAATCAGGTGATCTACAGCGCGAAAGATGTAGCCGGGGGCAATAAAGAGATCGGTGGCGCCTTCAAAGGCGGCAACGGGTTTCCAGGGGCACATATTGCTGGTTTCGCCACGCGCGTCGCGTAAACTGATGTCGCTGAGCGAGCCGTTGATGCCTGCCGAGCGCAGGGCCCCTGTTTCCAGCGTGCGCACGGCAGTGGTGCCCACGGCAACCAGCTTCCCCCCCGCCAGCTTGGCCTCGTTTATACGCCGCGCGGTATCGGCCGTTAAGCGCGCCCACTCACTATGGATCGTGTGCTCAAATATCTCGTCAACCTCGACCGGTTTAAAGGTATCCAGCCCTACATGCAGTGTGCATGTGTCAAAAAGCACGCCGCGCCGGCGCATCTCGATCAGCAGGTCGCCGGTGAAATGCAGGCCCGCGGTCGGCGCAGCCGCTGAGCCTAACGGCCGCGCGTATACCGTCTGGTAACGTTCGCCGTCCTCTAACGGCTCGTGGATGTAGGGCGGCAGCGGCGTATGCCCCAGGTCGTCAAACTTCTCCTCTATAGGCGATTCAAAGTAAATCAAGCGCTGCGGCCCTTCCAAGACTTCGGTCACGCTGGCGGTCACGCCTGTCAGCTCGCCGGCATGATCCTCGATCTCTATTGCCGTACCGGCAGCCAGCCGCTTGCCCCCGACTATTGCTTTCCAGTTGTGCGCATCCAGGCGCTCCAGCAAGAGGATTTCCACTTTGCCACCGCTGCGTTTGCGGCCGTACAAGCGAGCCGGATAGACGCGGCTGTCATTCGCCAGCAAAATGTCGCCTGCCTGGAGATAGTCCACCAAATCTGTAAAACGGCGATGCTCAATAAGGCCGCTGCTGCGATGCAGCACCAGCAGGCGAGATGCGTCGCGCTGTTCAAGGGGAGTCTGGGCAATAAGTTCACGCGGCAGCGCGTAATCAAAGTCGTCGGTCTTCATGAGGGTTATCCGCGATTTGCCGGCGGCGCTCAGCGGCGAAAGAAATAGAGGACAATGTTGAGCAAGATCGTACCCAGGACGCTGACCAGGAGCATCGTCGCAAGAGGAATATACACTTTGGCATTCTCGCTCTCAAAACGTATATCACCCGGCAGGTTGCCCAACCAGGGAAAGTAACGGCCGGCTACCAGCAGCAGCGCGCCAATGAAGGCAATCGCCAGGCCGATGACGAGTAGAAAGCGTCCAAATGCAATCATAGCCTGTTTATTATCAAGCTCAGCACGCGGATGGTCCAGACCTACTCATCCGTCTTGTCAAAGAGACTGGGCTGCGCCGGGTTTGGTGTCCCGTCGTCCCGTGGCAAAGGGAGATCAAGGTGCGCATAGGCGTGCGGCGTGGCTACGCGTCCGCGCGCCGTGCGTTCCAAAAAGCCAAGCTGCAGCAGATAAGGCTCGACCACGTCCATAATGGTGTCTGACTCTTCGCTTATCGAGGCGGCGATGGTATCCAGGCCGACCGGTCCGCCGCTAAATTTGACAATGATGGCGCGCAGGACCTGGCGATCCAGATCGTCGAGGCCAAGTTCGTCGATTTCAAGCAGATCGAGGGCGGCTACGGCCGAATTGGCCGTGATCTTCCCTTCAGCACGTACCTCTGCAAAATCGCGAACGCGGCGCAGCAATCTCAGGGCCACGCGCGGCGTGCCGCGCGCCCGGCGGGCTATCTCAACCGCGCCCTGCTCGTCGATAGGCACCTCATAGATGTCCGCGCCACGGTGGACGATGGTCACGATAGCCGGAAGGTCGTAGAAATCCATACGATACGCGGCGCCAAAACGGGCGCGCAACGGCGCCGTGAGCAGCGCCAAGCGTGTTGTCGCCCCAATCACGGTGAAGCGCGGCAGCTTCAGCCGTACATTCTTGGCGCCGGGACCTTTACCAACTACAAAGTCGACCACAAAATCTTCCATCGCCGGGTAGAGCACTTCCTCCACCGCCCGGCCAAGGCGATGAACTTCATCAATAAAAAGGATATCTCCCGCGCGCATGTTGGTGAGAATAGCCAGCAGGTCACCGGCCCGCTCAATCGCCGGCCCGGCAGTGTTGCGGATATTGCCTTGCATTTCATTGGCCACGATTTGTGCCAGCGTCGTTTTGCCCAATCCTGGCGGCCCATGAAATAGGACGTGATCGAGAGATTCGCCACGCGCCCGCGCAGCTTCAATCAAGATTGACAGATTCGCCTTTAACCTATCCTGGCCGGTAAATTCGGCAAGGCGCTGCGGGCGGATCAATCCATCCAGCTGCTTCTCTTCGGGCCGCGGCTGTGGAGACAGCTCGCGTGATGGTCTGGCTCTTTGATCGCTCATGGTTCAGTTCCGCAGCGGCAATTATACGACAAAGCGCCCAACTATTCATGAAGCGGGCAAGTGTACGTATGGGTATCGTGGTGCGCGTTTGCCGCTTCCTCGGGTAGAATTACAACGCTTACGGTGCGCGGACAATAGTGGAGCGCCATGGAGGAATGCTTATGGTTTTTGAGTCGGAACATCCCCTGGTTAAGCACAAGATCACGCTCATGCGCGACATAAATACCGAACCCAAGAAGTTCCGGGAATTGACACGGGAAGTGGCAATGCTGTTATGCTATGAAGCAACGCAGGACTTGCGTCTAGAACCGGTGACCGTGCATAGCCCAATGGGCACAGCCCATGGCAGCCAGTTGGTCGACAAGATCGGCCTCATTCCGGTACTGCGTGCCGGTCTCGGTATGGTTGAAGGCATCTGGGAAATGATGCCCTCTTCAGAAGTCTGGCATATTGGTCTTTACCGCGACGAACAGACACTGAAGCCGGTATCTTACTACAATAAGCTGCCCACGAGTCCCACGGTCGAGGTCTGCCTAGTGCTCGATCCGATGCTGGCCACGGGCGGCTCCGCTTCGGCAACGGTCGACATTCTCAAGGCGTGGGGCGCCCAACGTGTAAAGTTCGTCGGCATCCTCGCTGCACCAGAAGGCATCGCAACGCTGCAAGCGGCACATCCCGATGTGCCGATCCACATCGGTCAGATTGATGAGCGGCTTAACGATATCGGTTATATTGTGCCCGGTCTGGGAGACGCGGGCGATCGCCAGTTCGGCACCGGTTAATCCGCTGGCCCCAGGGCATGCCGGCCCACTGCGATTGAAGGCATGACCTATTTGCTTGTCTTCGCCCTGAGCCTAGTCGTCGCGCTTCTGCTTACGCCGCTTGTGCAGCGCCTGTCACTGCGCTGGCGGGTCGTCGCCGAGCCGGGCGGCCGCAGGCAGCACGAAGGGCGGATACCCAAACTAGGCGGTCTGGCCATAGTTGGCGCCTGGGCGGTGGGCGTCGCACTCATTTATTACTGGCTCCCGCCCATCGAGCCGGACGATGCCACCCGTCTACGCGGCCTGATTCTGGGCAGCCTGGTCCTTGCCGCTGGCGGCCTGCTGGATGATTGGTTCGATCTAAGACCATGGGCGCAATTCGCCATCCAGCTTGCCGGCGCCGGCATCGCCATCGCGCACCTCATTTTTATAGAGCTATTTACCAGTCCGGTTGGCCCAGCATTCTGGCAGCTACCGGTCATTTCCTGGTTTTTTACCCTGGATGGCAGCCTGGTATGGATCTGGCGGCCGCTGGCATTCCTGTTTACAACTTTCTGGGTCGTCGGCATGATCAATGCCATTAACTGGCTGGATGGCCTGGATGGTTTGGCCGCCGGCGTCTGCACGATCGCCGCGCTGCTGTTCGCCTGGCACAGCAGCCTGCTCGGCCAGACCACCGTGGCGCTGTTTCCCCTTGCACTGGCTGGTGCACTACTTGGCTTTTTACCCTTCAATTTCGCTCCGGCGCGCATCTTTTTAGGTTCAGCCGGAGCTTATTTCCTGGGCTACCAGATGGCGACCCTGTCTATTCTATCCCCGGCCAAACTCTCCACCGCACTCCTGGTGATGGCTATACCGATTTTGGATGTTGCCTGGCAAATCGTTGATCGCCTGCGCCGCGGGCAAAATCCCCTGCATGGAGATCGCGGCCATTTACACTTCCGCCTTTCTGACGGTGGTTTGCCTACGCGCCATATCGTGCTCGGCTATTACCTGGCAGCGATCGCGTTTGGACTGGTGGCGCTCTTCGCGCCATCCGGCCTGTTCAAGCTGGTTCTGTGGCTGGCCATCGGTTTTGTGATATTCATACTGCTCATCTGGTTGAGCAGGCGTCCCACGGCCAAGAACAAAAAGGGCGCCACGGAATAAATCTTTCGCCAGCGGCCCGGGCGCTGCCTGGTAGGCAATGGCTTGCATTATGTAAGCTTCTCGACTATGATTCTTAGTAGATTATGGAAAGTTGGGCAGGTCTATGGTGGGTATGCGTGCCGGTATACAAGACTGGGAAGACTGGGAAGAACAGTTTACCGCGTTTATCGCTCAAGGATCAGCGGAAGATCCGGCCCACGACCTTGGCCACATTTTGCGCGTGGTAGCTAATGCCAAGGCCCTCGCAGCCAGTGAGGGCGCGCGTCTGGACGTGGTCGTGCCTGCCGCATGGCTGCATGACTGTGTCTCCGTGCCAAAGGATTCCGTCGAGCGACACCAAGCTTCTCGCCGCGCAGCGGCGGAGGCCGCAGACTTCTTACGGCGCAGCGGTTACCCGCCGGAGGAAATCGAGGATATCGCGCACGCGATTCGCGCACACAGTTTTACAGCCCAAATCGCGCCGGAGACGCTCGAGGCCAAGGTAGTACAAGACGCTGATCGGCTCGATGCTATCGGGGCCATCGGCATCGCACGCTGCTTTGCCGTCGCTGGTGTTTTAGGCTTACCGCTTTATCAGCTGGACGAGCCGTTTCCAGAGGCCCGCTCGGCTGACGACAAGCAGTATGCGGTGGATCACTTTTATACAAAGCTTCTGGGCCTTGCCAGGGAGATGAATACCGAGGCAGGCCGCGTTGAAGCAGAACGTCGAACGCAGATTATGCGCCAGTTTCTTGCGGAGTTGGGCGTTGAGATTGCCGGCTCACTTTAGAGCGGCTATAGGTCGCCCGTCGCACGCGGTTATATCCTGGATGGGAACCAATTTTGCCAGACTATCGTTACACTATTGGTAAGGACTGGCGGAGGATTCTTTTACCCAGGGCGCTCATGGTTCATGCTGTACATGTTCTGCAGCCGATGTGCAGTTGGTCAATTTAGCAGGTAGTAAAAGCGGTTCTTTACAGCGCATGGTCGAGCCGCAATTTTGTCTGGAGGTGTCAATGGCAGCGGCAGCATTACGAGCAGAACGCATTATGGCCCTGATACCCGCTTTTAATGAAGAAGCGTCGATCCAGGTCGTGGTGGATGGTGTTCGCCACATTCTGCCGCAGGCAGATATCGTGGTGATCGACGATTGCTCCACGGACCGGACGGCAGCCGTCGCGCGGGCTGCGGGCGCTCGCGTAGTGCGTTTGCCCAGCAACCTCGGCATTGGCGGCGCGGTGCAAACCGGGCTCAAATTCGCGCGCGCCCAGGATTACGACTTCATTGTGCGCCTCGATGGCGATGGGCAGCATGATCCGCAGGAGATACCTATGCTGTTCGCAGCCGTTAAGGTTGGACGCGCGGATGCTGTTTTTGGCTCACGCTTCATCGGCACAGACCACACAATGACCATTCCGCTGAGCCGCAAATTGGGCATAAAGACGTTCGCCTTCCTGGTAACTCTGCTGACCGGGGAAAAGGCGACCGACACAACGTCCGGTTTTATGAGCTTGAACAAATATGCGGTCAGGGTCCTGGCAGACTACTTGCCGCAAGATTATCCGGAAGTTGAGGGCCGCATTATATTGCACAAGGCGGGCCTGACCACGTTGGAATTGCCTACACATATGCGCCCGCGCCTGGCTGGCTTCAGCTCTATCAATAGCTGGCGCTCAGTTTACTATGCCGTAAAAGTTTCTATCGCCACCATCATTGGGGCGATGAAGGATGTTCCGGTCATCCAGAAGGACGTTCCGGTCACCCAGAAGGAGCTTGACTATGACAACCATTCCGCTCTTACAGCGACTGGTCGCTATCGCGGTCAGCCTTATTCTGTTGGCGGTGACCATTCATCTGATACGGAAGCACAAACTACGTGAACAGTACGCCCTGCTTTGGCTGATTGCCACGGCCGCTATCCTAATCCTGTCCATCTTTGGCGGCCTGGTTGATGCGTTAGCCGACTTCTTCAGTATTTCCTATTCGCCGACGCTGCCGTTAGTCGCCGGTCTTCTCTTCGCGCTCATGGTGCTTTTGACCCAAAGCGTTGCACTTTCCAACCAGGCAGACAAGAGCCGTGACCTGGCCCAGCAGATGGCACTGCTTGAGTTCCGCTTGCAGGAACTTGAGAGCCAGGGGGCGGAAGAAAAGGAGTGACGCCCGGCGTCGAGGATAAGAGACATGACACGTGAGAACTCACCTGGTAAGACACTCGTTGTAGGCCTCGATGGTGCAACATTTGACTTGATCAAACCATGGGCGCAATCTGGCTATTTGCCGGTGCTGAGCAAGCTGCTGGCCGAGGGGACACATGGCGATCTGGCCAGTACCACGCCGCCAATGACCGCGCCGGCCTGGACCTCTTTCGCCACGGGCTGTAATCCTGGCAAACACCGGCTGTACGACTGGATCGCCCGTGAGCCGGACAGCTATCGCTTCACGCCGGTGACAGCCCTGGATGGCAAAGTGCCACCAATCTACAGCCTGTTGAGCAATTACGGCCGTAAGGTCGTCGCCCTGAACGTGCCCATGACCTACCCTCCCGTACCGGTGAACGGGGTCATGGTGTCGGGCATGCCCACGCCCAGCACCGATGTGCGCTTTACCTATCCGGAAGAAACCTATCGCGAAATCCTGGATGCGGTCGGTGATTATATCCTCTATCCTGATCCGGGTGAGGCCTATTCTGATTCCGGCGTGGACGACTTTCTGGAACGGCTCTATCGCAGCGCCGACCTGCGTATGCAGACATTCGCCTATCTGCGCCAGCGGGAGAATCCTGATTTCGCCATGATGGTATTCAACGGCACGGACACTGTCAGCCACGCTATGTGGAAGTACATGGATCAGACCCATCCGCTGCATGATCCAGCTAAGTCCGGCAAATACGGTAACGCGATTCGCGATTATTACCGCCATGTGGATGGGTTGCTTGGCGGGCTGGTGGAAAGCCTGGACCAGCAGACCACCCTGATCGTCATGTCCGATCATGGTTTTGGCCCTTTCCACAAGTTTATTCACGTCAATAACTGGCTGATTCGTGAGGGGTTTATGACCATCAACGGCAGACCGGTTTCACAGCTGAAAAAGAGTGCTTTCCAGGCCGGTTTTTCCCCGATGAATGTCTATAACCAGTTAATGCGCTTTGGTTTCGGCCGTCTGAAGCGCGAAGTGGTTCGCGGTCAGGGCCAGGGCCTGATGAAGGCGCTTTTCCTTTCCTTCGAGGATGTCGACTGGCGCCGCACGGTCGCTTATTCGTTGGGTAATGTGGGACAAATCTATATCAACGTCGCCGGCCGTGAGCCGCAGGGCAGCGTCCAGCCGGGAGCAGAGTATGATCGCGTGCGCTCCCAGATCATGGCCCGCCTGCTAGACCTACGCGACCCGGAGACGGGCGAGAACGTGGTGGCCGCCGTGTATCGCCGTGAAGAGCTTTATGAAGGCGACTACCTTGAAATGGCGCCGGACATCGTTTTTATGCCCACGCGCCTCGAATATTTCGGCTTTGGCGAATATGAGTTCGGCAGCCACAAGATTATCGAGGCGATGGAGCGCGGCATTTCCGGCACCCATCGTATGAACGGCATATTCCTGGCCTACGGCGCAGCTATCCGGCGGGGTGTGGAACTGGAGGGCAGCTCGCTGGTGGACCTGGCGCCAACCATCTTGCATCTGATGGGCCTGCCCGTGCCGAACTACATGGATGGTCGCATTTTGGAGGAAGCTCTCGCCCCAACATTTCAACCTGTTGTGGCCCTCGAGGATGCTGGCTGGACAGGCGACAGCGCGGCCTACGGCAATGGCGATGGATTGACTGACGAGCAAAAACGTATCGTAGCCGAGCGTTTGCGCGGCCTGGGATATGTGGGTTAGGTATTAGCCTGGTAACTAACTATGGTGAGCGAAGAGCCACTAATCAATGCTTTTACGGTTGACCTGGAAGATTGGTTCCAGGGATTGACCAGCACCAATGCCCAGCCGGAGCGCTGGCCGGAGCTTGAAAGCCGTGTGGCCAGGGCTGCACGGAACCTCCTGGCCCTGCTCCGCGCCCACGAGATTCGTGCTACTTTCTTTACGTTGGGCATTGTCGCCGACCAGCATCCGTCGCTGCTGGAAGAAGTAGTCGCGGACGGGCATGAAATCGCAGTGCACGGTTATTGGCACCGCTTCGTGTCGCGTATGAGGCGCGATGAATTTGCCGCCGAGCTAGATCGTGCTCTGGAAGCGATTACGCGCGTCACCGGCAGGCAGCCCTTGGGGCACCGTGCCCCCTATTTTTCGATTAACGCCTCTTCCCTCTGGGCGTTTGATGTATTAGCATCACGCGGTTTGTTGTACGACAGCAGCATCTTTCCCACGCGCAATATGCTCTATGGGTTTCCGAATGCACCCCGCTTTCCCTATCGCTTGGCGGAGGCTAACATGATCGAGTATCCGGCAACGACGGCACGATTTGCCAGCCGAAACTGGCCTATCTCCGGTGGATTCTATGTCCGAGCCCTGCCTTACAGCCTGATAAAGCGTGGCATTCGCCAGGTGAACGAACTTGGCCAGCCCGCAGTTCTCTATGTTCATCCCTGGGAATTGGATACAGAGCAGGTATACAATCAGGTCACGGCGCGTGAGCGAATCACCCATTATTACGGCCGTCGTGGGCTGCGCGAGAAACTGGTCAGATTGTTCTCTGATTTCACTTTTGCCCCCCTGGCCAAATTACCCTTGCCGAAGGCCATGGTCGCCTACGATGCATCGGGGGCCGCTGCGACATTATCATGAAAGCCGATGCCGCCATTATGACCGCCAGAGATATTAGCACTCAGACAATGACGCAGGCGGATCACGCTGCCTGGGACAAGTTTGTTCGCCGATCGCCTGATGGGCTGCATCTGCACCTCAGTGGATGGGCGGCCGTAATGCACGACACGTACGGTTATCCCACGTACTACCTGCTGGCCCGTGCGGGTGGGGAAGTCTGCGGCGTTCTACCATTGTTCCTGGTGCCCAGCCTTATTACCGGAAAGCGCCTGATGACCATGCCCGGCGGGCTTTGCGCCGCCAATGAGCGTGTTGCTCAGGCACTCCTGGCGAATGCGGCGTCGCTGGCGGCCACAACCGGCGCTGGCCGCGTCGTTATACAGGATTCGCGTGACACCTGGGATGCGGACTGGCAAACAACCAGCGAGCATGTTTCCTGGCTGCTGCCCTTGCCCGCCGGTGAGGAAACGCTGTGGGAGCAGCTTGATGGCAACATTCGCCGCCAGGTTCGTAAAGCGCGCAAGAACGGATTGGAGGCGGAAATAGACCGCAGCGGTGAGGGCCTGAAGCCTTTCTACGAAATGTTCTGCCGCTTTACGCACGACGCCGGCACACCTGTTTTTGGTTATCAGTTCCTGGAAAATGTCATCCGCGTGTTTCCAGGCCAATACAGCATCGCTCTTATTCGCCATGAGGATGAGGTCATTGCCGGCTACTTTCAGCTGGAGATGGGCAGCCGCATGGCGGGTATGTGGGGCGCCGCGCTGCCGGAAACGCTGAAGCTGCGCCCCGCTTATCTGGCGCTTTGGGAAATCATGCGTGATGCGATTGAATGCGGATTCACTTACTTGGATATGGGCCGCAGCCCGGCGGGCTCCAATGCTTCCAAGTTTAAAGGCCAGTGGGGCGGAGAGGCATCACCCGTATACCAGTTAAGCTGGCGTGAAAATGGCCCCGGCGGTGAAGAATCTATCACGAATCAGGTACAATCAGATCGGAAGTTCCAATTGTTCATGCAGCTATGGCCCCGGCTGCCATTAAGCATAACAAATCGCGTAGGGCCGATTCTGCGCCGGCACATCCCCTTTGCTTGAGTAAATCAATATGCAGCGCGTTCGAGCATTTATCACCCCTCATTATGTAACCGTCGCCGGATTGATATTGATCTGGGCCCTGGTTCTCATCGCCTTTCCGGCAGCTTTGCCTCTGCATTTTGCCAGCTGGCTTACGTTCCTGGCGCTGTTGATAACCCCGGGCTATTTGCTCGCGGACATCATCACCTGGCGCCTCAATCTAGATGGATTGGAACGGCTGGCTCTGGCGCTGCCGCTGGGCGTCGCCGTGCTGGCCGTCCCGGGGATCATTGCCCTGCTCTTGCATCTGACCATACACCAACTGGCGTTCGCCTGGGCGCTATTAAGCGGCATGGTGATCCTGGTCTGGCTGCTGCACGAAATTAAGTTCGCGCTTGGCAATCGCCCAGATCGCATACCATGGCAAATAGACGAGCTGATCCTGCTGGGTCTGATTTTGGGCGCTTTTGCCCTGCTGCTTCCAACCCTGAATCTATACAAGATAGATGGCGACGCTTATGCGGTCAACTCATTTTCGGCCGATGCGCTTGCCGGTCTGCCGCTGAACCAGGAAGAGCCAATTTTCGGCTCTGGTCTGGGCCCTGGCGTGCGCATGGTATTCAACCAGTCGTTGACGTTGAATTATCTCTGGTCCTACTTCTCAGTAGTCGAACCGAATGACCTGCTGGCAACCGGGTCCAAGGCCATGCTGGCGCTCTGGGCAATTCTGGCCTCCTACTCGCTGGGTAAGGCGGCACGTGATGGCAGCCGTCGCTTTGGCCTCTTGACCGCAGGCATTGCGTTGCTTATCTATGCCGCCTCGCCGTTTATCCGCGGCGACAATGTCAGTCTCTTCTTCTTCGAACGGGTTAATGCTGACAAGTTCATGGTGCCCGTGACGATGCTGCCCGTAATCTTTGCCCTCGCCATCCGTTTTGTGCGCGACGGCGAGTGGCGCGCCTGGATAGCAGCCGCTGTGGCTACTTTTGCCGTGTCAACGATCCACCCGCTCATAGCGGCCATGTTAGCCCTTGCCCTGGGATCGTTTGCGGCCCTGCATTTGCTGTTGAATCTGCGCCAACGCAGCGCCTGGGTGCGCTCGCTAGGGTTAGGCGGGCTGATTGTCATCGTGATGTTGCTGCCCCTCGTCCAGCTCGTGCTCTCGCGCGGCGAGTCGCCTCTGGCAGCCTCATATCCGGACAGTATTGAAGGCTGGGATGTTGGCGAGCGTATGATTCCTGCTTTGCCTTTTATCCACGTCCCAACGCTGGACTATTACGGGCGCATGCCAGAGATGAAAGACTTAAGTGCGGAAGACGCTTATGCCGGCGATAATCCGTTCCTGGTATGGCGCTTTGCATTTA
>JBJYWX010000277.1:4873-7556 GCA_046259695.1 Promineifilaceae bacterium (SeqCode) | reverse complement strand
CCGGCGTCTATTTGCCCACCCCACGACCGCTGCCCGCGGCGGCTGCCGATCTGCCGCCAAAGCCGGCCGGCCTGTCCGTCAACGGCCTGCCGGAAAGTGCCTTTATTCTCTTCTCCGACGAGGCGCGATCCGTCGCCCAAGAGACTTTTGCCCGCGGCCAGGCGCTGGGTCGCAATCCCCGTGCCTTCACCACCGCCGGCGACAGCACCACGGAGATACCGTTCTTTCTCGGCCGTTTTGACGAAGGCCCTTACAACCTGGGCGACTATGCTTACCTTCAGCCAGTCGTCGACGCTTTCCAGGGTTCTTTTAACCACGACAGCGCCAGCGTGCGCGTCGGCTTGCATTCCTGGACCCTGTTCGACCCGGCGTGGGCCGATGAAGCGACCTGCCTGGCGGGCGAGGCGCCGCTGCCATGCGAAATCCGGCAACAGAACCCAAGCATCCTGTTCATTCGCCTGGGTTCGAACGACTACGGCGTACCGGAGCTGTTCGACAAGAGCATTCGCGAGGCGGTAGAGTACGCCCTGGAGCAGGGGGTCATTCCCGTTATCGGCACTAAGGCCGATCGCGGCGAGGGCAGTGATCAGAATAACGCGCTGCTGCGCCAGATCGCCGCCGATTATGACCTGCTGCTGTGGGATTTTGATCTTGTGGCCGGCACCCTGCCCGACCGCGGCCTGGACGAGGATCACGTGCATATGACGACCTTTTACGCTCATGACTATACCCAGCCTGAGGCCTTTTTGCGTGGCCATTCGCTGCACAACCTGACGGCATTGATGGTCCTTGATACGTTATGGAAAGAGGTTATACTTGCCGCCGATTAACCCGCCTGTAGTTGCCGTTATCTGCACCACTTTTGGGCACCGCTGAATCTCCGGCGAGCCACGAGATCGAAACGCGAGCGCCGGCAGCGCGGGTAATAGGACTAGACAAACGAGATGAAGAAACGACCGTTCTTGCCTAGCGTACTTGTGCTGTTCCTGCTTGCTGCCCTGCTGGTCGCTTGCGGCGGTCAGGAGCCGGAACCGACGCCTACTGTCGTGATTGTCGGACCGCAGGTAAGGCCCACAGAAGTGATGCCGGCCACGCCGACGCTGCGCAGCGAATCGCCGGCCGAGCCGCCGGTCAGTGAAGAAATGGTGACAGAGGAGCCGGCGGCAGAGGGGCCGGCGGCAGAGGAGCCGGCGGCAGAAGAGCCGGCGGCAGAAGGGCCGGCGGCAGAAGAACAGGCTGCGGAGGAACCGGTGACAGGGGAGCCAGTGGCAACTGAAGCGCCGCCAACGGAAGAGCCCACGCCAACCACGGCACCGCCGCCCGTAGCAGCCATCAACGGCATGTCCGCCGCCGAGTTTATCGTTATGCCCCGGGAGGCCATTGACCATATCCGGGCCATCTTCGCCCAAGGACAGGCGATTGGCCGCAATCCGGACGTCTTTTCCATTTTAGGCGACAGCCTGATTGCCACGCCGCAGTCGCTGGCCCAATGGGACAATGCCGACTATACCCTCGGCGACTTTGCTTACCTGCAAGAAACGATAAACAAGTACGCCGGCTCTTTCGGCCATTACGGGCCGAGCGTGCGCGTGGGGCTGCATTCCTGGTCGGTATTTGACCCGCTCTGGGCCGATAAAGAGTTTTGCCAGGCCAATGAAAACGTGCTTGACTGCGAAATCCGGTTGAACAACCCCAGCATCATGCTCGTCTTCTTAGGCTCCAACGATTCCGCGCCGCAGGGCGGTTTTAAGGCCAACTACAAGCAGGTTGTGGACACCCTGATCGCCAACGGCATTGTGCCCATCCTGGCTACCAAGGCCGACCGCTTTGAAGGGCCGGATAATGCCAATAACACGGCGATTCGCGAAGTGGCGCAGGAGCTGCAGGTCCCGCTGTTGGAGTTTGACCGCCTGGCGGACACGCTGCCGGGACGCGGCCTGGGCCCCGACGGCGTGCACCTGACCTTTTTGGAGCCGCTGGATTACACGTCGCCCGGCCTGACGGCCGTTGGCTATCCCACTCATAACCTGGCCACCTTGATGATCCTGGACCAAGTACGGCGCACATTGGCGGAATAGGGCAGATGGGCGGCAACGTGCCACCTGCCACTTGCTTCAATCTGAGTAATTAGGAAAGTGCTATGCGATTAAACAAACAGTCACTACCCGTGTTTTTGCTGCTCCTGACCGCCGCCATGCTGCTTGTGGCCTGCTCCTCAGGCGCGTCGGCTGACCCGGCGGCCACGGTGCAGCAGTACATGAAGGCCAAGGCCGACGGCGACGCCGACACGATTCGCCAGCTGCTCTGCTCGGAGATGGAAGGCGTGCTGGAACGCGAGATACGAACCTTCGAGAGCGTCAGCGACGTGCGCATCGAGGGCATGGCCTGCCAGCGCGTCAGCGACAGCGACGTGGTGACCTGCTCCGGCAAGATTGTCGCCAGCTATGGCACGGAAGATACCGAGTTTCCGCTGGCCTCTTACCGCGTGGTCGATGAGGACGGCGAGTGGAAATGGTGCGGGGAGGCTGCGCCGTAAATGGGCCGCCTCTTTTCGCGCGAAAACCTGCTGGCGCTGCTCCTCTGTCTGATCGTGCTGCTGCTGATCATCATGATGAGCGACAGCACGCCGCAGTGGATTTACCAGGGCTTTTAGGGTGACTAATGGGGGAGGGGCACGAGCGCG
>JBJYWX010000277.1:0-4863 GCA_046259695.1 Promineifilaceae bacterium (SeqCode) | reverse complement strand
TGGATTTACCAGGGCTTCTGACCCATGGGCTGCGGGGAGTTCGGGCTGCGGCGTCTATTCGCTCTGCCGCTGCTGCTCATTCTGTTGGGCGGGTGCGCCGGCACGGCTGCCAGTGTTGCCCCGACCGCCACGCCCGAGCGGCTGGTAATTGTCTCTTATGACGACACGCCGGTCGCGCCGACGGCCGTCGCCCGGCCCGCCGAAGGGCTGGCTGACGTCAGCGCGCTCGACCTGGCCCTGAACACCTCCGAGCCCACCCTGGTACCCACGCCGACGCTGGCCCCAACCTTGACGCCCAGTGTCACGCCTTTGCCCAGTACCCCTACGCTGATACCCACGCCGACGCGCACGCCCACGCCCAGCCGCACGCCCACGGCGACGCCGACCCCCATCAGCGTCGGGGGCATTCCCGTGGACGAAATCGTACTTATGTCCGGCGCGGTGCGGCAGCAGGTGCGCGAGACCTTTGCCCGCGGCCAGGAATTGGGCCGCGACGCGCATGCCTTCTCCAAGGTAGGCGACAGCGTGGCCCTAACGCCGCATTACCTGGTGCGCTTCGATAAGGGGCCCTACGACCTGGGCGAGTACGCCTACCTGCAGGCGGCGATAGACCAGTACGCCGGCTCCTTCGAGCGTTACGGCGTGGCCACGCGCATCGGCCTGCACGCCTGGTCGCTGTTTGACCCGCTGTGGGCGGATAAAGAGTGGTGTTTGCCCAATGAGGATATGGTTGCTTGCGAAATTCGCCTCAATAATCCCAGCCTGCTGCTCATCCGTCTCGGTTCCAACGATGGCGGAGCGGCCTCGGCCTTCGACGAGAACATGCGCGCCCTGGTCGAGTACGCGCTGGAGAACGGCATCGTACCCATTTTGAGCACCAAGGCCGACCGTTTTGAGGGCGACAACCGTAACAACGAGATCGTAAATCAGATCGCCCAGGACTACCATGTGCCGCTGTGGGACTTTGACCACGTGGCGGACATCGTTCCCAACCGCGGCCTGGGCGGCGACCAGGTGCATATGACGATGGCCGACAGCAACGATTATACCGACCCCGACGTGTTCGAGCGCGGCTATCCGGTCAGCGACCTGACGGCGCTTCTGGCGATTTATGAAGTGTGGCAGGCGGCGACCGGCGGGCAGATCCCCGCTTCCCCCGAAACTTCAAATCTTCAGCCTTCTCCGGAAGCTTCAGGTTTCTGGCGAGGTGGCCTCGGTCCCACATAGCCTGTGTCCCTGGACCTGACCTTCATCCTGGTACTGGCCGGCGGGGCCTTCCTCTATGCCGCGCTGGTGCCCGGCCGCGGACGGGCGTGGGCGCTGCTGGCCGGCAGCGTGGCCGGCATCTACTGGCTACAGCCCGCGCTGCCCATTCGCTTCAGCGGCTTTATCCTGCAGACGGTCACCATCATTCTCACCATCGCCTCCTGGGCCCTGACCCGTTCTGCCCCATCAGGAAATATGGGACGCGGACGAGCGCAGAAAGACGCGGAAGTTCGCGCGGAAGGGCCTGGGCTTTTTCGCTTTCTTCCGCGTAGGTTCGGCGTTAATCGGCGTTCTATTTCTGATTCTGAAAACGCGATCGCCCTGCTGCTGATTGGCGCCATTGTCGTGCTGATGGCATTCAACCGCTACCTGGCCTTTGGCCTGCGCATCACGGCCGACCGGCCGCCACAGCCTCTGGTTGTGGCCGCGGTGCTGGGCGGTTTGGGCCTGCTATTGTTAGCCTGGCTCAGCCGCGCGCGCGACGAGGTCTCGCGCCGGGCCTTGACGGCGGGCATCCTAATCATCGTGCTGATCTTCATCGTTCTCAAATTTGACCCGGCGGCGGTGCGCCTGGCAGCCATCTGGCGCAGCCTGGCTGGGCAGGATGCCACCCTGGCCGCGCCGGGTGACCTGGCCTGGCTCGGCTTCTCCTATGTGGCTTTCCGCCTGATCAGCACCATGCGCGACCGCCAGACAGGCCAGCTTCCCGATTTGAACCTGCGCGATTACGTCATCTTTGTCCTCTTCACACCCGCCTATATCGCCGGGCCCATCGACCGCGCCGAGCGCTTCTTGTTGGATTTGCGAGCGCTGCCGGAGATGGTGGGTCTGGACGGGGCGCGCTTCGCCGCCGGCGGCACGCGCATCGTCACCGGCATGTTCAAGAAATTTGTGCTCGCCGATGGCCTGGCCCAGGGCTTTTCCCTCACACCGCTCAATGCCGCCCAGGCGACCTCGACGCCCGCGTTGTGGGCCCTGCTCTATGGGTACGCCTTCCGCCTGCTGTTTGATTTCAGCGGTTACACCGACATCGCCATCGGCCTGGGCATGCTGTTCGGCATCCGCCTGCCGGAGAACTTCAATTGGCCTTACCTGTCGACGACGGTCACTAACTTCTGGCAGCGCTGGCACATGTCGCTCAGCAGCTGGGTGCGCTTCTACGTCTTTTCGCCCCTCTCGCGCAGCCTGCTGCGCCGCCAGCCACGGCCGTCTCCGGTGCTGATCGTCTTCATATCGCAAATGACGACCATGATCGTCATCGGCCTCTGGCATGGCATTACGCTCAACTTCTTCATCTGGGGCGTATGGCACGGCCTGGCGCTCTTCGCCCACAAGCAGTGGAGCGATCGCACCCGCAAATGGTATCGCGGCCTGGCTGAGAAGCCCTGGCAGAAACGTGCCTGGACCCTGCTGACCTGGTTCCTGACTTTTCAATACGTCGTGCTGGGCTGGGTCTGGTTCCTGATGCCGACACCGGCGCTGGCCTTGTCGACTTTCGCCAAGCTGTTCGGCCTGGAGGGCGGCTGATGGACGGTAACAAAAGGGCCATCAATTGGGGGCCTCCGCTGCGTATTTTGGCCAAGGCGGCGCTGCTCTTTGTGCTGCTCAACCTGCTCTTTGCCTTGCTATCACCCGCTGAGACGCTGGGCGGCCTCAGCCTCTACAACCGCCTGCTGCCCGGCCGGCTGCGTCTGCCCTACGGCGAGAACAGCGCCCTCTCCTATAACCTGAGCCTCTATAATCTGCCGGCGATGTTCGCCAGCCAGGCCCTGGTCCGGCCAAAAGCCGCGGACGAATACCGCGTGCTGCTGATCGGTGACTCGGCGAGCTGGGGCTGGTTCCTGGCCAACGAGGATTCGCTGGCCGGGCGGCTCAATGCCCTCGATCTGCACCGCGCCGACGGCCGTCGCGTGGTGGTCTATAACGTTGCCTACCCGGTCATGTCCCTGACCAAGGACCTGATGCTGCTCGATATCGCCCGCGGCTATGACCCCGACCTGATCCTGTGGCCGGTGACGCTGGAATCGTTCCCGCGCGATAAACAGCTCTTCGCGCCGATCGTGCAGAATAACCCGCAACGTATCCGGCCGTTAATCGCCGCCTACGATCTGGAGCTAGATCCTGCTGACGAGCGCTTCATCGATCCCACGTTCTGGGAGCGCACGATTGTGGGGCAGCGGCGGAACCTGGCCGACCTGATCCGCCTGCAGCTTTACGGCTTCTCCTGGGCGGCCACGGGCATCGACCAATACATACCGGAGGAGATCAAACCGCGGCGCTCTGATTTCGAGGTCGACGAGAGCTGGCAGAGCTTTGACGGTCCGGTCACCTTTAGTGAGAACGACTTGGCCTGGGATGTATTAGACGCCGGGCGGGCGGTGGCTGGCGAACTGCCGCTGCTGCTGGTCAATGAACCGATGTACATCAGCAGCGGCGCGAACAGTGAACTTCGCTATAATTCCTTCTACCCGCGTTGGGCTTATGACCAATACCGCGCCTTGCTGGCGGAGAAAACAACCGCTGAGGGCTGGACGTATCTCGATCTCTGGGACGCTGTCGCCCCGGAGGAATTCACCGATACGCCGGTACATCTGACACCCGCCGGGTCCCGCCGGCTGGCGGAGCTAATTGCTCCGGCCATCCTGGAGGCCGACTAGAACAACCGAAGGCGGGCGAGCCGAAGCGCCCCTGCCACCCGTTGGAGTTACCATGAACGAAGCGGATGTACGCGCCAAGCTGCGCGCCTTCATTACCCGCGACCTGATTCGCGATGAGACCTATGACCTGGAGGACGACGAGGGCATCATCACCGGTGGGTTGATGGATTCCTTCTCCCTGGCCGAATTTGGCGTGTTTGTTGAACAGGAGTTTGATGTATACATTCCTGACGCCGATCTGACCGTGGAGAAGATGGATACGCTGGACCAGATGGTGGCCCGCGTCTTGCGCGACGGGTAACCCGTAGGGACGGTTCGCGAACCGCCCCTACAGTGGGGCTGGGGCATATATGCTCGGACTTCACAACCGGAACGAGGCCCGTTCGCTGCTGGACGCGGCCGTTCTCGGCGACGAATCGCCGGACCGCGAGGCGCTCATTTTTGTCGCCAGCGATGCCGCGCCGCAGGTTGTCTCCCGCCGCGCCTTCAAAGCGGCCGTGCTGCGCTCCTGTCAGGCGCTGCAAATGATGGGCGCGCGCCCACGCGACCTGGTGGTTATTGCCCACACGCAAAATCTGCAGAGCATTTACGCCTTCTGGGGCGCACTGCTGGCCGGGGCGATCCCCTCGATGTTCCCCACGCTGACTGAGAAGCTCGATCCGGCTATCTACATGGCCAACATGGCCGAACTGGTGGCCCTGTCGGACGTGCGCCTAGTGCTGACCACGGATGAGCTGGCCCCGGTGCTGGATGAACGTGTCGGCTGCCCGGTCTACGGAGACAGCGCGGTCGAAAAAATGCTGAAAGTCAACTGGAAAAAACCCTTCATTCATTGGAACGTTCCAACAACGAACTTCAGCAGTTTGCCTATGTCGCCTCCCATGATCTTCAGGAGCCTCTTCGGGCGGTTGTCGGATTTTTGCAGTTGCTGCAGAACAAG
>JBJYWX010000276.1:0-6915 GCA_046259695.1 Promineifilaceae bacterium (SeqCode) | reverse complement strand
AATAAGCGCATCCTGACCGAAAGGCAACATAATATCACTTCTGTCGCTACCTTCGTATCCGTATTGGTTATTGTATACGTCGTGCAAGGCGCTTGCTGGAAACCGACTGGCACCACCTCAGCCATCACCGGCTCAAAATACTGCACAAGTCCCTCGTCTATTCCGCGGATAGAATAGCTCGCAAACGGAGGCCTACCATCTTCAAACCAGAAGGCAACCGGCACCGTCGCCCCGGATGGGATATATAAGATTTGCCCGGTCCCAGAGCCGACCAGGTTGCCTTGGGCATCGAAGAGCTGCATTTCCAGCATTGGGGTATACGGGTTCGTTATGCCCATGTTGGTGACCATGGCAAATGTGCCTAAGGAAGATAGTTCACCCCTTTCTGCTGCAAAAGTAACATCAGAAACAGCATATTGAAATGAACCAATATTGCCTGTGAACTCGGCATCGGAAACATTCACCTGGGGCGGCTGTGCTGTTGGCGTAGCAACTCCCTGCGTGATCTCACTCTGACTTGGCTGGAGGCCCAGGGCCGCCCGCGCATCTCCTTCGTAGACGATCAGATCGTCAAACGCGGTAAGGTTGGGCTCGGGAGGGTCATCACCATCGCGCCAGGATTCGAGGCCAATACGCCCTGATTGAAAAGCGGGATTGCGAAATTCGAAGACGAGTTCGGGTCCTACGTACAGAGCGTAGTAATCACCTAGGGCCACTACAGTGAACGTGTATGGAGGCTGGCTCAGGTCCATTGTCACAAAGGAGTCTTCGATAGTTTCTAGACTTTGCTCCTTGATGAGCCACCAGCCAGTGTTTTGGGTGACATCTGATTTTACAAACAGGGCCTTCAGTTTGTTTTGGTCATCCTGAGCGCGCAGGACGATGCTCCCCCCATAGTTATCGGTTTGCGGCTCCAGCCTGACACTAATGGTGTAATCACGCCATTGGGAATCGCCAACGTAGATTGTGGCACTGGAAAGAGCATCTACCGGCGTAAGACGGCCGTTGGCAACCACCCATTCCCCCGAGGCAGCCTCCCACTCGGGACCCAGGCGACCGCCAGAAAAATCTTCATGCAGCAGCACAACAGGAGCGCCTCTGTCTGCTAGATCTGCCGGCTGAGACCCATTCGCCGGGTTTACGGCCCGCTGGGACTCAACGTTCTGTTCCGGCCTACTGGTCGCGGGGTAGGGATCGGCATCCTTAACTGTTGGCGCAGCAGGTGAGGGGCGCGCAACCGCTTCTTGCGATCCCGCTTCGCGGTCAGGATAGGGTTCTGATTCTATAGTTCCTGACCGGACATGCTGAGTTACCGCTTCTGGCTCGCCCGCCCTGCTGCTGCACGCCGCGCCCAGAATCAACAGTGTTAACAGCAATAGTCTTTTCAGAATCTTGATTCTCATCACTTGGCTCTCTAGAAGGCTTAGCCTATGTTTCTGGCACGATAACCGGTACTCACCGTGAATTGAGAAATTTCTATATTGGCCTCAGTGGCGCTGCCGCCGCCCCGCATTGCCTCCACCTAGCCACAGTGATATTGGCAACCGGCCTTCTGGCAAGGATCTTACACTTTTTCTGCAGCAGATTCGGACGGGTTCCGGACAAGTAACGGACATCTCGCTATTGGTTCATTGACGTACGCTGAAAAAAGTAGAGGCGGAGCGCATAGAGGCGCCCATCACGGCTTTCCTACGGCACTTTTTCGCCCAGCAAGAACCAGGTCTCCATCGGCTGTTTGCCCTTGATTTGGATTACGCCGCGCGGCTCGCACTCGAATTCATCCCGCAGTATTTCGTACATGGTGGACGTGATCTGGATTTTGCCCGGTACGCCGTGTGACTCCATGCGGCTGGCGACGTTGACCGTGTCGCCCCAGACGTCGTAATGGAACTTAGTACGGCCGATGATGCCGCCGATCACCGGACCGCAGTTCATGCCATAGCGAAACTGCAACTGCGCCACAAGGGGATCATCGACGTGATCGTGAAAGGCACGCATGGCCAGCGCCGCGCGGGCGAGGGCCTGGGCATGATCAGCGCGCCGCACAGGCGCGCCGGCTACGACCATGTAACTGTCGCCCATGGTGCGCACTTTCTCCAGCCCAAGCTGCTCGATAATAGTGTCGAAATAGCTGAAGATATCGTTCATCAGGTCGACCATGAGTACCGGATCCAGTTCCGCGCCAAGCGGCGTGGAGCCGACCAGATCGGCGAAGAGCACGCTCACGTCATCGAAGCGCTCAGCAATGGTGCCCTCCTCATCTTTGAGCACGGCGGCAATGGAAGCGGGCAGCACGTTTAATAGCAGGTGCTCCGATTTTTGCTGCTCGCGTTCCAATTGGGCCAGGGCAAAGTCCCGCTGCTGGATATAGGTACGGGTCATAAAGAAAATGATGATTGCCAGGACAGTGGTATTGAGCACAAAGAAGGTCAGGATCCACCAGCCGGGCAGGCCATTATCGTCGCGCACCAAGGGATCGAGCAGTGCGGCGAGCACAAAGAGCAGGACAAAGGCGGCGAACCAGCGCCGCTCATGCCAGGTGGGCGCGTAGAGCATAATGCCCAGAGGCGACATGATCGCCGCCATTATGATGGCGCTGGAGCTGACGATACCGCCGAGCAGCAGTGTCAGGACGAACGGCAGCAGCAGCGTACAGACGATCTGGATCGACGTCAGCGGTTCGCGGCGGCCGTTACGGTGGAGCTGCCAGAGACCGAACAGGGAGAGCAGCAGGTAGCCATAAGTGACCAGGGCCGCGGCGGTCTCACCATAATAGAGATAGCCGCTGCCCCAGATCAGGGCAGCCGGCAGCACGATCGCCGTGCCGCCGGCCAGCAGTCCTTTCTCCACCTGCTCGGCCGTCGAATCGCCCGGGTGGTACACAAAGCGGGCAATCGCCCGCACGAAGTTATTGCCCGTTCGTTCGAGAATAGAAAGCTCGTGCGTCCCTGGGTCTTCTTCGCTCACCTTTCAGCCAGGCGAGGCTGCCCGCGCATAATCAGCGATATGACCAGCATCCCGGCGAGACTGCCGATAAGCAAAAAGCTGTACCAGTTGAGCAGCCCGGCGCCAAACTCCTCCTGATGCCAGACGAAGGCGCCCAGCAGCAGGACGTACCAAATGGCAATACTCTGCATCGGCACGGGCCAGGCGCTCCAGCGCCTATCGCTGGCCATGGCCAGCAGGCCGACGCCCAACAGGGCATGCCAGCCGGCCATGACGCGCGCCGTGAGCGGCGAGAGCGTCCAGGGCCAGATATCGATGATGAATTGGGGCCGGAAAAAAGCGGCCAGGGAGATGGCCAGGAAGAAGCCCCCCAGGGCAGCCACGCCAAAGCGCAGCCAGGCAGGCACAATACGGTCGCCGGGCGCGGGCGTGTGCGGGTCAGCCGGCCGGTTGAGCCACCAGACAGCGGGGACCAGGATCGGCGTGACGATGTACAGCACGAGCCAGACCCAAAAGGGCCAGTTATTGGTGAAAAATTTGTCCCAATGCAGCAGGGTAGCCAGGAGCATGAAGATGGTAAAGGTAGTGACCGCCGGATAACCCAGGTGCACTTCGTGCCAGCGCAGCGCGCGCCAGCGGGAAATGTAGGAGGAGTCGTGCAGATAGCCGGCGCCGAGATGGATATGGCGCTGGCCCGCGCCGAGCCCGACGCGGAGAAAGAAGTAAGCACCGCCGAGGTAGCCGGCGCCCATCAAGGCCGTGGTCAGGCGCGAGGGAATCTCCCAGGAGAACCATTCGGCTGTGCGCGTGCCGTCGAGATAGAGAATGATAAAGGCGGCGACCAGGAAGGGTATGACCAGCCAGGCCACGATTCGGGTAAAGGGCAAAATACGGTCGTCGGCGGTGATGGCGCTTGAGCTTGCTGATCGATCAGCCATTGTTTGCCTCCTGCTTGCAGGTTGTTGGCTGTATTGAATGCGGAAACAATCCAACGTATACAATATGATGCGTTTGTGCGCCTGTCAAGCCAGCATATCATGTGCAGGCTGTTATCCGTAGGCGTGCTGCCAGAGTGATTGTAGGATATCCTATGGCTGGCGTGAAAGACAGTATCTCTACCGACCTTACAGATAGGCGCGCGGCGGTTGGTCTGCTGGATCAACTGGCCGCGGCTGTTGGCGATGCCCATCTGCAGGCCGCTTTGGCAGCCTATGAAGACGCGCGCATGGATGGGCTGTGCCATGACGGGGCATGGGAAATCGCGCTGCAAGCCGGGCATTCTGCCAAGCCATCCCTCACCTCACAAAATGATAAATAGACGTTCCTGATTGTTTAAACGGGCAGTTCCGGCGGCCGTGACGGCCGTGGCCTCGTGGTACGGGCTGCGCCCCAGGCGTTGGCGACAATGGCAAGGGTGATAATGATCGCGCCGGCCAGGGCGGAGCCGCTCGGCCGTTCGCCGATGCCCAGGTAGACAAAAAGGGAATTGGTGACCGGCGCCAGCGTCTGGGTGAGCACGGTCTCGATGGCGCTGATTTCCTTAATCGCCAGCGAGATCAATAAAAAGGGCAGGCCGAGCTGCAGGACGCCCATGAAGAGCACAATGCTGACGTTGAAGGCGTCGAACGGCTGCGAATTAAGGAAGATAAACGGCAGGCCGACGGCGGCGGCGATCAGGTTGCCCAAGAGGATCGTCTCCGTGGGCGAGCCGTCCCTCTGCATGCGCAGTGCGGTGTACATCATGCCCAGGCTCATGCCGCTGACGATGGCGACGATGTTGCCCCAGAAGCCGGTGGGCGTCAGCGCGCCGCCGAAGAAGAGCAGCATGCCCAAGGCGACGGCTGCCATGGTCAGCCAGTCGCTGCGTTTGGGCCGTTCGCCGAGCAGCCAGATGCTGAACAGGGCCACCCACAAGGGGGCGGTGAACTGCAAGAAGACGGCGTTGGCGGCCGTGGTCCAGCGCGTGGCCACGACAAAGGTCGTGATGGCCAGAGCATAGGCGGCCGCCCCGCCGATCTGAGCGCCTGACCAGGTGAATTGGGGGCGGCGCAAATAGGCCCAGACGACGCCGGCGGCGATCAGGCTGCGCGCCCCATTGAGCGCCAGGGCATCCCAGCCGGAAATCTTGATCAGCAGGCCGCTGGTGCTGCCCAGGATTACGGCGACGAAGAGGGCGATAAAGGCGCGCGTGCGGGAAGACATATATGGTATCCGGAGGCGGGGGCGGCGAGCAGGGTCGCGCGGATCGCCGCTTAGGAGGTGCCGCCCTGGCCGAGGGCGCGGCGGTAGGCGGCGACGTTCTCGGCGATAGATGCAGGGCCGCCGAAGATGCTGCTGCCGGAAACGAGCACCGAAGCGCCGGCGCCGGCGACCTCGGCGGCGTTGCCGGGCTTGATACCGCCATCGACTTCCAGTTCGGCCGTGGAGCCGATAATATCGAGCATGGCCCGCAGGCGGCGGATCTTGTCTGTGCTGCCGGGGATATAGGTCTGGCCGCCGAAACCGGGATTAACGGACATGATCAGCACCAGGTCGACATCGGGCAGGATTTCTTCCAGGCTCACCAGCGGCGTGGCCGGGTTGAGGGTCACGCCGGGCCGCAGGCCCAGTTCGCGGATGGCCTGCACGGTGCGGTGCAGATGGGGGCAGGTCTCGACATGCACGGTGAGGATGTCGGCACCGGCGGAGGCGAAAGCGGGCAGGTAGCGTTCCGGCTGTTCGATCATCAGGTGCACGTCGCACAAGGCGCCGTACTCATGGACGATGGGCGCGACGGCGCGCAGCACGGGAAAGGCAAAGGAGATGCTGGGCACAAAATGGCCGTCCATGACGTCGACGTGAATGTAGTCGGCGCCTGCTTCCAGGGCGGCGGCGACCTGCTGGCCCAGGCGGGTGAAATCGGCGGCAAGAATGGAGGCGGCGAGCTTGGTCATAGTTTAGTCCGCAAAACAGGGCATGGGGCCGTGCCCCACGCGGTTTGTTTGTGCATTCAGGCAGGGGAGTATAGCAGGATGGGGTACGGCCGTAAACTGGACGCGCGAAGTCTTGGGGTTGGGATGGGTGAACGGCCGTTAGGGTCGGTTACCCACTATTCTACACACACCACCACTTGTGCAAATATTCCCAATGTTGACGCCCCACCAATCGATCAATTAGTATTATTAGAATATGATCTGTTTAGTTTGGTATTCGAAACCTCATTTTCGTTTTCCAGTTGCTAGTTTCTTGCGATTTGCTCTCCATGTAATTTAGGCTGGCGGTTGGCCGGCAGCGGCAGACTGAGGATCTGTCGGCTATTGCAGCGGGGCGTGTGCCAGAATAGTTGGAATGGCAAGCGCGACAAAGACCATCTAAACAGGAACGCTATACATCAACACCAAACGCAGTCGTGGGCGGCGATCCCGCGACTGCCCTGGCAGACATGATAGAGAGCGTGCGCGGCTAGGATCCTTGTTCGCGAGAACGTTTACACATCTTGGGTTTTTGAAATTGCTAGCTAAAACCAAAAAGAGCAGCCTAAGAATGTAAGCAAATGTAACGGCGGCATTGAGGTCAATAGCCTGTTGTTCTGTAAAGGAGGGACTATCGAAAGACGCAAAATAGTTTTCAAACTCCTCGTAGTCCAAGGGGCCAGCCTGGCGTGTTAATTTGTACATCGCCAGTTTGAAAAGGAATGCCAGTATCAGTGAAATTTTGCACACCAAAGCAAAGAAGGAGTTCTGAACATGATACGCTCTAGAAACAGTGCCCTTTCAGATCAAACTGAGAAGTGGCTGCGTGTGATCTTGGTTTTAGTAGGCGTTTTTGCCTTACTGGGATTTGTTCAACTCGTAAGTGCAGACTCGCCACAAATTTCTGGGATTGGTTATTCCAATTCACTAGATGAAGAATGCCCTGCTGACGGTATCACTGCTCCTGAGGGCCAGGATCTTCTCTTCGCCATCAAAATGACGGGGGATTTAGAGGGTT
>JBJYWX010000275.1:758-2177 GCA_046259695.1 Promineifilaceae bacterium (SeqCode) | reverse complement strand
GCGATGAGTAAGCCAGATAAGCCGCAGAATTCGCTGTGGGGCGCAAGGAGATGATTGATGCCAAAACGGACATGGCAGCCTAAGGTGAGAAAGCGTCTCAAGACGCATGGTTTCCGGCAACGAATGCGAACACCAGGTGGGCGCAATACGCTGAAACGGCGGCGCCTGCGTGGAAGGAAGACGGTGGCCGCACAATTGACACCGCGCAAATCAATTAAGGATTAGGACTGACTTGCACCCGGTCCCTCCTGCCGAATGAACCGACGCTTTCGGGTACGTGACAGCAAGAGGTTCCAGGATATTCGCCGACACGGCAAATCGTACTCAGAGCCGCTGCTCGTGCTATGTGTGTTACCTAACGGATTGCCGTACAGTCGATTCGGTTTCTCCGTCAGTAGCAGGGTCGGAAATGCTGTCGCCCGCAATCGCATCAAACGTCGCCTACGCGAATCGATGAGGCTACGTCAAGATGCAATTCTACCGGGATGGGATCTGGTGCTTATCGCCCGCAAACCAATTCGCGAGGCGAGTTATTGCGAGATGAATGCTGCCTGCGCTCGCCTCGTCCGGCGGGCGCAGTTACTGCATACATCGGAAACGCAGACGACATAAACTTGCGAATGCAAGAGTAGGAGCGTTGACCCGAGACCGGTGAGCGCGAAGGTGTAGATAATGAAGAAGATTGTATTGCTCCTTATTCGCGGCTACCAGATGTTTCTATCTCCTCTATTGGGAAGTAACTGCCGCTTCTACCCGACGTGCTCCCATTACACCTATCAGGCGATTGAAACACACGGTCTGCTGCGTGGCGGTTGGCTCGGGACGAAACGCATACTCCGTTGTAATCCCTTCAATCCCGGTGGGTTTGACCCGGTTCCTGGCGTGCCAAGCGCGTCCGAGACCGACGCTCTTACGCACGAGCCAGGAGAATAACGACTAGTGAAACGCAAACAATGGCTCATCCTGCTGCTCTTCGTGGTGGCCGCATTACTCCTATCCGGATGCGGCGTTAACCGCCAGGGGGTTGATGTCACTACGGTTGCCCCCGAAGGGTTTTGGCAGACATTTGTTGTGTGGCCGTTGGCGAAGGCGCTAATCTGGCTCAAC
This sequence comes from Promineifilaceae bacterium (SeqCode), assembly GCA_046259695.1. GTDB lineage: Bacteria > Chloroflexota > Anaerolineae > Promineifilales > Promineifilaceae > JAACFF01. The sequence goes on along the minus strand of JBJYWX010000275.1, from coordinate 1,070 downwards.
ACACTGCTTGTCAACATCGGTTTCGGCGTGAATAGCTGGGGTTTCGCGATTATCCTTTTCACCGCGATCATCAAGGTGATCACGCTACCGCTGACCATTTCTCAGATACGCGGTATGCAGGCGCAGCGGGAACTACAGCCGAAGATCCAGGAACTTCAGAAAAAGTACGGCAAGGACCGTGAGAAGATCTCACAAGAGCAGATGAAGCTGTACCAGGAAGCAGGCGTCAATCCCTTAAGCGGGTGCCTGCCGCTTCTGATCCAAATGCCAATCTTGTTCGGCCTCTATGCGGCAATCGTTGCCCTCGGCATA
>JBJYWX010000275.1:0-748 GCA_046259695.1 Promineifilaceae bacterium (SeqCode) | reverse complement strand
ATCCCAGACCTGGCGTTCCCGGAATATACGCATGGCATGACGTGGATCTCGGAGAGCTTTCGGGCCGGCGACTACAACATCCTGGTCGCCTATCTGATATTGCCGGCGCTGCTCGTGGTTACGCAGTTCATCATGCAGAAATGGATGACACCTCCCCAGCCCGATACGGGCGGGGCAGGCGCGGGAATGACCAAACAGCTTGGTCTCATGATGACCTTCATGTTTGGTTTCTTCACACTGCAAGTACCAGCAGCGCTCACACTGTATTGGGTCACAAGCAACTTGCTTCAGATGGGCCAACAGTGGTTCATTACAAATCGTATGACAAGTGCGGCAGCCACTGCCGGTGGGGGTCAGGCGTCGAGCGAGATGGTAATCGAGGGCACGACTGTCGACACTACCGACGCCGTCACCGCAACTGCAACCAGCGGTAATAGGGATGGAACTGCGCCCACTAGCAAGCAAAATAAGAAGCCTAAGCGACGTCGCTCAAAACGGAGATAGATCAGACAATGCCCGACAAAGCATACGAGTTCACAGGAAAAACAGTCGACGAAGCCGTAGCCGAAGGGCTGTCGCAACTTAACGTCGTGCGCAGCGACGTGGCGGTGGAAGTGCTCAGCAAAGGCAGTCGCGGCATCTTTGGCATTGGCAGCGAACCCGCACGTGTACGCATCATGCTCGAGACTGGCGGCCGCCCGACCGACGAGGCCCCTTCAGTGACTCCGTCATCGGTTGAACAACAGGT
>JBJYWX010000274.1:0-5758 GCA_046259695.1 Promineifilaceae bacterium (SeqCode) | reverse complement strand
TGGGCGGCCCTTTGCTGGATGAATTCTTCAAAGCCGTCACCTTCACCGGCGAAGAAATGTTTTACCTGCTTTTCGTGCCCATCCTTTTCTGGGCCGTAGACCAGCGCGTCGGGGCCCGAGTGGGCTTCGCCTATTTGATAACGGCCTACCTAAACCCGGTCCTGAAGGATCTCTTCGATCTAGCAAGCAGCCAGGGTGGCTATCATCCAAGGCCATGCACAACGGATCCGGGAGTGAGCAAACTGGAATGTGTTGGTTCCGGCATGCCCAGCGGCCACGCGCAATCCAGCGTATTTGTCTGGGGCACGTTGGCCTGGCAGGTCGGCCGTGGCTGGCTCTGGGGCTTTGCCGTCCTCTGGATAGCCTTGGTTGGCTTTTCGCGCGTCTATCTTGGGATGCACTATCCCCACCAGGTCGTCGCCGGCTGGCTTATAGGCGCGATTTTGCTGGCGCTCTTCATCTTTCTTGACCCGCGCTTCGAAACATGGATCGCCCGGCGGCCGTTTAGCCAGCAGCTAACGATCGCCATCGGCTTCCCCGTGCTGCTGGCCCTGGCCTGGCCGCGCCAAAGCACCGTGGCCTCTGCCGCCGTTATGGGCGGCTTCGGCAGCGGGCTTGTGCTCATACACCGCTACTGCCCCTACTCCGCGCAAGGCCTGTGGTGGCAGCGCGTCTTGCGCGCCGCCATCGGCCTGGCCGGCCTCCTGGCGCTCTACGTCGGCCTGGGCTCGATTGCCCCGGCGGAAGGGACGGTAGCCGATTGGCTCTACTACGCCACGCGTTTCGTGCGCTACGCCGTATTGGGCCTCTGGATCAGCTTCGGCGCGCCCTGGGTCTTTAACCTGCTGGCTCCTATCCGCCAGCCTGAACCAGACCTGGAACCCAGACATGCCTGAACCAGCCACCATAATATAAACGGGCGGCAGGTATTCGCATGGCAGATGCAGCGTAGCGCCGAGGTTGCGCCAGTCAACCGTTGGCAGTTTTCTGTTTTTCGTTTTCTGTTAACTGCTAACTATCCGCTGTCCAGCGTGATAATGCCCCTCTCCAGCGCCGTGGTCACGGCCGATGTGCGATCGCTGACTCCCAGCTTGTCGTAGATATGGATCAGGTGCGTTTTGACCGTGGCCGTGCTGATATGCAGCGCCTTGCCCACCTCGCGGTTGCTGCCCCCGCGGGCCACGAGCTGCAGCAGCTCGGCGCCATGCCCGGCCCCGATCAGGGCTGACGTGATGTGACAAGGCCTGGCCGCTGATGCCCGCGCCTTAGCCCCGGCCGCCGGATCTCGCCAGCTGCCAAGGGCTTCCGCCAACAGGCTCAGCGGCCAGGCCAGATGCTTGCTGGCCGCGTCCGCTTAGGTCCCGGGCGCCTGCATGCCCAGCGCCGCCAGGAACTTGTCAAGGCCGCCGGCGTCGTCATTCTCCTGGATGCGGGTGATTTTATCCCCTCTAAATGACCACCTGGTGCTCGTTTCCGGCCAGACAATCCGTTTGCCGCTGGATGGGATGGAGCCCAGCCCCCACGCTGACAGGTCCAGATCGCCGGTCTGGGTGCCTTCAAAATGGCTGCTGACAATGACGTTATCGCCCTCTTCATGATAATCGCTGACCACAGCGTCAAAATCATCAAAGGCCCCGAAGAGAAGCTGTGTCATCCCCATATAGGCCGCTTTGTCCATCTGCACATTGCCTTCCTTATCGACGCTCTGGAAGTCATCCGCGAGATAGCGCTTATTCGCCTCTATGATGCTCTGCGGCGGGTTGGCCCGTGAGGCATCGTAATAGGCACGATACGTGTCTAAGTGACTGGTCATGGTATTCTCCTTATGAGAGTAGGCGCGCCCCGAGTAGGCCGGGCCTACGTAGTTGGCAAGGGTAGCTGGGTGGGGAGGAAAGATGTATTCCGCAGCGGCACGACACCTGCGATTGCCAGGAACAAAATAGTTATTGATACTATTGTAATTCTATAGCCATGAGGCTGTCAACAACATGGGGTATTCGTTCATAAGAGACCGCGCCCCCAAAGCAGGCTCTAGCAGCCTCTACGCCAGCGTAACCGAGCGGGCAGGTGCGGCCGGGCGAAGATGCGAAGGGGCGCAGGGGCGCAGGGGCGCAGGCGCGAAGGCGCGAAGAGGCGCAGGAGCTGCCACAACTGGTAACTGGCACCTATCAAGCCGTGTCCATCCGCGCCCCACTGCCCACTGCCCACTGCCCACTGCTCACTGTCCCCTGCCCACTGTCCCCTGTTAACTGTTAACTGTTACCAAGCGGGGCTTTACATCCGACAATCCTATGGTATTATCAATCCTGCACAAGCACAGCTTAGGAGCGAGATATGGCCAACGAACACGAGACGGAATCGGAACCGGTAGGAATATCGCGCCGCCGTTTATTACAGGCGCTCGGCGCTTCGGGCGCGGTCGTCGCCATCGAGCTGCTGGCGCCGGGCCGCTGGACACGGCCGTCCGTCTCCGCCAGCCCCGCCATACCGACCGATCCCTTGATTGGCAGCCTGGCCATGTTCTGGCAGCCCCAGAACAGCAGCCACGCCCAGGGCACTGTCCGTTTCCGCTACTACGCCCCGGACAGTGACATCAACAGCAGCTCGGGCCTGTACGCCGCGGTCATAAACGGTTCATTATTCAACAACGTGCCCATTATGGAAGCCGGCGGCCAGGTCATTCCCTACACCGCCATGAACGGCACCGTCCGTTTCCCCTTACCCTATCTGCTGCCGTTTGCCTACAACGAGGGCATTAAGCTGTTTGTTGCCTCGGCCAGCAATTCCAGCCACGTAAGCAACACCTTGACCGGCTACTCGACCGTGAAAAACGGCGCCGTGTGGCTTTCCGAACTGACCTTCGGCCACCAGGTCTTCAACAACTCAGTGGCCAGCGACGGCTGCGGCCTGCCCCTGGCCAGCTTTAAATACAACAGCACCGCCGCCAACATGGTGTCCCCCACGACCAACCTCTACGCCTGGCACAACGGCCTGGGCTGGATCAGCGCCGGCGGGCCGATCAGCAACGCCAGCGGAGAGATCATGCCCGACACGCCCACCACTGGCGAAATCCTGCTGCCGATCCTGGTTACCAACAGCTCCCTGCCCTTTGAGCTCTCCCTCTTCCTGGAAGACACCACCTACGAATATGACACGGACCCCGTCAGCGGCGTCTACGGCGGCTGCGACACCCTGCAGATCACCTCCTTCGACCAGCACCTCTGCGGCCCCTGGGTACAAAACGGCCGAATCGGCTGCCGCTACGACCTGATGATCGGCTACCAGGACGACAACGGCAAAATGGGGCCCAACGCCCGCCTCAGCATCGAATATAATGGCGAGATGCTCGTCGACAACCAGACCCTGGCCGATCTCGGCCTCAGCGTCAGCGATCCCACCACCGGCGTCCTCTCCCTGCCCGTCCTGCTGCCGCAGATAGGGCAAAACGGCCTGCTGCACCCCCTGCACGCTGTTTTGGAAAACGAGGACGGCGACAAGAGCATGCCCGCCGTAACCGAGGTCAGCGAGTTCTGCTTCCACGAATTCGCGCTCGTCCTCAACTCCACCGCCGCTTACCCGATCAACAACTCCGCCACCCAGTGGCGCGTGATGGGCACCTACAACGATTCCGCCGGCCTCGTCAGCAACACCTCCCTCCTTTCGGCCGTGCTCAACAGCCCCAGCGACGGCCTGCGCACCATCTACAACGCCGTGCCTCTTGGCAGCGTCGGCCGCGCCTGGGAGACCAACGGCTACGCCTACTTCCCCGAGGCCCTCAACTGCAGCGCCCTACCCATCAACGGCAGCATCGGCAGCCTCGCCTTCGATCTGGACACGGCCATCGTCCCTTCGCGCGCCGCCGCCGACGAAACGGCCGAACTGGCCTGGTTCCTGGCCGAACCGCCCAGCCGCGACGCCGCAGCCCCGACCATCCTGCTCGATCCCAGCGTTGAGCCGCCGCCCGAAGAAGGCGCGAAAAACTTCGTCCCCATCATCCGCGCCTAAAAGGATCACTGCTCAATTTTCAACACCCAATGGCCAGTCCCCACGCCCCATTGATCATCGGCTGTTAACTATTCGATTGTTGCCCGTTGATTGTTGCTGACCGCGCAAGCATCTGGACCTCGCTCATGGTGTTGCCGGGGTGTATCAAATTTGGTACACTACCGCCATGGATGAGGGGCTGCGTCTGCAGGTCTATTTCTTCAAGACGGCAAGTGGCAAGCAGCCGGTTCGTGACTGGCTAAAAGCATTACCGGAAGCAGACAGGCGCATCATCGGCAATGATCTGAAAACGGCACAGTTTGGTTGGCCATTAGGAATGCCGTTGATTCGCAAGCTGGAAACAGACTTATGGGAGGTTAGATCCCGGCTGCCCAATCGCACGGCAAGGGTATTGTTTACTGTCGAAGGAGATAGGATGATCCTGCTGCACGGCTTCATCAAAAAATCCCAGAAGACAGCGGCAAGTGACCTTAAACTGGCTAAGCAGCGACTGAAGCTGCTGAGAGAATGAACATGAATGAGAAATATATTGGCGATACATTGGATGATTTTCTAGCAGAAGAGGGATTGCTGGCAGACGCCGAAGCCATCGCCGTAAAGCGCGTAGTAGCCTTTCAGATCGCGCTGCTCATGGAGGAGCAGCGGCTATCAAAGGCAGAAATGGCGCGGCGTATGGAAACGAGCCGCGCGGCCGTCGATCGTCTGCTCGATCCGGAAAATGACTCGGCCACGCTAGCTACTCTAGAGAGAGCTGCACTGGCGCTCGGCAAGCGCCTGCGAGTGGCCCTGGTCTAGCCGGCAGGACACGTAAGGCAACTCCCCGTTAATTGTTGACTGTTAACTGTTAACTGTTAACTGTTAGAACAGCAGCCCAAACCGAAACTCCTCGGCCGTAATTTGCGGACCAAACTCCAGCACCGCCGATTCGCAGCGGACCAGGCCATCCACCGCAAAATCCACCCCCGCCAGGACCAGGCACTGCTCCACCCGCTGCCTGCCCAGACCCGTGGTCGTGCCAATAATCAGCAGCCACTCCTCCCGGCTGCGCGGCTCTTCAAATGCGGGCCCACGCTTCATCCTGCACATCCTGCCCGGCCGCGGTCAAAAAACGGCCGGTCCCTGGGCACATTATAACCGATCCCCACAATCGAGAGCCACCGGCCCAGTTTTCAGTATTCGGTATTCAGTATTCAGTTCCCAGTTTCCAGTTGAGTTCCCTTCCTCCGCCCTTCCGCCTCCTCGCCCCCTCGCTCGTTTTCTGTTCCTTCTGTTTTCTGTTTTTTGTTGATTGTTTCTCCGCCTTTCGTCCCTCCGCGCCTCCACTCTGCTATAATACCCATGGTATTCTCTACGAGGATTGAACACTATGGTACTGATGGCCAATCCACCCAAGCTGGTCTATGACGATGAAGGTCATCTGATTGAGGTGATCCTATCGGCCGAAGACTATCTCACCTATTTGCGCGGCCTCGCAGCCGAAGAGGACTGGGAATCTTTGCCGGCCCATCTTCAGGATGCAATCGATCGTTTATTGATTGACGAGGTCCGGTCGGCAAACGAAGAGACATTTGACCTAGAGACGGTACTGGCTGACTCAAAGTCGTGAGCTACAGGGTGACATTAACGGCCACGGCCACACGCGTTCCCACTGCCATACCGGCCCGCATCGCACCCTACGCACATATTTTCTAATGACGCGCCCGCCCCGCCGCCCCCACGCCACCCGCCCCGTGCCACCTGCCACCTGCAACGC
>JBJYWX010000273.1:0-1552 GCA_046259695.1 Promineifilaceae bacterium (SeqCode) | reverse complement strand
AAACTACTATGCTGACTCGCCAGAGCGCAACCCGCAGGGGCCGGACAGTGGCGAAAAGAAGGTAATTCACGGGGGCTCGTGGGACAACGGTGAGTTTGGCCTGCGTGGCATGACCCGCAGCTCCGGCTTTCCCGATTACGGGACCGCCCATTTCGGCTTCCGTTGTCTGTTGTCGCCAGGCAGTTGAATTTCTGAGTTTCTGTTCTCTGACCTCTTGATTCAGTTTATTCACAAATAGTTGCAAGCCGCCCTTTTGCCCTTTCGTCCAATTTCCTCATATAATAGCTGCGTCAGTGCGCAGTTTATGTAGGTGAGATAGAACTTGGAAGAACAAATCGGCCGGTATGAAGTCCGGAGAGAATTAGGGCGCGGGGGCATGGCCACGGTGTACCTGGCCCTGGATCCCAATATCCAGCGCCTGGTGGCGATCAAGGTCTTGCCGCGCCAGTTCACACACGATCCCAAGTATCTGGTGCGCTTCCAGCAGGAGGCGAAGACGATCGCCACGTTGGAACATCCGGCCATTGTACCCGTCTACGACTTTGGCGAGCATAATGACGCGCCATTTTTGGTGATGCGCTACATGTCCGGCGGCACGCTAGACGGTCGTTTGCAGGGGGAGGCACTGCCGCTTGAAGATATTGCCGCTATGCTGGAGAGGCTGGCGCCGGCGCTGGATTACGCACACGAAGTTGGGGTCATACACCGCGATCTAAAACCGGCCAATATCCTCTTTGACCACCAGAACAACCCCTACCTGGCTGACTTCGGCATCGCGCGACTGGCGGAGGCTACGCAGACGATGACGATGATCGGCACGCCGGCATATATGAGTCCGGAGCAGGTGGAGAGCGTGTTGAAACTGGACGGTCGATCCGATATCTACGCCCTGGGCGTGATGCTCTATGAACTGCTGGCCGGGGAGCCGCCCTACAAGGCCGAAACGCCGACGGGGCAGATGCTGATGCACATCACGAAACCCATCCCTGACGTACAAATGACCGGTCTGGATCTACCGCCGGGGACGCAGGGTGTGGTTAACAAGGCCATGGCCAAGGACCGCGAGGAGCGCTACCAGAGCGCGGCGGAGCTGGCAGAGGCGGTGCAGGGTCTAGTGGCATCAGAAATGACACCTGGTAAAGAGGCGGCGGTTGAAGCAGGCTTGGTGGCTGGGGTCGTGGGAAGGAAAACGGCTCTGCCTGAACCTGCTGTGGACGATATTCCTGGTGAAGCGGAAGCTGCGGCCGCCCCTCAGTCTGAGCTGGGTGAACCCGATGTTGCTGTGGACGCCGCTCCCGCCGGGCCGCCAACCAGAATGGAAGTGCAGGTCGACACGGCGTTGAAAGATGGCGCTGAAAAGGTTCTGCTGTACACGCCGCCGGAAAAAACAGCCGAAGAACAACAAGTTGCCGAACCTATTAGCGCAGCGACGCTACCGGCAGACGCAGGCAGGAAGAGCGGCGGCTTACCAGGATGGATCTGGTGGGTAGGGGCATTGGCGCTGCTAGTGATTGCGGGTCTGGGCATTCGCGCCATTATGGGCGGAGCCGGC
>JBJYWX010000272.1:0-12132 GCA_046259695.1 Promineifilaceae bacterium (SeqCode) | reverse complement strand
GCTTCCCCCATCGTAAGGTCCGCTGCATTCTTGCCAAAATAGGTGTTGGCCGCGGCCTCGATACCATAGGCCAGATTGCCATAATAGATTTCATTCAGGTACATCTCCAGAACTTCATCTTTGCTGAAGTTCCGGTTCATAATATAGGCTAAGAAGACTTCCTTGATCTTCCTTTCGTAGGAAACCCCGGTGCGCTCTTCGTAATCGAAGGCGATGTGGCGCACAAGCTGCTGGGTAATGGTACTTCCGCCGACCGGCCGATCCGACGGGTTGCGCACGTTAGCCACGAGAGCGGCAACCAGCGATGGGGCATCCAGACCATTGTTGGTGTAAAACGTATCGTCTTCTACCGCTATGGTGGCCTGCTTGAGATGCTCCGGCATTTCGGATAGGGCAATCCGGGTCCGCTTGCCTTCGCCAAAGATTTCCCACAGTAAGTTTCCGTTGCGATCCAATATCTGGGAGGTCTCAAATGTTTCGCGCTGCCGCGCGTTGTCCAGCGTTGTTATCTCTGTGTCGATCTCGCGCGACCAGTTGCTATAGACCAGGGCGCCGGCAGCGCCCACCCCGGCAACAGCCAATAACATGATCAGGAGCAAGCCGCCAATGAGCGCGCCGCTCAGGCAGCCCGAACAACCCGAACGTTTGGGAACTGCGGCCGGTTGGTGCCTCACCGGCTGCTGGAATCTATTGTCATTCATAATTTGTAACGATTTAGTATTCCTTACTCGCCTAATTGTCGCCCACACTGTACCAATAGGTGCGCCACTTCGCTTAGCGCCATGATTACGCAATCAAAACGTTTGTACAACGAAAAAGAGCGTCTCAATTAAGACGCTCTCATCAATTCATTGGTTCCTTTTATGCCGGCGGGCTACCCGCGGCGCAGCAGGTATATCCCGGCCCCGGCCACCAGGGCCAACACCGCGGCGATACCGAGGACAACAATGCCTGTATTCTGCGAAAGACCACCCGGGCTTTCCGCCACAGTCGCCGCAGCAGGCTGAGCGGCCGTCTCGTCAGCCGCGCCGGCTGCGGCAACGGAATCGCTGGTGTGCTGCAGGCCAAACGACACGGGGATGGTCACGCCTTCGGCCATGGCCACGGCCCAGCGGTCGTCGCCAGTAACGGCGAAGTCGGCCGTCGGGTAGATTTGCACCTGATAGGTGTCAGGCTCGAGGTTCTCAAAACAGTGCAAGTCGCCCGAACCGTCGGTAACATAGGTCGACACGGTGCTGCCGGCCCGCCGCAGCGTAATCGCCTGATCGGCTATGGGGCTTTCGCCCACGTCGGCATACAGACCATCGCCGTTGACGTCTTCGTATACCAGCACACAGATCGAACTGGGTGAAGTTTGCAGCAACCGCTGAGATAGATTGGTGCTGCCGCCCGAAGCAGCGCTTTCGACTGGCGTTGCGACTGCAGCGTCGGACTCCGTTTCCTCAGTTTCCGCATTGCCTGTCGCGGCTTCTTCCCCTTCGGGCGTCGCTGCTTCACCCGCAGGCGCTTCGGCTACCGCGTTGCCGGTATCGGCCGACGGCGGCACGATGATCAGTTCATCACCGGAATTTATGACCGATGGATTGCCATTAAGCTCTGGAATTGCGAGCAAAGCTTCCTCCGGAGTAAGACCCATCGTTTCCGCGTAGCGAATGGCAAGTGACCAGAATGAATCCCCGGATTGCACAATGTGAACCACTGCGCCGTCAGCGCGGGGCGTGGCCGTCGGCAAGGGTGTCGCAGGTACCGCGGGCTGCGCCGCGACGGCAGCCTGACCGCCGCCAGCAGGGGCGGCATCAGGCGCAGGCGCCTGCGCCACAGTGCCCGTTTCATCCAGGGCATAAAGCCCTACGGTATCGACGAAAAAGCCGTTGTTAGGATGCGGGTAATTCGAAGCCATCTCGATCCAAACCGTCATGTCAGGTGCAGTAGCCGTAAACTCGTGCACAAAAGTCGGGTAGGCCAGATAAAAAGGGCTTACCGTGTCTGCGGTCCACCACCCGCTGTAATTTATATTGGCCTCGTCGCGCCAGGCGGTCCCCACCGGGCTGGCCCCAAGGCGCACGCGGCCGTGCCGGTTGTCGGAAGGAGGTACTTTCTTTCCATTGTCATAGTCAGCCACGATATCAATATAGATCGGCGCGACCAGCCGGTAGCGCCGGCCGACTTCCAGGCCGCTGACATCTTGTGACATCGCCGCCCACAAAGGCGCCCAGCCCTTAAATATCTTGACCGTATAAATGCCATCTTTCCAGAACAAACTTCGTTCAGCGGCGGGCGCCCCGGAGATATTCCAAACAACTGTCTCCGGCCGCGCCGTTTCGGCATACCCATCAAAAATATTCGACTCGCGATTGGACCAATGCATCACCCAACCATCCGGCACGGTGATTTCAGCAATCCCGTCCTGATGGTGGTGCCCTTCTTCGAACCCCGGGTTCGTGAGCAGGTTTTGTCCCTGCGCCCCAACCGTTTCTACCGTTACCAGGTAGGCGGCTAGGATAAATCCGGCAACCAACAGGAAGGTCGCCTTAACGCCTTGCTTCATTTGTGTACATCCTCCGAATCTTCCTCTCTTCTCGCTCAGCGGCGGCAGCATTCGCCATCCCTAAAGAACTCATGCGCAGAATGGCCTATGCAAAAAAAATTTGGCGCAATGAAACATCGCGCCATCGTGATCAAGTAAGCATTGTAACATAGTTCAGGTGCCATTATAGTTTTCGGGGCCAGAATTGGGAAATGTGACTGAGTAAGCTTAAAGCGATATTAACCGGAGCTATCTTGACGTCGTCTTTGTGCCCCTTGTAGGGCGAAATACATGCCCACTAACAGTATGGCGAACCCGCCCTCAATGAGCCACAGCAGCGGCAAATTGCCGGCATTGCGAAAAAGTTGTGCCAGGGCCGTAATGCCCGCGCCGGGTTCGCGCAGCGCGCGACCAAGCAGCGCAGGGTCGAGCGCGTAATTATAGGAAGTCCCGATGTGCAGGAACATACTGCGCACAGAATATAGGAAGGCGCTGAAAAGGGCGGCGAGCAGAAGCAATTGCAGCGGGCGATTGGAAATTGCTAGAATGCCCTGCACAGCGTAGGCCAGAGGTAGTGCCAGCAGACTAAGGAATGGCGCCAGATAACGCCCATCCCCTGTGAACCCATGAAATGTGCGGTGCTGCGCAAACAACATCAGGTAGACCAGAAAGATGACGGCCGTGAGCATGGCCTCTGGCCGCGCGCGGCGGTAGAAAAGGAGCCAGCCAGGCAGCGCGAACAGCAGGTAGGGAGATAGCTGCAGCACGCCCTGGTTGATGCACGGGCCACCACACCAGCCATCACCCACGCCGCCGATCAACAGCCCTTTCAGGCCCGCCGCCAGCGGGAAGCTAAATGTGGTAGTGAATGATGATGCCCACGGATAATTGATGGCGTAGGCATAGGAAAGTCGCAGCGGGCTGCCGAAGTTGGCATAGTTGTAATAAGCTAGGAAAAGCGCTGCCGGCAGGCCCCCAAGCATTAAAGGGACAAATGATTGCGCCAACTTCTGCAGCCGCCACGGGCGTCCTTGTATCAGGTGATAAGCAACGAGAATAAATACCAGCAAGGCGTTCGAATATTCGACCAGCACCGACGCTCCCAGCACCAACCCTAACAGGCCATACGAGCCTGGCCCGGCACGGCCGCCGCGTGTGATACGCACGGTGAGGTAGAGCGCCAGCGCCACCAGCAGCCCGGACAGCGCATGCGAGAACAAGACGCTGCTGTATTTCCAATGCACCGTGCCCAGCCCGATCATTACCACGGCCGTGGCTGACGCGGCACGTGCGACGCCCAACAGTCGAGCTAGGGCAAAGAGCAGCACCAGCGTTCCGGCGCCGGCAAATGCCGGCAGGAACATGACATAGGCCAGGCGCACGTTTGATTCATCGTGGCGTGAAGGCAGTGGCTGCGGCGGTTCCGGCAGGAACTGGCCCGCACTGTAGAAAAGCGTGCCCAACAGCGCCGTACCTGGCGGCCGATCGCTAAACAGGCGTCCGTCCTCGGTGATGGCGATATCGTTGCCCTCGGCATAATCATCGAATTGCATGAGGGCAAATGAGCGATTCTCTACCAGGGTGCGAACAAGCGCGTAATGGCTGCCGTCGTTGCTGCTCGTGATGCCGGAAGCGGTAGCATAATAGATAGAAGAGAAGATAAAAAACAGCAGCGCGGCCAGGGCCCAGTCACGACGTGTCCACTTCGGTCCTTGTCTCGCACTCCCAGCAGGCTGGCTATCCATGTTGTGCAGAACTGTAAGCAGCCTCCAGCTGTCCGGCGAGCAAATCCCAGTCGAAGTTAGTACGATAGTGCGCTAATGCCGCCTGGCCAAAAGCATGCCGGCGGACCGGCTCCTGCAGTAACGCTACCGCATCGGCAATCATACCTTCTACTGCACCGGACGGCCGCAGCGCGCCGGTGCGGCCGTTCACAACGTAAGTTGACACTTGGCCAACATCCTCCCCGATTACCGGAATACCGGCGCCAGCCAGGTCAGCAAGCTTCACCGGGCATTTTGCGCGATTAATCAGTGTGTCGTCCATCAGATAGACTGCCAGATCAGCGCTGCGCAGCAGCAGGGGCAGATCGGCCTCATCCACCCAGCCTAAATCGACAAGTGCCGGAAGAAGCCCTTCCTCCGCAAGTTGTGCATGAAGCTCACGGCCATCGTCGACGTATAGGCTCTCGCCAATAAACAAAATGGCAACTTCTGGTACAGCCGCCTTGATGCCGGCCAGCAGGGCCACCAACCTCCGGGTGTCAAACTCAAAGAATCGACTGTAGACAAGAACCGCGGGTCGCCCATTTAGGCCCAACTGCCGGCGGCTCGCTTCAACTTGTTCGCGGGGCATCGCCACGCCGGCCAGTGCCACACCGGAACCGTTCGGAAGGTAATGAACGGCCGCCGGATCAACGCCGCGGCTCCATACAAGACTCTCCAGAGCGCGGCTGGCGACCGTTACAGCGCCGGCATGGCCCATCCCCCATTGTTCTTGCCAGGCGAACAGGCGCTTTTCAACAGCCGTATATGGCGCCAGTTCGTTCCATCCACCAGCGCCTTCCCAATCGTCCATGTCAAGTACGATGTGCTGTTTATTGCGTCGGAATGTCCACAGCCACCACATGGCCAGCCCGCTGTAAGCCTTGGGCTTAAAGCCATGGACGATGTCTGGCTGCCAGGAAGCCGTATCCTGCAGCAGATTCCGCGCCGTGGAAACGGGCTGTCTGCCAAGCTCTGTATAGCGCAGAGTAACGCCGTCCTCCTCCCACCAGCGATCTGCCTCTTCCGGCGTCTGCCAGGGAGGCATAAAGAGGGCCAAATCGTGGCCCCGTCGCGTCAAAGCCCGGGCAAGGTTCAGGGCGCGGCTGCTCATCGTTCGATTGGGGGAGAGGCCGAACGGGCCGATCATGGCTATGCGCATCAGATCGATTCAAGCTTCGAGCAGCGCCTGCTGGGCCACAAGTTCGGCAACGCGTGGATAGTCGGCATAAAATCCGCGATATGCTGGAGGAAGCAGCGCGGCTATACGGCACATAATTTCGTCCGTGCTTTGCGCTAAGAATGCATCGCGATCTTTGCGGGGCAGGGGCGGCAGCGTAAACGGTTCTCCAATTCTGATGCCGATATTGAGACGCTGCATATGCTTGAGACGCTGTTTCACCACCCGATCTTCGGTGCCGCTTAAGCCTACCGGTATGATGGGCACGCCGCTTCGTGCCGCGAGGTAAGCGGCGCCAGGCTTACCTGGGGCCAGCGCTTCGCTCTTGCTGCGTGTACCCTCAGGGGCAATGCCCAAAATGCCGCCATCTTTCAGGCGGCGAAACACCTCGCGCAAAGCATGAAAGTCGGCTTCTTCGCGATCGAGCCAGATTGCATCCAACTTGTCTCCGGTCCAGCGCCAAAAAGGAACGCTTTGATACTTGTCGGCGATCATTAAAATGATGTCATCGCGGTCAGCGAGAATAACGCCGAGGATGGCATCGAGGCGGCCGATATGGTTAGTAACAACGATCGCGCCACCTTCGCGCGGGATATACTCGTAGCCGCTTAGCGTAACATTCGCCCCAGCATTTAGCACTATGCGAAGTGCGTTGCGCATGGTCCGCAAAAACATATGGCCCTCGTCACACCTGACCTTGCATCATAGGCAGTACCGCAGACACGTTCGCACGTGCATCGCGTCTCGATCCGCCCGCGCCGTTAGTGTGCTCAATTGTACAGGACTCTCAGAAGGACAGGTAACGAGGTTCCTGTCAGGCGTTGTTGGCCGGCGCACCCACATCTGGCGGTGCCAGTACCAGGATGGCTTTCGTGGCTTCTGTGACGCGCGCCCGGCTGAACAGCATGGGGTGGTAACGGCCGCCCCGCCAATCGGTCAGGCCGTCTGCGTAATAAGGGCTTGCAGGATTGCCCGATTCACCGCCTGGCAGGGCCGCCAGGCTGTTATCCCATGCCCCGACATCCAGAATCATGCGGCAGCTGGCGATGATTTCTACTTCGCGCGGCGGAAAATGGGGCGTCGTTTGCGCTTGATTCACCGTAAACCCATCGCCGCCGGCCGGAATCGGGCCTGTGCGCCAGCTTCTTCCGAGCACCGGCACACGCGCCAGCGGATGCTCATTCTTTATCTGGTGCAGCTTGCCCCAGAGCCACCGCTGTGGGTCCTTACCATACCTTCGTCGTAAGAGGCGCATCGTCTTGCGCAGCGCGGGCAGCAGGAGAGGCCGCACATCGTGGACCCAATCAGGCGGACCTTCTTGCAGCCACTGCAGCGCCAGATCCAGCGCCAATTCCAAAAAGGGATTTATCTGGAAGGTCTCGGGTGGGCTGCTGCGGAAAAGGCGCGCCGCCACATCCGGTCCCACCGCCTGGCGAACGGCGAGCTGAGAGAAATGCACCAACCAGCCGGTGTAGATGGTAGGCGCTACGATTCCGGCGCGCATATCGCCGTCCCACACGCGCAGCAGGTTTAGTGCAAAGCGTAAATCTTCTTCTACCTCGATACCGGCGACCGCCGGCAGTGCCAGCGCCAAAAAGCGGCGCGCCTGTAGTGAAACGGTATCGGACTGAATTCGGGCGTGCGTCTCCAGGGTCTGGTCGGTCGCGCTCGCCAAGAGTTGATCTATTCGCCGCGCGCGGTAGTCAGGCAGCCACTCACCGGTCAGCAGGTAAGGGTACGACGGGCCCTGCACGCGATTATTGGCCGTTACAATACGCCCCGATCCTGGATTATGTAAAGTCGGCAGCTTATTGCGCGGGATCCAGCCCTGCCACTCAAAATCGTCTTTCCAGCCCGGGACGGGCGCAAGGCCAGAGCCGGTCTTGCGCAGTGGCACCTTGCCGGGCATGACATAGGCTATCGTACCGCTGATATCCGCGTAAACCACATTCTGGCTTGGAAAACCCCAGGCCGTGAGCGCCTGCTGGAAGCTCTTCCAATCACCGGCCAGGTTCATATCCAGCACCGCCCGCAAATGATTGTGCGGATTATGTCCTGTCCAACGCAGTGCCAGATCCCGCCGTTCATCCGGCAGGAGATCGGAGAAAACGGGCCCATGGCGCGTGTAGCGCACGCGTTCGACACGTGGCGCACAGCCACGTATCTTGATCGTCTCCAAGCGCACCTCGGCCTGCTGCCACTGGCCATTTACTTCATACCGCATGTGGTCCGTGGGATGAAAGCGTTCGACATAGATATCCTGGATATCGGGGAAGGCATTGGTGAAGCCCCAGGCGATATTATTGTTGTGGCCAATGACGACCCCGGGTACACCGGGCATCGTAAATCCGGTTACCTGGTAATCGCCGCCGCTCAGATGATTTTCATACCATAGGGCGGGATATGTCGGCGGGAGATGAGGATCATTGGCGAGAATCGGCCGTCCGCTGGCGGTGTGATCGCCGCTTACTACCCAGTTGTTACTGCCACCTCTGCCGGCGGCCGCACTTGGCACGGGTGAACCTTTCATGGCCACCCGGTAAGCATCCAGCAAAGCTTGGACAAGGCCAGCGTCTATATTGACATCCGGCACGATGCATAGATACTGCTCCTCGGCCAGGGGCGTCAGGTCTACCGCCTTTTCCGGGCCCAAGGAATCGGCCAGGATCAGGCGCAGCAGCTCCGTCTCCCAGTTGCTTGAGAGGCCCCAGGCCAACACCGTGCCGATTGCCGCTGTCGAAGCAAGGTCCCAGGGTTCCGGCCGGTAATGCAGCAGGGTGAACTCGGGAGGCAGTGGCTTTTGAGCAATGTAGGCATTGATGCCGGCGGCGTACGCTCCCATGAGGCGGCGCACTTGCTCATCTGCGCCGCGCACTAGCGCCTCCACGGCCATGCTCCAACCATAGTAGCGCGCCACACGATCCGTGGCCAGCCCGGCCGGCCCCACTATTTCGCTTAAGCGGCCCAATCCAACTCGCCGGTAGGCATCCATTTGGAAAAGCCGGTCCTGGGCATGGACAAAACCTTGGGCAAAAAACAGGTCTTGCTTACTCCGCGCATAAATATGGGGCACACCCCACTTGTCGCGCAGCACCTCTACCGGCCGCTGCAAGCCGGTGAAAGTCAACCGTTCAAATGGTGGTGGCAAATCTCGGCCTATAAATCGACGCCAGGCATATTTGGCGCCTAACGCGCTGCCGGTCAGCGCCGCGGCAGCCAGCACAAGCGGTTTGCGTTTAGCGAATCGTCCCATAGTGGCCCTCATCGCACCTCAACGTGTACATTGCCTGCCTTCCGTGGCGCGCCCATATCCGGAGCTTCAGGGTAGCGGCTCCTTGAAATCATAGAGCCCGTCCTCTACGCGCCATTGTTTGCCGCAGCCAGGACAAGGCATCTTCCTCTCATCCTCTTCAGCTAGCGGCGTTTGGCAGGAAGGACAAGCAAAGAACGCCCCCGGCGCGGCCGCGCTTCCGGCCGCGGAAGCGTGATTCAAGACAAACACACTGGGCGTCAATTGCCACCAGTTCCCACTTTGCTGCGCCGCCGCATCGAGTGCGACCAGGGCCCGCGTCGGTATCAACCTCTTTATCCACGGCAGGCGGAAGTGGGAGACGGTGAGCATTTGTTCAGGGCTAAACCCGGCCGCGCGCAGCTGCCGGTCAATCCAGCGGGGGTGAAAGTCATAGTTCAATTCGACAAACTCTATAGGCTCTTCACTGAACGGCGACCAGCTCTGGCGCCTGCTCGCGTAACGCAAGATCGCCTTGAGGTTGCGCTTACTGGCAAACTCCAGGACATAACTAGCCTTGGGGCGCGCAATCGTGTCTAATTGGGTGAAAAGTGCCGGGACGTCGGCCGCATGGTGTAGTGTGCGTACCTGGACGATAGTTTCAAAGAGTCCGGCCACGAAAGGCATTTGGTACCAGTTGCCCGCCACGAAAATATAGCGCGGATCGCCTCCCAGGTAGGACTGCGCCTCCCGCAGCAGGCTGCGGGAGTAGTCAAAAAGCACGACGCGGGTGTAACCGCGGTACTCGTCTGCCAGGCGGCCAAAGCCCGCGCCAACCTCGATCAGCGTATCACCTTCAGCCGGCATCAGGCGCCGCAAGGCGATGCGCTCCACTTGATCTTCATAGTCACGCCCGCCGCTCGCCCAGAAACGGGCACGGTAGTCAGAGTCCTCATAGTCACAAACCGGGGTCTCTTGCGCTTTATCGGCCAAAGTGGTGCTCCTTTGCGTCCGGCGAGCATACCGGCGCGCCGGTATGCTAACAAATCTTCCCCACCCGCGCCACGAGCCGTCCGGCATTTTATTGTTTCCCGGGAAACATTAAAAAAGCGCCAAGCGAACGAGACCGGCAATGTTTCCCGGGAAACATTGCCGGTCTCGTTGCGAGAATAGCCGAATCCGCTAAAATTGGCGTGCGAGGGACAGCGTTTCTTTGCGGCTGTCTTGCCAGGCCAATCATGAGCAATGACGTCGCCGTTTTCCTAGACCTGGATAACCTGGTCATCGGGGCCAAACAAGCGAATCTCCCCTTCGACATCCATCTCGTTCTGGACCATCTCAAGCGCATCACCAACGGGCGCATCGTCTTACGCCATGCTTACGGCGCGGGGCGACAGAGCCAGAGCCTATTGCAAGAGCTGGCCCAGGCAGGCTTTATCGTGCAGTCAGCCACGCGCATCAACAGTTTCAGCAAAAACCTGGCTGATATGCAAATCGTGGTCAATGCCATGGACACCCTGGTCGATGGGCATCAATATAATACCTATGTCTTGATGAGCGGCGATCGGGATTTCACGCCCCTGGTGCAGTCCCTGCGCAAACGCGGCAAGCGCGTGATCGGTGTCGGCATTCGCCGCACTACCAGCGGCAGTCTCGCCGAGCTTTGCGATGAGTATTACTACTACGAAGATCTCATACCCAGTCCAGATATAGCCGAGGAAGACCTTGAGCGCCTTGTACGAGCGGCGCGGGACAGCCTGCTGCAAGACAGGGGGCGCGTGCGCGCCAGCATTTTCAAGGAACGTATGTCTACCTTGAGTGAAGGCAGGTTCGACAGCAGCTCCTATGCGCAAGGCAGCTTTAGTAAATTCCTGCAGCGCTTCCCGGAACTGGTGCGCATGGAGCAGGAAGAGAGCACTACGTATGTTCTGAGCCCCGGCTCGCAAGTGAGCGAATTGCCCCTGTCAGCGCGCTATCGCGCGGCACTGAAGAAGCAGCGCCTGCGCGTTGTGCCTCCCGAGCAGCGCTTTGCCATACTGCATGCTCTCATTGACCTGATGCGGGCGCAGCCGGAGGAGATATGGCAGGCACTGCTAGGAAACATTCACCAGCAGATCAACCGCAACGGAACGGCCAGTGTTTCCAAGAATATGGTGAATAGTATGCTGCAGGTGACACGCCAGGCAGAGGTGATACGCACCCGGCGCGGCAAAACGCTCTCCACCGCACCCGTGCTGCTGGCTCTGGAGAGTGAACGGCCGTTTCAAGAAGCGATCTTATGCGTTGACAGTACGTACCTGAAGGCGATCCTGGAATTACCAGAGCCCTTTGATTTTGAACAGGCGTCGCTCGCGCTTTACGACAGCGAGCAGTATGTGACCTACTTGCGCCGCCTGGCCAAACGGATCGCCTGACCGGCCGCCGCCAGCACAGGCACTCACTCTATTTGCAGCTCGTCTCGATGACCCAATCCCCGGCTGTTATCTATGAAATAGAGTCTGGATGGCGTGAGACGATACCAACCGCTGCGCTCCAGCGCCTTCACTAAATCTCCATCCCCTTCGGCGATAAAAGGATACTTAGCCAGGTACTGGGTAATAGCTTCTTCCTGCGCAGCGCCGGCCAGGCGCTTCACCGTGCCTTCCAGTTGTATGCCCTTTATCGCCAGCCACTGCGCGTAATCCTCTTGAATCGTTCCGGCGACTTGTGGATTCGCTGCCATATCACGCGCGTGGCGGGTATGCGGGGCCGATAGAAAATAGAGATTCAGATCGACACTGGCATAAAACACGGCCGCGGCCCAGACGCCATTGTTCGCGCAGGTAGCCAGGGTCAACACGCGATGCTGCGCCAGGTAGGCGAGCACGCGTTCGCGCAGTTCATTCATTGCCAGGGGCGCCTCCTCCTTGCCACCGCCTGAACAAATCGGCTTCTAGTTCAATCTCAACCAGATCCAGGATGCGATTGATTGTCTGGTTCAGGAGGTCGTCGATTGTCTGCGGCAAGTGGTAAAAGGCGGGCATCGGCGGCACGATGATCGCTCCCATCTCCGTGACCTGAACCATCATCCGCAGGTGCCCGAGATGCAGCGGCGATTCGCGGGGAACCAGGATAAGCTTTCGCCGATCTTTGAGTACCACATCGGCCGCCCGCAGAAGCAGGTTATCGCTGAACGAATAGGTTATACCGGCCAGCGTCTTCATGGAACAAGGGACAACAATCATGCCGTCGGTCTTAAACGACCCGGAGGAAATAGGCGCCGCGATATCTTTGAAGCGGTAACTGACATCAGCTAGCGCCTTGACGTCTTCTATAGTATAGGGCGTCTCCATGCCCATCGTCATCGCCGCCGCGCTGCTGGCAACCAGGTGTGTCTCAACATCCGGCACGCTGCGCAGCACCTCGAGCAGGCGAATGCCATAAATGACGCCGC
>JBJYWX010000271.1:0-4678 GCA_046259695.1 Promineifilaceae bacterium (SeqCode) | reverse complement strand
AGAGGCATGTGGTAACCAAGCATGACAAGCCTCTATTGTCGAGGCAGCAGTACGAGTTACGAGAATCAGCATCCGTATGAATGCTTCGGTTAGCGCGTCCGTGGATTCCTCTACTCCGTAAGCCAAAGAATCTGGCCTCTTAAATTTTTGAAGCAGGGAATCTCTTGATGGCAAGCCATCCAGCGCAAGTTGAGCGGCTTTAGCGGCCTCTGGCCGCTGTTCTACGGCTGCTTTCCAGGCAATCCACAGACGCATGAGCGCCTGCGAGGCAGGCATATAGCCGTATAGGCTGGTAATTTCCAGGGCAACATCATAATCACCCTCTTGCACACGTTCTTCAATCCGCCGAGTGGCTCTCTCCTGATATTGGATATCCCGGTAGCGATTCATATGTTTCCAGGAAAGACCCAGGTTTTCCTCCTCAAGGGCTACATCCAGCGCCAACTGCAGATCAGATAGTGTGAAACGCGGGGAGTGCCACCGGTCAAGCTGTGCCTGAGCAAACTGTTCCGTCTGCACCAGGTCATGTAGTAATTGCCGGTAGGTCTTGTTCTCACTTAGGGCAAACAGGTGTTCGCCCAGATACCGTAAGCCATAGTCATCGATTGCATCCCAGGCAACCTCCTGCCAAGTCTCCGCACCATCACGGAAACTGGCAATGATGTGCTTATGCCACTGTGCGGCGTCAATATAGAGATCTTGCGTGTCGTGGTCATACTTTGTCTGGCTACCGGTTAGAAATTCTGGCAGCGTTGCGTGGTAAAGACGATAGCGATTGTCCACAATATCCAGGAATTGGAGAAGGTTGTCTTTGGCTATGTTGAGATCACTCCATTCAACAAGAATGTTACCGAGATTTTTGATCTGTTCCAGGGTGATGGGCTCAAATGCGACCGTAAGCACGGCTAACATTCGAAAATAGACCGCTGACCACATGCTAACAAAGTCCTGCGCACCTGTATCGGGTATTGTTACCAGGACTTTAGTATCACCTACTTTTTCATTTTTGATCTGGTGCAGGAAAAAGGCATAAAGACCCTGCATATCATCCGGCAGATGATCGAGAGTCAGGAGCGCCAACAGAGCCTGCTCATCATAGGGCTCCAGTGCCTGATCGATCCCTCTGGCCAGGGCATCCAGATAGCCCAGATTGCCTTCCGCTTTGGCTATTGCCTCTTTACGAAAATGATTCACACCGTCCGGCTGTTTTTCTTTATCTTCCGCTTTCGCAATTTGCTCTTCTCGAACTTGACTCACGCCATCCGGCTGTTTCTCTAGCAAAGTGCGCACGCGTGGGTCTTTCAGAAGCCCGTCGACATAGGTACTCACTTCCTTATCAATATGGGAGCGAAAGGCATCGTCTAACTCACCTTCCAGGGAGAGCCGCTGAGTCCGGCTCTGCTGTTTATCCACGAAGTGTTGCACGTCGCCAGCAGGAGGGCGGGACGTCAGGACAAAATGTATGTTACCCGGCAGATCGGGGCAGGCAGTGAGCCAGGTGAGAACATTGTTCTCGACGTTCTGGTAGCGTACTTCGTCCAGCGCATCAATTAGAATGACGATCTGCCGGCCCGGGTGCAGCTTCTGCAAGGCGCGCGCGGGATCGATGAGGGCCATATACATTAGATCCTCTATTTCGATCTCCCTGGACTCGATTACAATCTCACCCAGATGCAGCCCAACAACTTTGCCTGATACTTTATCGATGTGCTGAATTATCTTTATGACCCCCTTCTCGTAGAAGGGTGAAGCGATGATCTTCTCCAACTCAGCGCCAACGACCTGGCCCTTGTCTTCAACATCGCCAATACGCTGTTCCACGGCGATCTGCAGCGCATCACGTTCGAAGAGTTTGGGATAAAGGGCAGCGAGCTGGTAGCCGATGCGCAACAGGAATGAGCGGCTGCCCACACCGGCCAACAGTTCTCGCTGGTCACGGCGGATAAAGTAACGCGGCCAGTCCGGATGATCATGGGCCAGTTGGGCCATGAACACGCTTTTGCCAAAGCCGGGTTCGGCCGTCAGCAGGATAAAACGGCCGTCCGGCTTCTTCAGACGTTTTTCCACTTCGCGCGCCAGCCAGTCACGACGCTGGAAGCGGGGGTTCTTTTCCAGATCAACATAGGAGGAGACAATCCCTTGAAAAAAGAGATCGCCATTTCCTGAGTTTTTTGAATTGGTAGACATGATAGTGGCTCCTTCGGGAAATTTAGGAAAAACCGGCCGCCTCCCAAAACGACCGGTCGTAATCTGTTTCTTGTCAGGCGGCCGTGTAAATATCGCGCCGGTGTTTGGAAGCGGCATCGCCATACAAAACGGCGCTGTAGGCGGTCAGATCTCCCTCCTCCACCGGCAGTTCTCCGGCGACCCGCCTGCGCGCTTCCAGGTAGGCGAGTCCCACATTCTCCAGCATAAACATGGCCCTATAGAATGTGGACATAAACATCCCTGCACCGCTGTTGGTCACCGGCCAAAAATAGCCCGCATAGCCATAAACGCCGGTAGCCAGGAAAGCGGCAGCCAGGCCGTTTCCCTGGTTATCTTGCGAAACAAGGCGCAAACCACGCACGCCGCGCGCCGATTCGCAGGCGCTGTTGAACACAAAGTACGGCGCCTTTTCCCACACTTCTGTCAGCGCTACCACCTCGTCGGCCGTCAGATCACCATCGGCAAAGCGCAGTGCGCTGTGCCCCGGCTGATCCGGATGCAAATAAGCGTGCCCGGCAAAGTGCAGGATGTCAAAATCGCTGCCTTCGAGCTTTTTGAGAAAGTTGGCCACGGTCGCTTTATCTTCGGCCAGCACGTCCACCTCCACACGAAATGGTCCGTGGTTTCCTTCCAGTTCGGTGAGTGTGGCAATCGTCGACTCAGTGATGCCCAGATCGCTGGTTGGATTGGCGACAACCAGGAATCGCACCACCGCATCTTCTTGCAGGGGATCGCGCCCGGGCTGCAGTGGAACCCGCGTGGTTACCAGACGGCCGAATGGTTCCTGCAATACGATAGGGCCATCCGGAAAACGGATCAACTCCCACGGCAGGTTGAGAATTGTTTCGTCGACGTCCAGAAGAACGGCCGTTGGCGGCAGATTTTGCAGCACGCCCCAGCCGGCAGGTTTGATGAAGATATCGAACAACTGCTCTCCAATCATATCTACCAGCTCCCACGCTTGCTCGGGCGTATTCGCGAGGTCCAGGCTCCACAGATGCAGAGCGTGCACGGCATCGACCAGGTCCTGCTCCTGCTCCAGGGAAACCTGGACGTTTTGCTGCCAGGTAACACCTGTACCTTCCTCGTGAATCGAGACGAGAAACGTCAGCGGCTCGCCAGGCTGCGGCAGGTGCCGGTGGTAGCGGGCAATCGAGATATGAATAACGCGTGGGAGTTCTTGCGCTTCCCTATATCCAGAGAACATGACATTCTACTCCTCCGAATATGTAGAGCAACGTCGCAAGTTGCGGGCGTCCTTCGGGCGCGAAGCAACTCAGTAAGTTGCTCTACAAATTTCATTCAACTCCTTGCAGCCTGCAAGATATTCTCTGCCCGTTTCTGATTTGTCTGCAAGATTGCAGCCAGTTCCTCAGGCGTAAGGGCCAGCAGCTGGGCGCGTGTGGTTATTCCTGCCTGCTGCAAACGGCCGTTAAATACGGGTCCAATGCCATTTATATCTGTAAGATCTTCGCCCTTCTGAGACGGAACTTTTGCGAGATCAATGGTAACGAAGTGCTCCCCATCCTCGATAAATACCAATGAGTAATTGAATTCATCGGGATCATACTGCGCAACCAGCTTCTTGATTGACGGCGTTTCAGTCGTGGCCACAATATGAAATTGTCGCCCCTGCTTAGCCACGGCTTGCACCAGCCATTCCAGTGTCTGGAAATCAGGATTATCATTGGAACCGTCGGCGCAGATCAGATAGGTATTGGCCGTGATGCGCTCAAAGAAATCCGCGGTTACATTAGCATTGCTGCCGTGATGCGGCAGTTTAAAGACGTCGACATGCAACGTGCCATCCGGATTGAGAACACCTGCCTGCCGCATGCCCTGTTCCAGATGGTCGCCACGGCCGTCCCCGGTAAGCAGCACCGTTTTTCCATCCCCTTCCACCAGAAGCATGATGCTGCTCAGATTGGGCACACTTTTATCCAAGGCGCGGGCGTCCGCCTCCGCATCCGTCGTTGTTGCTTCAACCTTTTTCTGTTTATCCAGCCAATCTTCCCACTCATCTTGCAGCTCTTTTAGGGTGGTCTTCGTGGGACCGACGATGGTTACTTTAAGATTGCCAAACTCAAACGGCACATCCATATTCTCGACACAGACCAATCTATCCGGCGTGTTGCGAAAGTGAACGTTGATGGGGATTTTTAAACCGCGAGCCAGCGCGGTTAATTCATGTCCCTGGGCAATGCTGCGTTCTTGAAATTCGGCCACGGGCATCTCACCACGCGGCAAAATCGAACCCCGCATCTGCCGCTCTAGATTGCGCTCCACGGCGGGGCCCAGCGTCTGGCCAAAGGAGTTATGCCACAGCCCTTCAATAGTTATTGTTTCGCTCTGGTTTTCTCTTCTCTGCTCGACCAACTCCTTCAGAAGATCCAAAAGTCCGACAACGTGATCGGCATCCACATGGCTGAGGACAACCAGATCGATCTTGCCGCCAGAATCTCGTGTATCT
>JBJYWX010000270.1:0-3716 GCA_046259695.1 Promineifilaceae bacterium (SeqCode) | reverse complement strand
CCCCAGTCCACCTCTTTGATTATCCGTTCCCGATCGGTGATTGCCTCGATTTGCTTACAGTCCTGGCGATGGATCGTGACGCCATGGCCGCGCGTGATATAGCCGACTATCGGTTCCGGCGGAATTGGGTTGCAGCAGCCAGCCATTTTGGTTGCCAGACCGCTCACACCTAACACTGTGAGGCCTTTCGGCTTGCTTGGTTTCTCGGGCAGCAGCAGGGGCAAGAGTTCTTTGTCATCAGGTTTCAGGCTCTTGTCCATGAGCTGGATGGCGCCGCTGATCTGTGCACTCTGAATGTCGCCAAAACCCACGCGGGCCAGGAACTCTTTCACATCATCATATTTCAACGCGTGGGCTATTTCTTCGACCGTGTATGAATCGGCAAGGCCAAGACGTCGCAGTTCTCGCTCCACAACTTCGCGACCTTGCTGGATGTTCTTGCCACGTTCTTGTTTGCGGAACCACTGCCGAACTTTGCTGCGTGTCCTTGCACTGCCAACGTATCCTAGCGACGCGTTCATCCAATCACGGCTCGGGCCGGCTCGCTTGGCAGTAATAATTTCGACACGATCACCTGAGGAAAGTTTGTGATCAAGGCTGACCATCTTACTGTTGACACGCGCGCCACGGCAGCGATGGCCTACCTGGGTGTGTATCTGGTAGGCGAAATCAATCGGTGTGGAGCCGCTGGGCAGTTCTATGACGTCTCCGTTGGGAGTGAAGGTATAGATGCGCTCGGCGAGCATTTCTTTCTCCAGGAGAAGACCGCTCGAGTCACCGACGACGCTGTCCTGGAGGGTGGATAAGAGTTCGCGCAGGTTTTGAATCCGTTTCTGCGCGGAAGCGCTGACGCGTTCGCCACCTTCTTTGTAGGCCCAATGTGCGGCGATACCCTTTTCAGCCTCCTCATGCATACCCTCAGTGCGGATCTGAACTTCGAACTTTTGTCCGGTTGTCGTGTCAATAACGGCCGTATGGAGAGAGCGGTAGCCATTCGGCTTGGGAGAAGCGATGTAATCATCGAACTCTTTGGGAATCGGCTGCCATAGACTGTGAACGGCACCAAGCACCTGATAACAAATGCTGCGATCCTCATCCGCTTTTTCCTGGGCGCTCATCTTTTGATAAGCGGTTCTATCACGGGGACCGAGGATGACGCGCAGCGCTTCGACATCGTAAATCTGGTCGAAGTCAAGTTCTTTCACCTGCATTTTGCGATAGATTGAATAGATATGTTTGGACCGCCCGGAAACCACACCGTCCAACCCCATTTCGGCGATGATAGCCTGTAGATGACCCGCCGCTTCTTCAATGCGCCGCGACCGTTCGGCGCGTCGTTCCGCCAGCCTGCGCGCGAGTTTTTGGTAGTTTTCCATATCGAGGTAACGGAAGGCCAGATCCTCTAATTCCCATTTGAGATGCCAAATACCTAATCTGTTGGCCAGCGGCGCGTAGATATGCATCGCCTGGCCCGCGACTTCCATCTGGCGTTCGGGAGAAAAGCGATCTGCACAACGCAGGTCAACGACGCAGTCGGCCATGCGAATGAGAATGACACGAATATCACCTTCGATGATCGAGAGGATTGCCTGGCGTACCATCTCCAAAGCGTGTTTATCAATGTCGCCGTTTGTCTGCGTTTTTACTTTGGATTGATTGGCGTAGGCAAGCAAGTTATTCAAGCCGGATACAATGGAAGCGATTTCACGGCCGAAGTTCTGTTCGAGCTTCTGGGCAGTTACACCAGTATGTTCAAGCAGGCTGTCATGTAACAGACAGGCGATGAGCGTATCGATGTCGACATCCAACTCCATCATGTACGTGGCAACTATTAGATCGTGCTGCAAGTAAGACTCACCGGACTCGCGCAAGTGACCTTGATGGGCGGCCTCAGCAAATTCATAGGCGGCGAGCACGCGCGCACGCGTGGCCCCGTCCATGCCATCAGGAATGCGTCCGAGCAGATCTGAAATTGTGGGGGGATCGACTGGGATCATGGTAATCAAGCAAATCGCCTACCTATAGGTAGTAAATGGAACCAATCATGTACATGGGCATCCCTCTATGCGATTCGAATTCTGCACGAAAAAACAGGCGTTCCATCCTCCACCCAGATGAAGCGCCTGTCTTCCTAGACTGGATAGTCCTCAAGCGGACTAATGCCCAATCCAGTCGTTTTTGGAAATGGACGTGGAGCGTTTAGCTCGAAGTCTCGTCTAACTCGTCTCCCGCACTGCCGGATGAGGCGCTTCCATTTTCATCCGCGGCATCGTCGCGTCCCGCATCAAGGATGATGCGAGCTTGTTTCTCTACTTCGTCTCCGAACTGGTTGGCGCGGTCACTCAGATCTTGGGCGTAATCGCCCGCCGCGTCCATGGCGCTCTGATAGCGTTCCTCTGTTGCGTCTACAAATTCCTGGCTTTTGCCGGAAATTTGCGATCTCGTCTTCTCACCGGACTGCGGCGCGAGCACCAAGGCCACGGCCGCGCCAACAAGCCCGCCTATAACAAACCCACCAAGAAATGCTCCGAAATCACTACCGTTATCGCTCATTGTTTACTTCACCTCTCAGTCTGGAAGGTTACGTCTTGGATTGCCGAATAACGTACGTACACCACTTCGCAAGCCGGAGACATAACTCGTCGCGCGGGCTACCGGCGTTACAACATGGTCACTGACAAATGTTGTTGTGCCACGTACTGTACCAAGTGTTTCATTTGTCTTCTCAAGAATAGGCTTTATTTCGAATTCAAGCATATTCACCAAGCGAATTATCATTATCAGCATGAGCATCAGTACAATGCCAAAAACGCAAGACTCAAGCGCCAGCACGATTATCATTATGTCGCGCAGCGCTTCCATCGTTGCACCCTGGGTACGGGCCAACCAGAGCACGCCGACGGTAAAGAGCAGCGCCAGGGCCACAGCGATAATGACACCGATTATGACATAGGATCGGCGAATATATTCGCTCTGCTCCACTGGTGGGGAGTATTCAACAGGTGGCTGTATGCTATCCATCAAAAATCTCTAGCTCTTGAGTATAGCATTAACAAGACTGCCATTCAAAACCCTTCACCCGGTTCGTCCGGCCAGCCAATAGCTGCCAAAAAGGGTGATCCAAGCGCCAATACTTGCGCTGAACAAATAAAGTGGTCCGAGTTTCAACCAGTCGACAGCGAGTACCTGGCCAAGAAAGTGTCCGATGGCGAACCCAATCCAGGCCGCAATAATATAGAGGATGAGCCTGCGTAACGAACCGCCGATCAAGAAGTGAAACAGCGCAGCATAGGCCGTTGCCAATAGAAGGGCTAGGACTAATCCAGAAGCTGTTCCGCCCATTTCATGCTCCCTTATCTACGGCAGCCCTGGGAGTCGCAATCACCTTTTCCGCGCCCGTTTCCGCCGTTATAAGCCCGCCACCTATGCACACATTGTCCTCATAGAATACGGCCCCCTGGCCCGGAGTCACGCCTGTCGCCGGTTCGTCAAGAACGACTTCAACCTGATCTGCTGCGGAAGCGATAATGTGGCAGGCAACAGCCTTGGCCTTGTAACGTATCTTTACCACCAAGGATTGGTCGGCAGACGGCCTCTCGCCACTGATCCAGTTGAGTTCACGCACGCGGAAATGGATGCGCTGCAAGGCGTCCCTGGGGCCATCCAGTAGGGCCTTATTGTCGATGTCCTTGGCCAGGACCTATAGGGGCTGCTTG
>JBJYWX010000269.1:0-4208 GCA_046259695.1 Promineifilaceae bacterium (SeqCode) | reverse complement strand
TTGGCCTTCATCGGCTGAAAATGTCCTGCGTCAGCATGCGTCACGTAATGGCATAGGGCACCCAACATCGTATCAGTAGGGAAGATAACAGGCGCACGGCCACTGAGCAATCGAGTTGCATTAATGCCTGCCGCCAACCCAGTGGCAGCATTACCCATGTAGCCTTCAACGCCAGTGATCTGGCCGGCAAAGAATAGGTCTGCCCGTGCACGCCATTGGAGGGTCGGCTGTAATAGGCGCGGCGCATTCACGTAGGTGTTACGGTGCATCATGCCGTAGCGCAAGAATTCCGCATCTTCAAGACCAGGGATCAAACGGAGTACCCGGCGCTGCTCACCCCAACGCAGGTTCGTTTGGAATCCAACCATATTATAAAGTGAAGCCGAAACGTTATCCTGACGCAGCTGAACAACGGCATAGGGCCGCCTGCCACTTCGCGGATCTAGGAGGCCCACCGGCCGCAATGGTCCGAATGCAAGTGCTTTGTGACCTCTCTGCGCCAGAACTTCCACCGGCATACAACCTTCAAAAAATTGCGGATCTTCTTGCTCGAACTGTTTCAGGGCGATCGTCTCGGCATCTCTTAAAGCCTGAACAAAGGTTTCATATTCTGATTGGTCCAATGGGCAGTTTATGTAATCACCTGCTTCCTCGTCACCCTGATCGTACCGTGACTGGCGAAAGGCGACTGACATGTTGATCGAATCTGCATGTACAATCGGTGAAACAGCATCATAGAAATACAGATATGGCTCACCAGAAAGCCGCGCCAGTTCGCGCGCCAAGCCATCTGACGTAAGGGGGCCAGAAGCAATGACAGCCGGATGCTCCGGCAGGCGAGTTACCTCTTCCCTGACGATCGTGATGCTAGGATGCTTCGCGATGCGCTTGCTAACGCAATCGGCAAAGAGATCGCGATCAACTGCCAGGGAAGACCCGGCGGGTACGGCCGTTTCTTCGGCGCAGCTCAAGATCAGCGAACCTAGGCCGCGCAGCTCCGCTTTCAGAACGCCTGCTGCCTTGTTAACAAGTGCTGAACCAAGCGAGTTACTACAAACTAATTCGGCAAGCTTATCTGTAGCGTGCGCCGGCGTACTCTTGACCGGCCGCATTTCGAAAAGAGTAACTTCTACGCCGGATTCGGCGGCTTGCCAGGCGGCCTCGCTGCCTGCAAGCCCTCCCCCCACAACAACCAACTGCTTTTTCATAAAGCTTCTACGCCGAAGATTGTCCTTCAACTACTGTATTTTCACTTTGGAGGAGCGTTCCGTCCGGTATTTGAACCTGACCCTCTGAGCCGTTAACCAATACGACCTCGCCCACGATCTTTACGCCGGCCCCAAAAGAGAAGTCACCCTCTATCCGTAGTCGTTCGCACTCTAGGAGTGATGGGGCTCCTTGTGCAAAGCGCTGGTCAAAATCCCCTACAAATTGATAGTAAGTTTCATCAAGCTCTACCGCAGGCGGTACACCCTTACGTTCCTCACGCATTTGCACGGCAAAATTATCAGTAAGGTCATAAACGTCAGAACGAACCACAAGCAGGTCATCAGTCTTCTTGACCGGAGCGAAGCGGCTGCGCGGAACAACTACAGCTTGCGCATTTTCGAAAACCTCGATAGCAGATCCCATAGCCGTCTCTAGCTGGTAAACAGGCGTAGACTGTTCATCACGCGGGTTAACGGTCTTCTTGTTGCGAATCATTGGTAGGCACAAATTATACTCTTTTTCACGGAGCTTTCGATCAAGCGCGGGAAGATAAATCCATAGATTATTGGTATTGAAGTAGCTATAGCGCTCAATATCCTGGAAAAGATCCTCGGCATCCGGAGGACATTGTGCCGATTCGCGAAGTAGAAGGCGTCCATCGCGGTGGCGGGCAAGGTGACCGCCCTTGCGATCACTTTCAGTTCTCTCTGCGACTTCCATCATAAATGGAAAGCCATTCTCGGCAAAATAGCCAAGGAGTAGCAGATCGAGCGTAGCGCCAAGGTTATCGGCATTAGATACGAAAGCATAACGGTAGCCTGCATCCAACAATTCCCCCAATATGCCTTGAGTCACCATGGCGATATAAATATCTCCATGTCCAGGCGGACACCACGCAAGGTCTGGCTCCTCTGGCCATTCGGCCGGTGCATAGTCCTCGCAGCGTACTTTCGGTTCCATGTGCTGGATAAACGTCTGAGAAACGTCGTCAATAAGGTCTTTCTGCCGAGATAGGGCATACCGTGACTCTTCCTCCGTTGCAAAACTGTTCATAAGAATGAGAGGGACTTGCGCCTCAATCGCCTGGCCTGCGATTATGTCCAAAAACGTGAAACCGTCTTTTACCTCCAGGAGTGACTTCGGCTGCTCAAGACCCATGCTCGTTCCCAAACCACCGTTAAGTTTGACAAGGGCAGTTCGAGCCAGCGCCTCTTCGCCTTTCTTTTGCAGACGAGATGGCAGCCTATGAAGGTGATCGAGTGTACCGACAGAGGTAATATCTTTATCGAAAATCAAACCCGTGTCACCTAGAAGCAGTTGATGGTAGTAGTAAGCAAAACTGTCAATAAACAGCTCGGGCAAGCCTTTCTGGCGCATGCGCCGCTGGAACGGCAGGAAACGTTCGTCTAATTTCATGATAGTTGAATTTCGTTGATGCCACTCATATTATCCCGCCTCTAGCTTGGTGAGAATATTACGAGCGTGCTCGTCAAGTGGGTTGGTCTCTAGAGCCCGCTGGAACCAATGGATAGCTTTGTCCTTATCGCCGCGGTCTCGATAAATCAAACCAATATTATAGGCCACACTTGGCGAAAGCGGATCGATGGCCAGCGCTCTCTTGAAGGCGTCTATCGCCCGAAGCTGATGTTCTTCGCCAGCCAGAACCGGATTGCCTAGATATGCTGCGCCCAAATTGGTCCACACCATCGCATGATCTGGATATTTGTCACTCAGCGGCTCAAGAATCGCCGTCGCCTTGCTGAACTTCTTCGTAAGGATATACGCTCCGGCCAAGTTGATGCCTGCATCTACTTCGTCCGGGCGCAGCTGATAGGCCCGTTCCAGGAGCGGCGCTGCCTCGGCCGCATTCCCATTATGCAGAAGCCAGGTTCCTTTTCGAAAAGCATTGGTGAAAGCAGATTCCTGAGCCTCACTGTCGAATCCTTCCGGTGCCATTTCGTCATTGTCATTCATCTAGGCTCTCCAATACTGCGACTGAGTGTCAATCTAGTCAATAACAGGACCAAAAATGTCCCACCGGCAAGAAGTAGTAGCCAGACGCCCTTGTCACGCCAGGAGCCCGCTCCCGTAGAAGACCTGGATAAACTAGTCAACCAGTCTGCCTCAAGATCGTCCAGGGTCTGTCCAAGCACGTGCTGTACACCGGCAGCACAATCATCACCGGAAAGGTATGCATTCCACAAGCTGGCAATTGTTCCCGGTGGTCGCTCTTTGAGCAAATACGCAATTAACGATGCACTTTCGGCGGCGGCCAGTTCGGCGCGCTCTCCGCTGTCCTGCGGAGTCACGCAAAGTCGCCAAAGAGGAATTGTATCTCCTTGCTGTACAGCATCCGCCAGCAAGTTTTCCTGGTGGGGGCTTGCCTGCTGACGCGCACTCATCGCGATACCTTCTTTGAGCCACCATGGTAGTCGCTCTATTTCCTCTCCAGCGGATCGTGAAAGAAATAGCTGCGCCAATTCGTATGGTACGGTTTGCTTAAGCTCGTCTGCCGCAGTCTGCTCGTTTACGGCGGTAACAAGGGCAACCCCTAGCGCTCGAGGGCCTGACATTTCTGCAGCATGACCTGCCGAGATTAAGGCGGATCGAAGTTCGGCAGAGGACGGGTAAACGTATATATCAATTGGCTGGTCGCTGTCCTGAGGCAGCAGCGCATTCAAGTATTCCATGGTAACCTCAGCCGTGTCGATTACGGTCTGGCCAAAATCGGGCCCACCTTCTGTCCAATGTGCAGTAAACGGCGGCCGCGGCATCCGATGCCAGTAAAACCTGTCGTCCTCATATACGAACTTATCCTGGGCTAGGGTAGACTGGCCATCATCCGTGATTCCTTCCCAAGAATAGTTCACTGTGGCGAACGGCTGCAGGTCCAGCGTTGTGGCAGGCATGGGCTGGGTTACCGATATCGTGGTCCCGGGCGTAAAAGGAAAATTAAAATTATAATTATTTGTCGACAAATAGGGCCTGACTATCAAATT
>JBJYWX010000268.1:0-10018 GCA_046259695.1 Promineifilaceae bacterium (SeqCode) | reverse complement strand
GGGCGCAGCGCGCCTTCATTCATCGGCAAATCTATCGCCAGCAAGGCCAACGCCGTGCAACGCAGGCAGTAAATGGCCGCCGATTCCGCGATGGCCGGCACGGCGTTTACGTTGCCGCGCACTGCTGGCGCCGTGCCCTCGAAATCAACCCGCATTTCTTCATCGACAATTGAGATCGCTGCGGCAATTCTCACCGGCTCAGAAGTATGGCCGTTGTCGTCAAGGAAATCCTCAAATCGATAAGTGCCGTCCGGTATGGCGGCGATGGCCTGCCTAGTCATCTGTTCAGCATAAGCAATCAAGTGGCCCGCATTTTCCTCTACGGCGTCTTGCCCATAGCGCTCGACAATTTCTCGCATACGCTGCTCACCAATAGTGTGGGCAGCGATTTGCGCGGCCAGGTCGCCTTCACGTTCGAGCGGTGTACGCACATTGCGCAGCAGCAGCTGCCACACCGCTTCATTGCGCTCACCTTTGGCGATCAGTTTGAGCGGAGGAATAATGATCCCTTCCTGGAACAGCTCGGTTGATAGGGGCATAGAACCCGGCGACATGCCGCCCACGTCGGCATGGTGGGCGCGGCTGGCCGCCAAGAACTGCGGCCGGTCTGAGCCGGGTATGGTGAAAATGGGCGAAACCATTGTTAGATCGGGCAGGTGATTGCCGCCCTGGTAGGGATCGTTGAGCAGAACGATGTCGCCCGGCGCCAGAGGGTCGCAGGCGGCGACTGCTGCCCTGACCGACGCCGGCATTGCCCCGAGATGGACCGGGATATGGGCGGCCTGAGCAAGCATTAGCGGGCCGCCCATCGCGCTATGCTGCCTGTCCTTTTCTGGTAGCCAGAAAAGCGCGCAGCTAAAGTCGAGTCGTTCCTTGATGTTAGGGCTGTAGGCGGTGCGCCTCAGCGTCAGTCCCATCTCCTCCGCCACGGAAGCGAAAAGATGGTTAAAAATGGAAAGGGACGCCGCTGAGCTCATGGCTGGTACAAGCTATGCCGCCTCGTCAACGAATACCGGCAGGTTTTCGAGAGCAATCACGTGTGACCAATCAGCATCCCCCTCCGTAAAGATTGCGGCAACCTGCAGGATGTTGCCGCCGGCACTCTTGACTACCTCTTGCATTGCTTGCAGCGTGCTGCCGGTGCTGACCACATCATCCACAAGGATGACGCGGCGGCCGCTAACCAGGCCGCGATCTTTTTCGTCCAGATAGAGCGTCTGCGTGTTTCCCGTCGTAATTGAATGCGTCTGCGCCTTAATCGCATCACCCATGTAGCTCTTGTATGTCTTGCGCAGGACCACATAGGGCAGACCCATCAGAGCGCTCATTTCATAGATGAGGGGGATGCTCTTGGCCTCGGCGGTCACCAGCACATCGGCGGAGATATCTTTAAGCCGCTCCGCCAGCGCCGCGGCGGCGGCCTTTACGACAAAGGTATCGCCAAGCATATTGAAAATGGCAATACGCACACCTGGCGCGACTTCAAAGAGGGGGAAATGGCGCGTCAGTCCTGCGACTTCAACCGTGTATGTCTCGCGTGGGACCATCGGTCTAAGACTCCTTCAGACATGGAACGCTCACGCCGGTGTAACGCGCAACTAGGTATACTTCGGCCTGGCACGCCGCGCGGGCGCCATGTTCAGCATTGGAATAGATGATAATCACCTGCTATTCTACTTTAGTTGCTCATTTTCACCATGCCTAAAGCAGCGGCGCGTCCATGGCCTCGGCGGCATTACCCATCTCAAAACATATGGTAAACTGATACGAGCAATCCGGACAGCGCTGGGGCGCGCGGCTGCCGGCAGCATCTTTAGGACACAACCCGCTCTTATGAGGACTTACGTGGAGAAAAATATGGTACAGGTCAGGCGACTTTCGCCGCTCTCATTGGGCAAGATCATGGGCTTCATCTATCTCATTATCGGGCTGGTTATGGGCGCCATCTTCTCCTGCGTCAGCGTGGTCGGCGGCGCGGCACTGGCCGATGCAAGCGGTGACGCGCTTTTCGGAGTTCTATTTGGTATTGGCTCAATCATCATCTGGCCTATCTTTTACGGCATCATGGGATTTCTCGGCGGTATCATTACCGGGGAGATATATAACGTGGTGGCCGGTTGGATCGGCGGGATCGAGATGGAACTCGTCTGAGTTAAGCAGGAGCCCATGAGCAGCGCGGTACCCTATACCCTCACGAACAAGGTCAGAATCGTCACCGCCGGTTCATTATTCGATGGCCATGACGCGGCGATAAACATTATGCGCCGCATTCTGCAGTCATCCGGCGCCGAAGTGATTCATCTTGGGCACAATCGTTCCGTGCACGAGATTGTTACGGCAGCCATTCAGGAGGATGCGCAGGCAATCGCCGTGACTTCCTACCAGGGCGGGCACATGGAGTTTTTTCGCTACATGGTTGATTTGCTGCGCGAGCGTGGTTCTGGACATATCAAGGTTTTTGGTGGAGGCGGCGGAACCATCCTTCCGAATGAAGCGGCGGAGCTCCAGGCCTATGGTATTTCGCGTATATACTCCCCTGATGACGGCCGTGCCTTGGGCCTGCAGGGCATGATCAATGATTTGCTGCGCCAGGCTGACTATCCGACCGGGAGGCTGGATACGGGGCGCCGGCGCGAAACGATTAACGAGGCCTACGGCGAGCTGGCTCCCGCTTTGGACAAAGGCCAGGTGGCTGCTGCCGTCGATCCGGCGGTTAAGAAATGGGTATCTGAGCGGGCGCTGGCGCGTCTTATTTCGGCCGTTGAAAATGAGCCGGAGCTGGTGCAGCCCATTCTACAGGACGTGCAAGAACACCTGCACAGCCTGGCCGAACCGCCGGTCCTTGGCATTACGGGTACGGGTGGTGCAGGCAAGTCCTCGCTTACCGACGAAATCGTGCGCCGTTACCTGCGCGATTTTCCGGAAAAGCACCTGGCCATCGTGTCTGTTGATCCCAGCAAGCGCCGCTCCGGCGGTGCCCTGCTTGGCGATCGCATCCGCATGAACGCCGTTTATGACGAACGTGTCTACATGCGCTCCCTGGCCACGCGCCAATCCAACCTCGCTCTTTCGTCGCACATACGCGAGGTGCTCGCCATTCTTAAAGCCGCCCAATTCGATCTGATCATTCTGGAGACATCAGGCATCGGCCAATCCGACACGGAAGTGGTGGATGTTGCCGATGTTTCCCTTTACGTCATGACCCCTGAGTTTGGAGCTACGACCCAGTTGGAAAAGATCGATATGCTCGATTTTGCTGATGTAGTGGCCATCAACAAATTCGACAAGCTGGGAGCGCTGGATGCGCTGCGCGATGTGCGTAAACAGGTGCGCCGCAACCGTGGCCTCTTTGAGGTGGATGAGAAGACCCTACCTGTATACGGCACGATCGCCTCGCAGTTCAATGATCCCGGTGTAAGCCATCTCTACCAGGCGCTGCTCGCCACCTTAGATGGGCAGCCGGCCGTGCCCTTTGATTCGGAGGCTGAGGAAACGGCCAAGATTGCGATCATCCCGCCGGGTCGCGTACGTTATCTGGCTGAAATAGTGGACGCGATTCGCGTTTATGACCAGTGGGTGGCCGGACAGGCAGCAGCTGCCAACCGGCTTTATGCTATCCGGCAGACGATGGGCGCCCTGAGTCCGGATGTAGATCAGGCGGTCCGCGGCGAATTGGACAAGCTCCGTGAAGCGGCAGAGAACGCCATAGATCCGGCCAACCTCGAACTGCTGGCGGAATGGGAGGCCCTGCGCGCTGCCTACGGCGCAGGGAAATTCGTTTACCGGGTGCGCGGCCGCAACATTGCCGTGGAGACGCAGACAGAGACACTGTCCCATACACGTATCCCGCGGATCAGCCTGCCGCGCTACGAAGCCTGGGGTGATATCTTGCGCTGGCGCCTGCAGGAAAACGTGCCCGGCCAATTTCCTTACACTGCCGGTGTCTTCCCCTTCAAACGCAGCGGTGAAGACCCGACACGCATGTTCGCCGGGGAGGGGGAGCCGGAACGAACTAACCGCCGCTTCCATTACGTCTCACTTGGTATGCCAGCTAAACGCCTCTCCACGGCCTTTGATTCGGTCACCCTGTACGGCGAAGATCCGCATCGCAGGCCGGACATTTATGGCAAGATTGGTAATTCCGGCGTGTCTGTCGCCAGTCTCGATGACGCCAAGAAACTTTATAGCGGCTTTGACCTCTGTGATCCATCAACCTCGGTCTCGATGACGATCAATGGCCCCGCGGCAACGGTGCTGGCCTTTTTCTTAAATGCGGCCATTGACCAACAGTGTGAGCTGTACATTCGTGAACACGGGCTCGAAGATCAGGTCGAGGCCAGGCTGCGCGAACTGTATGATGATCAGGGACTGGAACGGCCGCGCTATTTTGGCAATCTGCCGGAGGGCAACGACGGCCTTGGTCTTTTGCTTTTAGGTCTGAGCGGCGACCAGATCCTGGCGCCGGACATTTATGAAGGTATTAAGGCCCGCGCTCTTGCCAGCGTACGCGGCACGGTGCAGGCGGATATCCTCAAGGAGGACCAGGCGCAAAACACCTGCATTTTCTCCACGGAATTCTCCTTGCGCTTGATGGGTGACGTGCAAGCTTATTTCATCGAACACCACGTGCGCAATTTCTATTCCGTCTCAATCTCCGGATACCACATCGCCGAGGCGGGCGCCAATCCCATCACGCAGCTTGCCTTTACCCTCGCCAACGGTTTTACCTTTGTTGAGTATTACCTGGCCAGGGGCATGGACGTGAATGACTTCGCGCCTAATTTTTCCTTTTTCTTTTCCAACGGGCTGGATGCCGAATATGCTGTCATCGGCCGCGTGGCGCGCCGCATTTGGGCCAAGGCGATGAAGCTGAAGTATGGTGCCAACGAACGCGCCCAGAAACTCAAGTACCATATCCAGACCAGCGGCCGTTCGTTACATGCCCAGGAGATTGGCTTCAACGATATCCGCACTACGCTGCAGGCGCTCTACGCTATCTACGACAACTGCAACTCCCTGCATACCAATGCCTATGACGAGGCGATCACCACGCCCACTGAAGAGTCCGTGCGGCGCGCCATCGCCCTCCAGCTGATCATAAACCGCGAATTAGGGCTCTCGCAGAATGAGAACCCGCTGCAGGGCGCTTTTATCATTGAGGAGCTGACCGATCTGGTCGAGGAAGCGGTGCTGCTGGAATTCGAGCGTCTGACCGAGCGGGGTGGTGTGCTGGGTGCGATGGAATCGATGTACCAGCGGGGCAAGATACAGGAAGAATCCCTCTATTATGAGCGGCTGAAGCATACCGGAGAACTGCCGATTATTGGCGTCAATACCTTCCTCTCCGATACCGGATCGCCGACGATCATTCCCGCGGAAGTAATACGAGCCACCGAGGAAGAGAAGGCTCGCCAGATCGAACGCGTAGAGGCGTTAGTTGCGCGCAGCCCGGAAGACGCGCAGGCATGGCTGGAGCACTTGCGGGAAACGGCCGTTTGCGGCGGCAACCTGTTTGAAACGCTGATGGAAGCGACCAAGCACTCTTCGCTGGGCCAGATTACGCACACACTGTATGGTGTGGGTGGTCAATATAGGCGCAGCATGTAGCGCGGCCCGCCCGCTGTACACCGCAGCTTCTACTGTTTTCCCCCCTCACTCACAAACTGTTCATGTTGGCTCTTGACAAACTCGCTGCCCCCGTTGTATGATGTAACCAGTTTGGAACCGGTTCCAAACTGGTATATTGTCCAATTTCGCTTGGGCAATAGACAGGAGAGAAGAGATGCCAACGGCGGTCACCATTCGTGACGTTGCCAAATACGCCGGGGTCGGCGTGGGGACGGTTTCCCGGGTCTTGAACGACAGCGAGCTGGTGCGCGAAAGCACCCGCCATAAGGTCCTTGAGGCGATAGAAGAACTCAACTACGCGCCCAGCGCCGCTGCGCGCAGGCTCTCCAGCGGCAAAACCATGGCGGTGGGCGTCGTGGTTCCTTTTTTCACCAACCCTTCGGTGGTCAGGCGCTTGCAGGGCATCGTCTCCATTTTAGGCATCAGCGATTATGATCTCGTACTTTTCGATGTGCAAAACAGCGAAAACCGTGATTATCTGCTGACGAATGTGGTACAGCGCAATGCCGTAGACGGGCTGCTCATTGTTTCCTTGCGCCCATCGCCCGAGGATATGGAACGATTCCTGGCTGCTGAGCTGCCGGCCGTAATGGTAGATGTGGATCTGCCGGGCTTCCCGAGCGTCATTGTGAACAATGTTATCGGCGCACGGCAGGCGACCGAACATCTATTGGACCTGGGGCATCGCCGTATAGCTTATTTGAGCGACTATACGGATAACCCCTTCAATGGCTCGCCGGTCACCGACCGTTACGCCGGGTACAGACAGGCGTTGGCCGCGGCCGGCGTTCCCTATCGCCCAGATTACTACCTTGAAAGCAGTATCACACGCGAGGCGGCCTCCAGGGCAGCGAGCAAGCTGCTGCGCCGTGAGGACCGGCCCACTGCATTCTTTGCCTACTGCGATATGCAGGCGATCGGCATAATACAGGCAGCACGCGAGCTTGGCATTGGCGTGCCTGAGGATCTAGCCGTAGTCGGCTACGACGGTATTGACACAGCCGAATATGTCCAGTTGACGACGATAGATCAATCACTTTTTGAGTCCGGTGTACTTGGCGCCGAACTGCTGCTGCGCATTATGGCGGACGACACAACCGAGGCGGAAGACATTTTGCTGCCGACAGAACTAAGGGTTCGCGGCACCACGGCGCCGCCGCGATAGTGTGATTGGAGGTGCCTATCGAGAAGGGAAAACTGTATTGACACAACATTTGTTTATCTAATCAGCGCCTGAATGGCGTCGGAGGAAAAGAATCTAATGAAGCACACGAAACGATTTATCTGGTTGAGCGTACTGCTCATCCTGGCCATGGTCATGGTCGCCTGTGGCGGCCAGGTCCAGCAAGCGGCTGAAGAAGTCGCGCCCACTGTGGCTGCTGCCGTAGACGAAGCGCAAGAAGAAGTGGCAGCGGAACCGACCGAAGCGCCGATGGAGGAAGCCGCAGAAGAACCCACGGCCGAGGAGCCGATGGAAGAGATGGCGGAGCCAACCGGCGGTGCCGGCTACCTCGATCGTGCCTTGGCAGGTGAGTTTGCAGGAACCGTGGTCACTATGGCCGGGCCCTTCACCGACGAGGATGAAGTCCTGTTTAACCAGGCCGTTGCCCCTTATGAGGAAGCGACCGGCATTGATATCCAGTATGTAGGTTCAAAGGAGTTCGAGGCAGCCCTATCCGTGCGCGTTGACGGTAACGATGCCCCAGATATCGTAGATTTCCCGCAGCCGGGTCTGATGGCCAACTTTGCGCGTCAGGGTCACATTATCGATGTGACGTCCTTCCTGCCCGAAGAGTTGCTGGTGGAACGCTACAATCCCAGCTGGCTGGAAATGGCTACGGTCGAAGGGCCGGATGGACCAATTCAGGCCGGCGTGTGGCAGCGCTTCAACGCCAAGAGCTTTGTTTTCTATCCCAAGGCGCAGTTTGAGGCTGCCGGTTACGAAGTTCCCGAGACATGGGATGAACTGATGGCTCTGACGCAAACGATCGCCTCTGATGGCGACCCGGCGTGGTGCATCGGCATCGAGTCCGGCGCGGCTACCGGCTGGCCGGCCACGGACTGGACGGAAGAACTCATGCTGCGCACGACGTCGCTGGAGAACTACGACGCCTGGGTAGCGGGTGAACTGCCGTTCAGCTCGCCCGAGGTAAAGAATGCTATCGAGACCTGGAGCGAGATCTGGCTCAACCCAGATTATGTTTTTGGTGGAACGGATGCAATCATCGGCACCTTCTTCGGCGACGCGCCGACGCCGATGTTCGAGGATCCGCCGCAGTGCTGGCTGCACCGCCAGGGCAACTTTATCACCAGCTTCTTCCCCGAGGGAGCGGAATACGGCACAGACTTCGGCGTGTTCTACTTCCCGCCAGTAGATGAGGCTTATGGCAAGCCGTTCCTGGTCGCCGGCGACATCATGAGCATGTTCAACGACCGCGATGAAGTGCGCGCGGTGATGGAATACTTCACGACGCCCGATTCTTCGGCCGGATGGCTGCAGACAGGTGGCGCCTTCTCACCACACTTGCAGGTGACGCCGGATATGTATCCGAGCGATCTGACACGTGAC
Organism: Promineifilaceae bacterium (SeqCode); assembly: GCA_046259695.1. Classification (GTDB taxonomy): domain Bacteria; phylum Chloroflexota; class Anaerolineae; order Promineifilales; family Promineifilaceae; genus JAACFF01. Next base: position 1,821 of record JBJYWX010000268.1, on the reverse strand, counting down.
TTGGCGGCAATGGTTGACGGTGCGACCAGCTTCCGCTTCGATGCTTCAGACTTGATGCCCGGTGAAGTGGGCTCAGGTACGTTCTGGACCGGCATGACCGATTACGTGAGCGGTTCGGCTGACCTGGATACCGTCTTGGCTGACATCGACGCTTCCTGGCCCTCCGGCGTAGCCGGGCAGGTGAGCGCCACGGAAGAAGAAGCACCCGTTGAGAGTATAGGTGCCGGCTACCTCGATCGTGCCTTGGCAGGTGAGTTTGATGGTGCCGTGGTCACCATGGCCGGGCCCTTCACCGACGAGGATGAAGTCCTGTTTAACCAGGCCGTTGCTCCTTTTGAGGAAGAGACCGGCATTGATATCCAGTATGTAGGTTCAAAAGAGTTCGAGGCGGCCCTGGCCGTGCGCGTTGACGGTAACGATGCCCCAGATATCGTAGATTTCCCGCAGCCGGGTCTGATGGCCAACTTTGCGCGTCAGGGTCACATTATCGATGTGACGTCCTTCCTGCCCGAAGAGTTGCTGGTGGAACGCTACAATCCCAGCTGGCTGGAAATGGCTACGGTCGAAGGGCCGGATGGACCAATTCAGGCCGGCGTGTGGCAGCGCTTCAACGCCAAGAGCTTTGTTTTCTATCCCAAGGCGCAGTTTGAGGCTGCCGGTTACGAAGTTCCCGAGACATGGGATGAACTGATGGCTCTGACGCAAACGATCGCCTCTGATGGCGACCCGGCGTGGTGCATCGGCATCGAGTCCGGCGCGGCTACCGGCTGGCCGGCCACGGACTGGACGGAAGAACTCATGCTGCGCACGACGTCGCTGGAGAACTACGACGCCTGGGTAGCGGGTGAACTGCCGTTCAGCTCGCCCGAGGTAAAGAATGCTATCGAGACCTGGAGCGAGATCTGGCTCAACCCAGATTATGTTTTTGGTGGAACGGATGCAATCATCGGCACCTTCTTCGGCGACGCGCCGACGCCGATGTTCGAGGATCCGCCGCAGTGCTGGCTGCACCGCCAGGGCAACTTTATCACCAGCTTCTTCCCCGAGGGAGCGGAATACGGCACAGACTTCGGCGTGTTCTACTTCCCGCCAGTAGATGAGGCTTATGGCAAGCCGTTCCTGGTCGCCGGCGACATCATGAGCATGTTCAACGACCGCGATGAAGTGCGCGCGGTGATGGAATACTTCACGACGCCCGATTCTTCGGCCGGATGGCTGCAGACAGGTGGCGCCTTCTCACCACACTTGCAGGTGACGCCGGATATGTATCCGAGCGATCTGACACGTGACTTGGCGGCAATGGTTGACGGTGCGACCAGCTTCCGCTTCGATGCTTCAGACTTGATGCCCGGTGAAGTGGGCTCAGGTACGTTCTGGACCGGCATGACCGATTACGTGAGCGGTTCGGCTGACCTGGATACCGTCTTGGCTGACATCGACGCTTCCTGGCCCCAGTAACCAATTGGTGCCTGGCTCCCTCTCTGAGGGAGCCAGGCGTTTTCTTTTAGCCTTGGGTTCGGCGGGCCATCGACCGGTTGCCCGCCTGAAGGAGCAATGATATGAACGAACCGGAAACCTATGACATTGAAAAGGGGAACACCGTCGGTGAAGTAGCTGGAGCAGGCGGCGGTCTGCTTGCCTGGCTTGGCCGCATTCTTGTAGCCGTCGTGATCCCCTTCATCTCCTTTGCAGTCATTTACGCCGGCTTTATCTTCCTGCGGGATAGCAGCGCCCCAAAGTGGCTGATCACACTGGTCGCCATTGTTTGGGGCGTGGGCGGCGTGGCGCTGCTTTATTGGGTTTTTAACGGCATTGTGGAAC
>JBJYWX010000267.1:0-5286 GCA_046259695.1 Promineifilaceae bacterium (SeqCode) | reverse complement strand
CCCTGGCCTACGCCATCAGCGAGCGCGGCGCCTGCCATCTGCGCGGCGCGCCGCTGGGCGAATTGTTCAGCGGTTCGGCCGACCCCCTGATCATCGAGGGCAAGCCGCAGCTCTTCCGCGATCACCAGGCGGATAAAGCCGCCTGGGATAGCGCCTGCCTCTGCATCTTTCCCGCTTACGGCATGTCCCTCAAAGAGCTGTGGCAGCTGCTAACCGCCGCCACTGGCTTCGACTATCCCACCGCGCGCCATTTGGAAACGGCCGGGGAGCGCATCTCAACCCTGGCCCGCCTGTTTAACGTGCGCGAGGGCTTTGACCGCGCCGCGGACACGCTGCCGGAGCGCAACCTCAAGCAGCCGCTGAACGGCGGCCCGGCCGGCGGGCACGTGGTCGAACTCGATCCCATGCTCGACGCCTACTATGGACTCATGGGCTGGGATGAGAACGGCGTGCCCACGGCCGAAAGGCTGCAGGAGTTGGGGATCGATCTGGCAGCAAGCGGCGGCTAGCGAGCGGTGGGAAGTGGGCGCTGCTGGCAGCTGGCGGATTGACAACTGGCGCACTGATCGCTGGCGCACTGATCCAAAGATGGACTGCTTATGTCTGATTCTGCAAATACCCACTATGACAAGGCATACTTCGATTGGCAAGCCCCCATCGGCGAATTTGGCGGCTGGGCCAATCTGACGAAGTTCAGGGAGTACATAAGGCCCGAAGACAGGGTCCTGGACTTCGGCTGCGGCGGCGGGTACCTGCTGAAGAACATCAGGTGCCGGCTTAAGGCTGGAGTTGAGGTTAATCCGGCGGCGGCGGAGATGGCCCGGGAAAACGGCATTGAAGTATACCAGAGCGCAGCGGCGGTTCCCGACAGGTATGTCGACGTCATTATCTCAAACCATGCTCTGGAGCATACACGTCACCCCCTGAATGAACTGCAGTCGCTGCACGGGAAACTGGCGGAAAACGGGAAGATCGTTTTTGTCGTACCCTGCGAGTCTATTTCGCGCAGCTATCGACCAGATGACATCAACTTTCATCTATACAGTTGGAGCCCGGCGTGTATTGGCAATCTGTTCACGGAAGCGGGGTATACCGTTGTGGAGTGCAAGCCCTATATACACAAATGGCCGCCAAAGTACCGGACGGTCGCCCGGCTAGGAGGCCGCAGGCTGTTCGAGCTAGGCTGCCGTATTTACGGGCACATCGCGCGCGATTGGTTCCAGGTCAGAGTGGTTGCCGAGAAGTGAAGGCGGGGTTCGGGGAAAGTCAGGGATGGCAACAACACTGCTGATCGGCTACGGTAACCCCTTGCGGTCCGACGACGGTATCGGTCCGGCGGTGGCGGAGGTATTCGCCGCCAAATTTGGCTCAGAAGAAGGCATCGTGACCATCGCCTGCCACCAGCTTCTGCCCGAACATGCCGAGCCGATCAGCAAGGCCGAGCGCGTGATTTTTGTTGACGCTGAAGCGGGCCCGGACCCGGGAAGCATAACCGTCCGTGAACTCGAGCCGGACGCCGCCAGCAGTGCCGGGCTGATCCACGACTTTTCGCCCCAGACCCTGCTGGCCTACGCCCAAACGCTGTACGGCCAAGCGCCCCCAGCCGTCATGGTGACCGTTGGCGGCTACTCTTTCGCGCACGGCGACAGCCTATCGAAGGAGATGGCCGCGCTGCTCCCCACTATCGTAGAATGTATCACCGCGCGGCTGGGCTGAAAGCCGGCCTGGACGGCCGCAGCTGATCTTGCCTGCTATTGCCCGGCGACCGCGGGCAAATAGCCGCGATAAGCATGAACGACAATATAGTCCGTCCTACTCATGGTGTCCTCCGCGCCGGCTCCGCTGACCTTTAGGCTCACCGTGTACTGCCCTTCCTCCTGGTATTTGTGGGCAATGTCGCTGCACGTATTGCGCGTGATGCCATCGCCTAAGTCCCAAGTGCACCTGGTATAAGGCCCTGAAGACAGGTTCCTGAAGGCTACTCTAAGCGGAGGTGCGCCGCTGGTTGGAGCGGCGTCGAAATCGGCCGATACTGTCTCCGCGGCCAGGTCCAGGGCCCAAAGTTCGTGCCCATGCGCTCCATCGTCGGCGGTGAAGAAAAGCATATCGCCGCGCGCGCTCAAGTTGAACGGTTCGATGCCTTCACCCGGCGCCGGATTCGCGTCCGCGACCATGCTCGTGCTGCTCTCGGTCCCTTCGCTGCTCCACAGTTCAAAGCCGTGTATGCCATCGTCATAGGAGAAGAACAACACGCCCGCCGCGGCTGCGAATGAATGCGGAGCGGAGCCGCCGATGTGGTCAAACTCCTTCACCACGGCCGTATTCTCCGGCGTTCCGTCGGATACCCACAGCGCGCCGCTCTCTTCCTCGTTGTACAAGTAGAAGTAAACATGATCACCGGCGTCTGTGAAATCGCGGGGTCCGGCTGAGAACGGCAAATCACTCAATAAGCGGCGCGTTCCCTCTGGAGTGCCGTCGGTCACCCATAAGCCGCGCCCGGCATCATCTGCTTGGTTCTCAAGATAATAGAATAGATCGCCGCTGGCGAAGATTTTATCCACGTAATTGACTTGTTTGACAGGCACCGTTCCGGCGGCCGTGCCATCCGAACGCCAAAGAAAAGCAGACCCGCCCGGTTCATGGCGCGAGAACAAGATGAATTTATCGCCTATGCCCGCGGCGAAGACGTAATCCGCTAGCTGCAACGGAGCCGGCCCCGCTTCATCCAGGGTCCAGAGGACGTTTTCGCTCGTATAGAAAAGTCTTGCAGCATTGGCCTCGAAAAACGCCAGGGACCAGGCATCTGTGATGAGCTCTGTGCCTGCCGCCGTACCGTTTGTCCGCCACAACCAGGTGGTGCCGGTGCAGGTTGTCTCTTCCCGCCTTTCAGCCGCGAAGAAGCCCACCTCGTTTGCGGCCACCAGTTGAATGGTGCCGCAGGTGCTGCTCAATTCGGCCAGATTCTTTCCGTCGCCGTCACCTGCCCAGACCTCGTAAGGGTCATTCCCACCCCATGGACCCGTCCTTTCGCGAGCCACGAACAGGATCCTGCCGTTGGCAAGGATCACCGGCTCCGGCAAGGTGGGATCCACGGAACTCCCGGCGCCCGGATTTAGGTCTGCATAGAGCGTGGTGCCGGCCGCGGTGCCGTCCGTCACCATCATCTCCCTGCCGGCGAAGGTATCTTCGGCCTGGAAAATGACGCTGCCGGCCTCGTTTACAGCCGGGCCAAAAGGACCGACCCAGGAGTCGTTGTCCTCGGAGGTAAGAATGTCAACGGCCAGCAGCGTTCCGGCTGCGGTCGCGTCCGTCTGCCACAGTTCCCGGTCGCTGGGACGGCTGAAGGCCGAGAAATAGGCCCGGTCGCTAAACGCCACTACCGGGCCTGGCAGCGAGCTTTCCGCCCCGGCGGCGATATCCTTCACCAGCCCGGTCCCCGCGGCCGACCCGTCACTGGCCCACAATTCGCAGCCATGGCCGTCGCAGCGGCAGGCAAATGCCCGGCCGCCCGCCACGGAGAGTGCTTCACGGCACTCAAGGTAGCCGCCCGCCTCGCTGTCGGTTGAAAAGCCATCCAGCCTGATAGTGCCGGCGGCCGTCCCGTCGCTGCGCCAGAGGAAAGGTTTTCCTCCATACCCCGCGCGTTCAAGGAAGAACAGCTGCTCGCCGGCGACCACCGGGTAGCTGAAGCTTACCAGCTTGACGAGCTTCGTACCGCCAGGCGTGCCATCACTTTGCCACAGACCACGATCAGCGCCGTCAAACGCCTCAAAGAACAGCAGATTCTTGAAAGCTACCGGGTCTCGTATGTCAGAACCGCCGCCTCCCTCATTGATCTGCTTCACCAGCTTCGTGCCTTCTGAGGTCCCATCGGAGACCCAGAGGCTGCTTACCAGGTCACTATCACCGAGGGTAAGCCGGAAGAAAAGCTGGTTATCAACGGCCGTGAGATAATGCAGCCGCTGCAGGTTATCATCGATCGGGTTAGTATCTTTGACCATGTAGGTACCGGCGCCCGTGCCGTCGCTGCGCCACAGCTCGAAACCATGCTCGCCGTCGGTGGCCGCAAAGTAAAGAATACCGCCCATGGATGTCAGGCTGTACGGAGAATCCGATCCACTCGGATTGATATCCTGCACTCTTTTTGTGCCCGCCGCGCTGCCGTCTGACATCCAAAGTTCCAGCTCGTACGCTTCGCCGGCAGCGGCGGCGAAGAAGAGCGTGTTTCCAAGCGCTGTTAGCTCCTCGGGATAGGCATCGTTCGTCCCCGGATTGATATCCTTGACCAGCACGGTCCCGGCGGCCGTGCCGTCTGTTTTCCACAGTTCCTGGCCATGCAGGCCATCGTCCGCCCTGAAATACACGGCAAGATCATTCTCTGCGGCCGTGAAGGCCTCGGCATAGCTGCTGTCTTCGCCCGGCCGGATATCCTTCAGCAGGTAGGTGCCCTGCGCCGTGCCGTCGCTGCGCCACAGCTCACGGCCGTGTTCGGGATCGCTGACCAGGCAGAGCATAAAATCGGCCGTGGCGATACGGCAGTCAGGGCTGCTGCCGGCATTGTTGGCATTGATGTTTTTGACCATGTATGGCTGCGGTATCGGCTCAGTCCGGCCAGGCTCGGCATGAGCCGTTGGTTCCGGCAGAGCCAACGGCGCCACGGACGCCAGCAAAATGACGCATAGCAGAACGAAAGTGACATGGCTGCGGCTCATGACATCCCCCAATGCCGGACCCTGGCGCACGTGCTGTGCCGCCGCGCACTCCGCGGTGCAGCCGGATCACGGCGTCACCCTAAATCACTCAATACACGGTACCAGAATATCTGGGCCGTTGTCCAGTTTGCCCTCTGCTTTTAACTTCACTGCAGCCGCCTAAACCGCGCCACATGGGCAGAGTTCCCCGGAAGCTTGCGGCTTCCGGGGACAATCAATGGGCCCCCACCAGAAGGCACCTTGCTCAGTTCTGCAGAATGCCGGGCAGGAAGCTGCGGAACGGCAGGACTTGGATGTAGTCGCTGCGGGTCATGGTGTCCTCGCCTGGCCGAGAACGGCGGGCAGGGCAACGCGCTGCTCGTCAAGCTCAACCAGGCCCTCAAACCAGCTTGAGAAGGGCGCAATGCTGCCGCCGGCGCGAGCGGGACTCCCGCTCGTGCCGGCGGCCGTCCTGCGCTTACTGGTTGCTCATAACTGCGGGTAGGAAAAGACCGCCCGGGGCGGCGCTGGATCGCGGCACGTTGACCTCGACCATCACTCCGCCCAGAAGCTGGCTGCCGGCGTAGCCTTCGAT
>JBJYWX010000266.1:0-1608 GCA_046259695.1 Promineifilaceae bacterium (SeqCode) | reverse complement strand
GTTCATTATAAGCCCAATGCAGCTCCACGAGCTGGCGCATATGCAGCAGGTCGTGAGCCACCCAGGAAGCGAGCAGATCGCCGGCGCGCATCGCTCCCCACGGCGTTTCATAGGCCGCTTCCCAGTGAGGCGCTTCAAGACGTTTCAGCCACGCCAGCGACGCTTCCCTCTCTTCCTTGAATGCCTTCAGAGAAGCGGCAAGGTCCTGCTTGTTGTACTTATATTCTGTCACCCAGCCGGCCGGATCGATGCCCGGCCAGGCCTCGCCCGGTTTATGCAGCGTGATATCCAGGCGCACGCGGAAATCTTTCTTTTCCTCATCCAGCAGGTGGCAGATGACCTCCAGGATTGACCAGGAATCCGCGTCCGGCCGCCAGCGCGCCTGCCGGTCGTCAACACCCTGCACCAGCATGTGAATGCGCAGCATATCGCCGGCCAGTTGCTTTAAGCAGTAATCCAGATCCATAGCGATCTCCAAATTGAGTCTTCGGCTGTCAAGAAAAAAACACCTCAGCAACAGCGAACAGCTGATTGCTGACAGTTGGGTGCTAATATCTGTATAATCCCACTTGTTAGCCGAGGCTGCAATATGAGCGGGAGTGTTGCCATGGAAAACATTTCAGTCACACAATTTAATATGGGACACATGCGCTTTGATCTTAGCGGCATCTACCGTCTGCCTGCGGACCACCAGTTTGCCGGCCGCATCATGGACGTGCCAATGGTCAGCTATCATATTTCTCTGCCCGGCCGTTCGGTCCTTGTCGACGCCATCAATTATGATCTGCAAGACATCCCCCCTTCTTTCCTGATCCCGGATTACGCGCCACCGCCAGGCTTGCTGGAACAAATGAAAGACAGCGGGATTAACGCCGAAAGCGTCAGCGATGTGATCATCACGCACGCGCACTTCGACCATTACGGCGCGCTTTGCACGGCCGTGGACGGCCGCTACAAACCAGCCTTTCCCAATGCTCGCCACTATCTCAACACGGCCGACTGGCACCCAAAGCGGTTCAATGAAATGGACCAGCGCACGCTTGGCCTGGTCGAACAGCATGGTTTGCTGGAGCTGACAAAGGGTAAAACTGACCTGGGTGATGGCCTGACTCTTTTGCCGATGCCGGGCGAAACGGCCGGACACCAGATACTACGCCTCACAACTGGGAAACGAGACATCTATTTTGCTGGCGACCTGTATCACCATCCCCTTGAATTCGCGGATACAGCGTTTAACGTGCGCTGGGCTGCGCGTAAGAGCATGGGCAGGAGCAAACTTACCATGATGAAAAGCATAGCCGGCGGAGACGGGTTGGCCCATTTCACGCACATCAGCGGCGTTTATGGTGTCGTTGAGCAGAAGGACGGCGTGTTCGCCTGGCAGGAGCGCAGCTTTGCAGGATATGCGGATGAGTGATTTTTACGAAATCGGCCGTTTACCGGCCCCGGAGGACAACTGCGCCATCACCATTAAGCGCCTGGACGCAGGTACGGCCGTAGCCGGCCCTGATGGCGCCCACTATACACTCAGCCATACCATCCTGGAAGGACATCGCTTTGCCGTGCGCCCTATTCCCGCAGGAACCCCCCTGCTCTCCTGGGGAAAAA
>JBJYWX010000265.1:0-2602 GCA_046259695.1 Promineifilaceae bacterium (SeqCode) | reverse complement strand
TTGACCTAAACGATGATGGGGTTACAGCGGACGATGAATGCAGTGACTCCCCCAACTTCGGTCCCCGTATAGGCGGCGCATTACTCTGCACCGACGGCCCGCCGGTCTTTGTCTACGGGGATGGCATGTGGTTCTGCCCAGCACCCCCAGCAGCAGAGTAAACTTCACCTTGAGATAAAGAAAGGGACGCTCATAAATACATAAATAACTCCAGAGGGCGACGGGTTTACAGCAAACTCGATCGCCCTCTATTTTTGCTAGGGTCGTTATGTAGGTGGTCGGTAGGGACATTCTATATTCCCCCTGTCAACAAAAAATGTAACTTTGAATAATCAATAGGTTACAATTCTACGCGTAGACAGCAAACACTTCTCCTGTCGGATTTAGGGAGTCGGCGAGTCACTCTCCGGTCGGCGAACTCATAGCCTGATCGTTACGGTTATCCGGTGTCCTGCCGGGAAACGGCGGCACCCATCATTCCTTATCCAGGCTTGGAGTTCAGAGAGAGGCCCGGGTATTGTCCCTCCAGAGGTTATAGCCTCAACGTCCTTAATCGGGCTCTCTCGCCGAACAAACTGCTTTGATTGTCAAGGCGCCGTTTACACTTGCAACAGCGCGGGATCATAATCCGTGTCGTCACGCATCATACACCAGGCAATGACCAGCATCTTGACGGCCAGTTTCACCCGCATCTTGGTCTTGATGCCGCGCTCGCGCTCCCGCCCCTGCAGATAGCGGGTGTATAAAGCGCGGAACCCATGGTCGTGATAACTGGCAATCAGAGCGGCTTGATACAGGGCATAGCGAAGATCACCGTTGCCACGTTTTGAGATCACCGGAACGGCCGTGTCACTGGTCTTGCCGCTGCGTTTCGCGTTCAGATCGTAGCCGGCCAGGCGGATGAGCTGCTTTCGGCCGGCAAACCGGTGCGGATTCCCAATGCGGGCGATCAGCTGGGAGGCAATGTAGGGGCCAAACCCTGGGATCGTTAACAGCCGCCGGTAAGAGGCAAAGCCCCGGCAGAGGTGCGCGATGCGTTCTTCGGTGTTCTCGATGCGCTCGCGCAGGTCGTTTAGGCGATCCACCAGCTGGCGGGCTTCGAACCGGGCGGCATCATCCATGGGGCAGCCGACCGACACCGCGGCAGCCTCGTGAATGCGCTGCAAACGCTTGACCTGACGCAAGCCCCGATCACGATCGGTCACCCGGCGAACAAAATCGTCAAAAGGCATGGCGCTGATCGTTCGCGGATCCAGGCAATGGCGTACGATGGCCAGATTCTCCTTCAGGCAACTGCCCCACAAGCGATCCATCTCGGGGAAGTGGCGGACCAGAAGCCCATTGCGGATCTGCATGCGCAGGCTGTGCTCATCGCGCTTGAGCCTCTTGCGGAGCGACAGCAGACTGCGCAACGCCGAGAGCTCCGCCGAGGGTTTTTCGAAAAACTGGCATTTACCCTGGGCCATCAGATCGGCCACATTGGCGCTGTCCTTGGTATCGTGCTTGTCCCAGCGCCCATCGAGGCTCTCGCGATTGTCGGCAATGGCCTTGTTGGAGACCAGCACCAGGAGTTGTCCTTGCTCCAGCAGCCAATGGGCCAGCGGCTTGTGGTAATTGCCGGTGGGCTCCAACCCAAAGGCGACCCTCTTGCAGCAATGGGCCACCATCAGCTGCTGGCAGCGCTCGAGGAGTTGCTCGAAACCCTTATTGTCGTTGTCAAAGATCAATCGCTTTAGCAGCGTCTTGCCGGTGGCGGTGCCGAAGAAGGCATGGTGGCGCTCCTTGGCCACATCGATGCCCACGAGCAGATAATCCCTGCAGCCGCGAACGGTGGTGCGAAATTGACAGAACGCCTCATACCTGTTAGCTTCCTCGTTACCCATGATAGCCTCCATTTAGCGCGTGTTGAAGGTTTCCCACCTTTGTGCTACCTGGAGGCTATTTTCTTTTCAAGGCGATAATTACTTTTCTTTTTACTACTCTCGGAGGTGTATTCTCTAACTATTTCAATATATAACGTCCATTCATTTATAAGTCTGCCATTTGGGTGCGACCAGAAGTGGTATAGTGAATGTGGGGGAGGAGCAATCAAACTTATAAAGCAATGGACGCATATCACATCCAAGATGCCTGCAAAAATGCTGGAATCAGCATCGAGGCCCTTCGATCTGGCAGCCGGGTTGGGGTGCTGCCCGGGCTTCGGCGGGAATTGGCCCATCTTCTCGTTCTGGAGTTTGGCCTCACCCGTGCCGAAGCTGCCCACAGACTTGGAGTGGCCACCTCGGGGGTCGCGCAAATTCTCCGTCTGATGAATTAGTACCCTTTGTCAACAACGTCCCCTACTTTAGATATTGCAATGTGCAGCAACTTCCTATTTCCTTTTCAAGAGTTTCAGCAACTCTGCCACCGGGTGGGTGTTGACGACGTCGTCCTTGGTCAACCAGCCGCGGCGGGCTTGGTAGATGCCGTATTTCATGTTCCCCAATGCCTTGGTGCTGTGGGCATCCGTGGAGATCGCCACCTTCAACCTCATGTCCCGCGCCATGCGGCAGTGATGATCGTTCAGATCGAGGCGGTCGGGATGGGCGTTGAATTCAAGGAT
>JBJYWX010000264.1:0-4345 GCA_046259695.1 Promineifilaceae bacterium (SeqCode) | reverse complement strand
AACCGCCTGACATCGCTGTCAAGCGGTTCATTTTTGCGAAATGCCCCTAAGGAGACTCATGTCGAACTTTATAATATTACTATTCGATAGAATTGTAACTTATCTCTTATGATAAGAATATGCAAATCGGCCGTAAAGTTCACAGCCGCCGATCGGACCGTAATCAACTACAAGCCGCTTGAACAATACCGGCAATAAAGTCAGCGGTCACTGGCGTGCAATGTGCGACAGACGGAAATTGCGAATTGCGGTTTACATCCATTAGGTCGGCGGTTCGAGTTCGTCCGCGCCCACTTTTTGCCCTTTTTGGTGATCAACAGCATAAATATTTAGCACTCTCACCAAAGGTGGAAAAATTAACCGTAATCCAAGATCCATAACAGCAACGCGAGTCATCTCTTTCATTAATAAATCAGGCATATTATGACCCCTCGCAACGGCCGTCGCACGGGGTGGCCGAACGATTATCCCCGTGTTTTCTTCTATTCTGTGAAGCGCTCTGTGCGGAAAGGATCGGTCTGTCCGCTGGGCATGATCTCCGCGCCGACCTCAATAATGGTATCGGCCGGAATACCGGCGCGACGAGCCGCTTCGCGAATGGACTCAGCGCTTATGGCTTCGTAAAGACAGAATGTCTTTCTCTTATCGGCGCTCAGAAACGATATCAACCAGCGGACACTCGCTTCATCGTTGATCTGGTTGATTGCCGCCGCCCCCTCAGACGTTACCTGTAGCTTCTCGGCAAAATTACGCTCAATCATAAATACTGGCATTGTGGTTCTCCTCTACGAACATCTAGGTTAGCAAGTGGGCTCTAGTTACGGACGGTTTGATGCTGAATTTGCCGAGCCAGACACTTCTGGACCAAGCTGGTCATGCCTAACTCCTGACCCACACTCACAGCCTCGCCAATCAGGGCAAGCCCTCGCCGCCGATCGCCGGCCTGTCCTCGCCGGAACAACATCACCGCATACTCGTATTGACTGTGGGCTAACCACGGCCAGGCGCCCATGCGCGTATCCAGATCTAACGCCCCAACGAAGTGTCGTTCGGCCGCCGGCCAATCTGACATCGTTGTGGCCAGCATGCCCAGATAGCGCGCAGCCGCGCCAAGACAGGCAGTTGCGCCGCCGATTACCACCGTGCGGCCGTCGTAAGATCGCAGCAATTCGTACAGGGTTGCGGCTCGATTGCTGTCGCCAAGATAGGCGCAGGCTTCGACCAGGTAAGCCAAGGATGTCACCCAAAGTGAATCTCGCGGCACTAATGCAAACGCATCGGCTGCTAACTCGTCGAAAAGGACCCGACATTCGTCTCTCAGACCAAGCGCACAATAAATCAAAGTTAGGCCCGGGAGCCAGAATGCCGACGCTGGGCTGTGGGTCACAAGAATCTTAACTATAGGCGCGATTTCTTTCAGACGTCCCTGTTCGACTCGTATCGTGAACAAGTGAACGCCCAAAATGCCATCCAGTTCGGCGATACCGATTTGCCGGCTAATGTCCGAGGCATCGGTGGCCAGACGCTCAGCCTCTTCGAATTCCCCCTGCATGATAGCCCGCATCGTCTGGAAGACAGCGGCAATATGTAGCTGAAAAGGCTGCTTTATCTCTTGGGCAATCTTTCTTTGGGCGGCAATAGCCGTGTCTACCAGGTCTATACGACCCAGTTCTAATTGGTCGTAGACGTAAAGACCAAGACCGTCAGCCAGCCGCTCCTCATCACCTATGGATTGGGCGGTAGCGATCATCTCCTCGACAGCGGCAAGGCGTGTAGACGTCAATTCCGGTCCTCGATCGATTTGGGCACTAATTCGCAACGCATCGCAAAGAGCAACCAAATCGTTAATCTGTCGAGCGATATCCAGGGACCGGCTTACTGTCGTGCGCAGTTCCGCCATTTCACCGGAGGCCAGCAGGGTGCGGGAAAGGCTGACTAACAGGCGTAGCCGCAGCCCACTTTCGCTGTCGGTGAGGCCAGCCAGCGCCTCGCGAATATAATGCTGCGAAGGTTCGGCCTCCAGATTCAATCGCCAGCGTGGTTCTTCGAAGGCTAGTACGGCTCGTGCCAGTGCTTCCGGTTCACCGAGGATCCGCGCAACCTCAATTGTCTTTTCGCAAGCGGACACTGCCTTTGCTGCTCGACCGCAGCGCCAATAGGCTTGAGACAAAGCGAGCGACAACTCAAATTCGCGGCGTGTGATTTCAGGAGTCCGCGCTACATTCCCTAGTAAACCCAGACCGCGCTCAAAATAGACTGCTGCTTCATCATAGGCGAACATGCTGGCTGCCTTGTGGCCGGCTAAAAACAGGTACCGGCTTGCTTTCCAACTCAGCCGAGCCTCCTCGAAGTGGCGGGCCAACTGGGTCACCGGCATCTCATCAGTGCCGGCAAGACCCGCGAAAAGTGCTTCCAGGGCTTTACCTACCGCTTCGTGCAGGTACATCCGCTCGGCCGCACCCAATTGCTCGTCCAGGTATCGCTGGAATAGCTGATGCCGGAAGTGGTATCGGGATAGGCGCACGGTGCCGACATGCCGTATCCCGTCCTCGCGAATCAGATGGTGCTGGCGGTCCAATTCGTTACTTAGCCGGCGGGTCAAGCCGCCGGCGCCGATCTGCCTGACCGCGGCGGTGACTTCAGCATAGAAACTTTCTCCCTGCACGCAACCAACGGTTAATAGGTCATGAAGATCGGCCGGCAAGCGGCCAAGGCGATTCTCGATAATTCCTTCTACACGGGCCGGGACGTGCGCCCAATTTATTTGTTCGGACTCTTTCCAGCGGCCGTCGGCTCCCTGTATGATATCGCCTTGTTCCCTCATGGAACGTAGTAACTCGACGACAAACAAGGGATGTCCTTCTGTTAATCGGGCTAGCCGATTCCTAAATTCTGTGCCCAATTCATTGTCTTCCTCATCCAACAATGCATCCACAAAATCTTGCGCATCGTTCGGGTCAAGGTGATCGAGGTCTATCCGATTCTGGCCGAATTGACGCTGATTCTCGTTCAAGATTGCCAGGAGCGGGTGGGACGCTGCTTGTCGGCGCCCGTTGGGCGCTGACCTCTGAGCCAGGTCTTCCGTTCTAAAGCAACCAATTAAGAGAATCGCGCTATGCTGCAGGCGCATGCTCAGATGCCCAATTAGACTGGTTGAGGAAACGTCGGCCCAGTGTAAATCATCTAACAATAACAATAATGGGTGCTGTTTGGCTAAGGCATGCAGCGTCGCCGTAATCTCTTCAAATAGGTGATCCTGCCGCAGTTCCTCCGTTGACGATAAGTGACGAGTGCGCTGATCCCGTAAACGCTGGATCATTTTTGTGCTGGCCTGTTGTTGTGGAAACCTTTGGTCCAACCGAGATTCAAGCGCCAGGCCAGGGACGAGCGTGTCAATTAGATGCGGGCCGTGATCCAACAATACCTTGGTGGTAGTAGGGAGAGCGCGCGCGGTTCGCGCCGCAAGCTGGAGATCGATAATCCCCCTCATGCTGACCGTTTCGAGGTCGCCAACCAGCGAGCGAAAGATATCGCGGAACGGAAGCAGTGGATCGCCCTGGCCACCATAGACGTCGCAACTGCCGCCGGCGACGAGTAAGTCCGGCCAGATGGCCGCGGCCTGTCGGGCGAACGCACGGAGCAGGCTCGTCTTGCCACGGCCAGCCTCCCCGGAAATAAAGATCATCCGGCTTTGTCCCTTCACCGTTTTGGCCAGCTGCTCGTGAAGCTGCCCTAATTCGCGCTCGCGAGCCACAAAGGGGGGCCGATCTTCCCTCAGATCGCCAGGCACCACCTGCGCCTCCTCCAAATTGACCAAAGCGCTGGTTGATTTATCAATGACTGAATCAACCATACCCGCAACATACTGCCCGCGGGCCATTCTCAGAAACCACTGGCGTTGGGAGTTGTCGATCGCCAGGTTTTGGGCCAGGAGCTCGGCGAGTTGTTGGGACGGCCGCCTTTCATCCCGCTCAATCTTGCGGAGCATGCTGAGCGAGCAGCTAGTCATTAACGCGAGTTTTGCCTGCGTCAGGTCCATGAAATTGCGGCGACGGCGAACCCAGTCCCCAAACGACACAAAGTTATCCAATTGGATCTTTCTCCGGGAGAATAGTAGAGCGTTACTCAGTATAACACACTTTGTGTCACTCGCAGTGTCACCAAGGTGACACCCATATTCAACGCTAATATGGTTCAATTATTAATGTCCAACGCCGAACATCAGTGGTCAAACCGCATTTTCACATTTGCCAGACCATTCCCGCATGCAATGGATGTTCTTCTCAGGTGCTGTCATCCGCTTAAGTACGGGCACCTTGTTGCCCGCCGAAAATCTGTTCAGCTT
>JBJYWX010000263.1:0-9975 GCA_046259695.1 Promineifilaceae bacterium (SeqCode) | reverse complement strand
CGATGGCATAGCTGGCCAGCGTGAATGGCGCGCCCGCGAAGCCGATCAGCGGTACGCCGCGCGGCGTTAATGCATCCGTGACCAGACGGATCGCTTCCAGGGTGTTGGCCAACCGCGTGGCGGCCGCCGGCGGCGTGGCCAGGTGGTCGATGTCGTGTGGCGAACTCAGGGCGTTATTCAGGCGCGGCCCGACGCCAGGGACAAACTCAAGTTCCAGGCCCATACCCATCAGCGGCGGCAGGATATCGGCGAAGATTATGGCCGCGTCGAAGTCGAACGCGTCGATCGGCTGCAGGGTAATTTCGGCCGCCAGTTCAGGCGTGAAAATAGCGTCCAGCATGCTGTGTTCGGCGCGAATGGCCCGGTACTCGGCCATGTAGCGCCCCGCCTGGCGCATAAACCAGATCGGCGGCCGTTCGGTTTGTTCCCCGCGGCAGGCGCGGAGAAAGAGCGTGTCGTTAAGTGTGGTTTCGGTCATATGGTCAGTTACCAGTGAGTCAGTAGGCAGTAATCAGTGGGCAGTGGGTCAGTGGTCAGTATGTTAGCAGACAACTGACCGCAAATCAGCGTCTAACGTGGGCAAATATGCTCAAGCATGTAAAGCCCTGCCGGCCGGTTTGCCAGTTCCCAGTTTTTCTGTTCCCAGTTCCCAGTTCCTAGTTTTCTGTTCCTTCTGTTTTTTGTTGACTGTTTATTGTTCCCAGTTGGCTGGCTGCCTGCTTGCCCACAAAAAAAGGTCCCAGGCTGGCCAGGTAGGTGGAGGTCTGTTTCGTCTTGCGCATGCGTTCGACGATGGCCGACAGCGGGTGCAGCTCGGGGCCGATCAGGGCGACGACAAAATCGTTATCGTTTTTGTCCATGCCGTAGCAGGCAAGGCGAATATCGCCGCCGTGGCCGGCACGGCCGTAAGCGCGGCCGATGCCGCCGTGTTCCATGAGAATAGTGCGCTGTTCCTGCGCCGGCAGGTTAACAAACTCTCCTTTGCGGCGCAGTGGGTACCAGATAGCCCAGGGCGTGGCCGGATCGGCGACGCGTTCGGCGGGGCGGGTGATCAGCGTCCGTTCCAGGTCGCTTTCGTAGCCGATGGCGTAGGTACGGCCGAACATGGTCAGTTCCGGCTTCATGGTGAGTTCGCGGAACGGGGCATGCTGCAGATACGGCCGTACGTTTTCAAGGAAAAAGTCCGGCTGGTCGTAAAAGGTCAGCAGGCCCACGCCGTAAGGGTCGTTCAGGTCTTCGTACAAGACGAAGGGCATGCCGGTGTCGCTCAGCGAGCGAGCGAGAACGGCCGTGTTGCCGGCGTTGCCAAAGGCCAGGAACTGCATGTACAGCCGGCGGTCGAGGGCAATCGTCTGCCCATCCGCCCCCCGTCCTTTCTCGCGCAGGTCGATTTGTTCGTCGTCTTGTCGCTGTTGGATGTCTAAGCTCATGGTTCGTTTCAGTTACCTTGCAGCTCAATCTAGCTGCTGTAGCACAACCGGCTCGGTTGTGGTTGTGGCACAACCGGCTCGGTTGTGTTTGTTATTACCCGCAACGTAGCACGTTGCGCCACAATTAGCACGTTGCGCCACACATCTCTGTCACCATTCTTCCCTCAAAAACCACCACGGCCATGCTTCATAGCTTTCTACCAAACCTGCTTTTGCGGGATTATTCAGCACGTAAGTGATAATTCGCGACCATTCGCCTTCGCGGATAACGTGATCATAGCTTTCATGCTGCCAGAACTGCCCGTCTCGACCAAGGATATCGTTTGCCTTGCCCGCCGTCCATCGCTTAAGCGACATCATGATCGAGGCCAGGGAATAGTAATCGTCATCATCCTTCTTCAGTGGAGCGAAAACAATGTGTATGTGGTTTGGCATGACGACGTAAGCGTCAAGCCGATAAACACGGCCGTCGCGATACTTAATGCTCTTGCAGACCATGGCAGCGATCTCGGGATGGCAGAGCCAGGTAGGGCCGAAGCGAGACTTATCTAGTGTCGCATCATACGCACCAAACTCTCGCTTTGACTGTTCATAAAGCAGATCAGTATAGCGAGGATCATCTTCACTTTCCTGCTGCAGCAGCGCCCGTTTCTTGACTGCGTCAGCTCTGAGCGCCGCGCTCACATGCCTAGGCAGCGTTCCCGCCAGTCTGGTAGTGACAAACAGCGTCATGCCTGGCGGCTGGTAGTGCGGCAAATCTCGCTTGTACTGTGGCTTGTACTCTGTATTGCTCATCGACTCGGCTGCAATTTAGTCTACTTCAGCAGTGTGCAGCACAACCGGCTCGCTGTAACACAACCAGCCCGCTGTAGCACAACCGGCCCGCTGTAGCACAACCGGCCCGGTTGTGTTTGTGGCACAACCGGCTCGGTTGTGGTTGTTATTACCCGCAACGTAGCACGTTGCGCCACAATTGGCACGTTGCGCCACAATTGGCACGTTGCGCCACAACACAATTGGCACGTTGCGCCACATGCATTATTCCACCAGCCAGCGCGCAGCGTCTTTGGCATGGTAGGTAATGATAATGCCCGCGCCGGCGCGCTTAATACCCAACAGCGTTTCCAACACGACCGCCCGCTCGTCGAGCCAGCCGGCGGCGGCCGTGGCCTTGACCATGCTGTATTCGCCGCTGACATTGTAGGCGGCCAGCGGCAGTTCGGGGAACGCCTCGTTGAGGCGCTGGATGACATCCAGGTAAGCCAACGCCGGCTTGACCATCACAAAATCCGCCCCCTCACCTATGTCCAGCGCCGCCTCGCGCAGCGCTTCCTGCGCGTTGGCCGGGTCCATCTGGTGTGTCTTGCGATCGCCAAATTTGGGCGCGCCATCGGCGGCATCGCGAAATGGGCCGTAGTAGGCGGAGGCGTACTTGACGGCGTAGGACATGACCGGCAGGCCGCTGTACCCTTCGGCGTCCAGCGCGGCGCGAATGGCCTTGACCATGCCGTCCATCATGCCGCTGGGGGCCACGATATCGGCCCCGGCGCGGGCGTGCGACACGGCCGTTTTGCCCAGCACCTCCAGCGTCTCGTCGTTCAAGACATTGCCCATCTCGTCCAGCAGGCCGCAGTGGCCGTGGTCGGTATACTCGCATAGACAAACGTCGGTCACGACCAGCAGTTCCGGCACGGCCTCTTTGATAGCGCGTATCGCCTGCTGCACGATGCCGTTTTCGGCAAAATTCTCCAGGCCGACCGGGTCTTTTTCGGCCGGGATGCCGAACAACAGCACGGCGGGAATGCCCAGGGCCGCGATCTCGGCCGCTTCATCCGCCAGGCGTTCGACCGGCCAGCGGAATTGGCCGGGCATGCTAGGAATCGGCTGCGGTTCGCCACGGCCGTGCTGCACAAAAAGCGGGAAAATAAAATCGCTGGGCGAAAGGACCGTCTCGCGCACCAGGCGGCGCAGCGCCGGGCTGCCGCGCAGGCGGCGCGGGCGCGCCGTGGGGAAAGAAGAAGTCGTTTGATTCATAGTCAGAGTAAGGTGATTGCTTACCTGCTCATTGAACCAAAAACGGGCAGGATCGTCAAAATCTGGCCGTCCTACAGAAGCGGGAGATGAGACCGCCGTTTTCCTCGCCACCAATTGTGGCGCAACGTGCTACGTTGCGGGTGATAAAAAACACAACCGAGCCGGTTGTGCTACAGCGAGCCGGTTGTGCTACAGCGAGCCGGTTGTGCTACAGCGAGCCGGTTCTGCCAAGGACCACGTCTTGGCCGGAATATTACAAAGTAACCGAAAAGATATGACATTTAGCACTTGTGCCTTGCAGCTCCGCCTACTAGTCTGAAAGGTGGGTGTGGAGCCAAACGCCTCCACTGTGTTTGAAAACTGAATACGCTTGGCTGTACCGTGTGCTGCTTTAAGTAAAGGAGGTGGTCATGCTGAGCCAAAAGAACAGTGCCAGCTCTCGTTTCATGTTGACGGCCGTGCTGTGGCTGATCGTGGGCGTCTTAATGGGACTGACGCTGGCCCTACAGTTTGTCTTTCCCGACATGTTCCGCGGCATCCCCTGGCTGGTCTTCAGCCGCCTGCGCCAGGCGCACACCAACACGGTCATGTTTGCCTGGCTCTCCGGGGCCATGATGGGCGTCTGGTTGTACATCGTTCCACGACTGACCGGCCGCCAGCTGTGGAGCGAGCCCCTGGGCAATTTGTGCGTGATCCTGTGGAACATCGTGCTGGCCCTGGGCATCGTCGGCATTTTGCTGGCCTATACCCAAAGCCGCGAATACGCCGAGTTCATCTGGGTCATTGATGTCGGCGTGATGATAGTTCTGGTCTTGAACCTTATCAATCTCTACATGACCATTGGCCACCGCGTCGAACCCAAATTATACGTTTCGCTCTGGTACATCAGCGCCACCTTAATCTGGATGCCGATGCTCTACTTCATCGGCAACGTCATGTGGCATCCGGCCACCGGCGCTTTGACGGGCATCGACGATAGCATTTTCAACTGGTTCTACGGCCATAACGTCTTGGGTCTGTGGTTCACTACGGGCCTGCTGCCGGTCATCTATTACATCGTCCCCAAGGAAACACACACGCCGCTGTACAGCCACGTCCTGTCCCTGATCGCCTTCTGGGGCATCGCCTTCTTCTACACCGGCGTCGGCGCGCACCATCTCTTGTGGGCGCCTATTCCTTACTGGCTCAAAACGATTGCCGTGGCTGAAAGCATTGGTATGCTGCTGCCGGTCATCGCCTTCATGATGAACATCCTGCTGACGATGCGCGGCAATTGGAACCGCTTTGTGACCAGCGTTCCCCTGCGATTTATCATAACCGGTTGGGCCGCCTATATTCTGGTGTCCTATCAGGGTTCGCACCAGGCGCTGCGCGGCATCAATCTTATCACCCATTTCACGCAGTATGTGCCCGGCCACGCCCATCTCTCGCTGATGTTCTTCGCGGCCTCGGTGCTCATGGGCGCCCTTTATTACAGCCTGCCGCGCATTTATAACGCCCGCCTCTACAGCCGGGTGCTGGCCAATGTCCAATACATTCTCTACGTGATAGGTTTCACATTCTTCTTCGGCGGCTTCCTGCTGACCGGCCTGGTACAGGGCACCAACTGGCTGCACCAGGGGCTGCCCGTGTGGAGCGTACTGCCAGGATTACGGCCCTATATGGCGCTGCGGGCCGTTGGCGGGGCCCTTGTCGTACTCAGCTTCACGCTGTTCGCCATAAACATGCTGATGACCGTGTGGCAGCGAAATCCAGAACCGCAGCCCGATTTTTCGCAGACTAACGTGCCGCAGCCCGCGGCCGCGGCTGATTAAGGAGGTATGGACCGATGAAAATGACCTTCAGGCTCACGGTCATTGGGGGCATAATCGTCTTCTTCGCCGTCGTTACGGCCGTCGTATTTATTCCGGGATTGGTCTGGAACCCACCGCAGACACTTGTGGCCCACCCGTACACGGACCAGCAGGCACTCGGACGCGAAACTTTCTATTCCAATGGCTGCAACTACTGCCATACGCAGTACGTGCGCGAGGAAGACACGGCCATGGGGGCGGTTGCGGACGGGGGGAATTACTATTTCGACAATCCGATGATACTCGGTTCGGAGCGAACCGGGCCCGATCTGTCGTATGTCGGCCGCAAGCGCAGCGAAGCGTGGGAAATCGAGCACTGGCAAGATCCGCGCCGGGTGTCGCCGCTTTCGATCATGCCCAGCTTTGAATTTCTGAGCGATGCGCAGCTGCAGGCGATGGCCGCCTATCTCTTTAATCTTGGCGATCGTGTTGCGGCCACCCACATGATCTTGCCCCCGGAACCGTACGCCAATAACGTTGACCCGTTGACCTATCCGCCCATGAGCACAGACAGCAGCCAGCCCGTTGGCTGGCCGACCTGGGAAGCAAGCGAACTGCAGGCAGGCAAGGAGCTCTATGTCACACGCTGCATGACCTGCCATGGCTGCGCCGGCAACGGGCTCGGCACCTACGGGGGTACGCTCA
The DNA here is from genome assembly GCA_046259695.1 of Promineifilaceae bacterium (SeqCode). Taxonomy (GTDB): domain Bacteria; phylum Chloroflexota; class Anaerolineae; order Promineifilales; family Promineifilaceae; genus JAACFF01. The sequence continues at coordinate 4,013 of JBJYWX010000263.1, read as the reverse complement.
TTGTCACCCCGGTCAATTACAAGCAAGAACCTTTCCGCAACATGCCGGATGAACAATGGTTCTGGCATGTATCCGAAGGGATTCAGGGCACTGTCATGCCGCCCTGGAAAGAAAGTATGAGTGATCAAGAGCGATGGCAGGTTATTCGTTATATCCAGCAAATATTCGCGCGACCCGTGGAAAGAGACCCGGACGAGGGCGATCCGCCTGCCCCCTATGACGGCATGACCAATCCCGTACCCCTGACGCTGGAGACCTTGCAGGAAGCAAAAGCGATTTTTACGCGCGAGTGCCGTGTTTGCCATGGCGACGCCGGTACCGGCCATGGACCTTTTCGCCAGGGACTGCTGCCCCTGCCGCCCGATTTCAGTGACGGCAGCTATGGCACCATCCAGGACCCAAGCTATACCGATGCCGACTACTTCTGGCGTATCAGCGAGGGGCTGCCCTGGAGCGCGATGCCTACCTGGAAATTGCGCTATTCTGAGGAGGATCGCTGGAAGCTAGTGCACTACCTGCGGGTTAATTTCACCCAGACGGAGGAAGCGCCGCCGGCGCCCAGCGGCCAGGACTTTATCTTCCCCGAGATTTACCAGTCACAATCGATGCCGGAAACAGCATCCTACGACCGCGGCAAACAGATCTTCCTGCAGCACTGCGCCCACTGCCACGGCCTGGCTGGTGACGGCCAGGGTTGGGACGGCCAGTATCTCAATCCGCAGCCGGCCGACTTTCATGATATGGCCGGCATGCAGATGAGCCAAAGCGGCCAGGCTGAACACCTGGCCAAGGTCACATTTGGCATTGAGGACACAGCGATGCCCACCTGGGGTGAGTCGCTGCCTGTCAGCGAACGTTGGGACGCGATCAAGTTCTTGATGGGCACGTTTATGACCGGCCGTCCGGTTACCAACAGCGTTTTCGGAAATGGCGATGTCGCCGCCAATTTCGTCACCCTGAGCCAGGACAACTGGCTGGCGGAAGGCCATGTCATTTCAGAGACATTGGGCGCGGACCTTTATACTACTTACTGCGCCACCTGTCATGGCCCTGATGGGCAGGGAAATGGGCCCGGCACGGTAGACAATGCCAGCCAGGGACCGGCGGCCTACCCGCAGGACATGGGCGAGCCGTATATTATGTGGCGCATCTGGGAAGGCGTGCCGGAGAGCATGATGCCACCGTTCCAGTGGCTTCTTTCCGAAGAAGATATATGGAATATCACGGCCCACGTGCAGCAAATGACTCAAACGTCCTCTGGAGGTGCATAATGGCAGATCCTGTTGTCCGCCTGGGTCCTCCGGGCACGGAAACAAGCGCAAGGAAGCGCGGCGTAAAAGCAGCGAGCAGTTCTGGATTAGGAGGCGAAAGATGATGCCACTGGGCTTATGGGTAGTCGTCGGATGGATGGCCCTGGTATGGTTCACGGCAATCCTGTTCTTCATTTGGGGCTGGCGCAGCGGCCAGTTTAAGGATATTGAAGAAGCGAAATACAGGATGCTGGAAGACAAAGAGCCAGAACCATGGCCTGATCGTAAAGGAGATGAAGGATGACTGAGAATGTATTACAGATCTGGCCCGAAATATGGGCCGTTCTCGGTGGGATCTTCATCCTGCTTGTTTTCGCTCTGGCACTTGCCGTCCCCCAGCGCCCCAAGACACTGCCCGGCAGCCAGGGACATAGGCTGGAAGACGACGACGATGCAGAAGAGATCCGCGCTGACGGGTATATCGACAGCTTCGCCAAGGATATAGAGGAAGCAGGCGGCGGTATGCCGCCGATCGTCAAGTTAGCGCTGCCCGGCATTATTTTATGGTGGTTGATTTATCTGGTACTGAACTGGTCCGCCGGATAAGGAGAAAACAATGGCCTACGTCTACCAGGTTCATTTTGATATTGAGCCCGAACAGATGAATCAACTGGAAATAGGCGCTTCACTTGAACGTGTCCTCGGCTACCTGCGCACACTGCTCCCCAGCCAGATGGGTTTTATTTCCGCGCGGGCGATGTACTCCCTGGATATTCCGGAGCATACGCACCTGGTTTTTCAGAGCACCTGGGATACCTGGGAGGATATAGACGAACACCGCCATTCGGCTCTGCTGGAGAAGAAGATTCTTGTGGAATTCCAACCGCATGTGCCCCTGGAAGCGCTGGCAGCCCATGTTTACGAGGAAGTAGCCTGAATGGCCCTACCTTCTGCAGCGGAGGTTGGCCATGACCGCTGAGGCTGAACGCTGCGCCCTGTGCCAGATGCCGATTAAGGGCGAGCCGGCCGTGGCCTATGTAGGGGGCGAGGAGAAGCACTTCTGCTGCCACGGCTGCGCCGGCACCTATACCAGGGCGCACGAGCAGGGTCTGCAGGAGCAGGTAGCGAGTGAGCCGGAGCCGGCCAAACGGTCCTCTTTCACGGACCTCGTCCTTGACCGGGGCGAAACGGCCTATTTTACCGTAGACGGCATGTGGTGCGCGGGCTGCGCCGTTGCCGCCGAACGGGTGCTCAGCCAGCAGCCGGGCATTAAGGATGTCGATGTCAGCTTTGCCGCCGAAAGGGGCCGCATCCGCTACGATCCGGCGAAAACCAACCTGGAAACCGTGTGGCACGATCTCGACCGCCTGGGCTACCGCGCCCGCCTGCTGAACGATCCGGGCCAGCGCGAAGCCAACAAGCAGCAGGAGCGCACACTGCTGCAACTAATCGTCGCCTTTGCTTTCGGCATGCAGGTCATGCTGCTCTATCTTGTGCAGCTCTATCCGCTCTACGCCGCCGGGCAGTTTGACTCCGAACAAGTGCGCCGCTTGCAGTACTTGGTGTGGCTGCTGGCCACGCCCGTGCTCTTCGTCGGTGGTTATTCGATTTTGCAGGGTGCCTGGCGGGCCCTGCGGGCGCGCACGGCCACCATGGACACGTTAGTGGCGTTGGGCACGTTATCCGCCTACAGCTACAGCGTTTACATTACCGTGAACGGTGGGGGCGAGGTTTATTTTGACTCTGTTTCCATGATCGTCATGTTCATCATGCTCGGCCGCTATCTGGAGACGTTAGGCGGGAGCCGCGCGCGCAAGGACATTCGTGAGCTGCTGCAGCTGCAGCCGGACCGCGCGCAGCGCCGCGAAGAGGGCGGCTGGCAAGACGTGGCAGCGGTGCGCCTGCAGCCTGGCGACACAATTCTGGTCCGCCCGGGAGAACGGGTGCCGGCCGACGGCCGCATTGTGGAGGGCAGCGGCGCCATCGATGAGTCGCTGCTGACCGGCGAGTCAACGCCGGTGGACAAGGATGTGGGCGATCAGATTTACGCCGGAACCATCTTGCTGGACACGGCCGTGACCGCCGAAGTAGTGCGCCCACCCGGCGAAACCCGCCTGGCGCAGATTACCTACCTGGTCGAACAAACGCTGGCCGGCAAGCCGCCCATCCAGCGCCTTGCCGACCGCGCCTCTGCCTATTTCGCCGTGGGCATCCTGATCGCGGCCCTGCTGACGCTGCTGGGTTGGCTGCTGACCGGACACGCCCCTAGCCAGGCGCTCCTGGCAGCGGTAGCCGTGCTGGTGGTGGCCTGTCCCTGCGCGCTGGGACTGGCTACGCCGCTGGCGCTGACGGTCACCTTGGGGCGCACGACCCAGGCCGGCATCCTAGTGCGCAACACGGCCGCGCTGGAGACGGCGGCCACAGCAAACCGCGTTGTTTTTGACAAGACAGGTACGCTTACACAGGGAAACATGAGCGTGGTGCAGACGGAGGCGAAAAACGGCCAGACGCCTGATGAGCTGCTGCGTCTCGCGGCCAGTGTGGAACAGTTCTCGGAGCATCCGGTCGCGCGGGCGATTGTCGCCGCTTACGATGGCGAGCTGCTGCCGGCCGCTCATTTTATGGCCGTGCGCGGGCAGGGCGCCAGCGCCGTGCTTACCATGGAGGAGCGCGAGCGCGTGTTTGTCGGTTCAGAGAAATACCTTGCCGTGCCAGAGAACCAGCCGCTGCGGGAAACGGCCGAAAGCCGTGCCCGCCATGGAG
>JBJYWX010000262.1:0-3451 GCA_046259695.1 Promineifilaceae bacterium (SeqCode) | reverse complement strand
GTGATGCTACCACCCGCGCTCACATTGAGGATCTGCTGCAAGAGGTGGAGCTTATCTTGTCCGGCAGCCTATCCGCCTCCGGAAACGCCAAGACGATGTTCTAATGCACAAGGGCGGAATGGCCAATACGCGCGCCTCTCTAGCCAGACCGGAACAGATCTACGTGAGTTCGACAGGGCCGGCCGCAACTGTCGTCTGGCCGCTAATCTCGCCTGGCAATGCTGATATAGTAGAACAGCTGTAGAAGCGAGGTCACGGCCGCCGCCAGGTAGGTCATGGCCGCGGCACGCAGCACCGCCCGGGCGCCTGACCTATCCTCTGCGGTTTGCAGCAAACCGGACTCTTCTAGCATACCGATCGCGCGCCGGCTGGCGTCTAACTCAACTGGCAGAGTGAGGAGCGAAAAGAGAACCAGCAGGGCAAAGAAGAATATTCCTAACCAGACCAGGCCCGAAATGTTGAAAATGATGCCCATCAGGATAGATAGGTAGGAAAGCGTAGGGCTGTATTGAATAGCCGGCAGCAAGAAGCCGCGCGCCTTGATCAGCCCGGAACCGGTCTGGTACTGCTGCACATGGCCTAGTTCGTGCGCAGATACGGCAAGTGCCGAAATCGTTCTCTGTCCGTACACCGGCTCAGATAGGCGCACGACATTTTCCTTCGGATCAAAATGGTCCGTTAGAGAACCTCGCGTGGGTTCAACACGCACAGCAGCCAGGGATGTCCGCGCGAACAGAACGTCCGTCGTTTGCTTGCCGGTCACGCTGGCTCCATTGGGCACTCTCGACCAGGTTCCAAACGTACTGCGCAAATAGAACTGCACACCCAGCGACAGGACAAGCGCCGGGATCATGACACATAAAAGATAGGTAGGATCAGCACCGAAGAACATCGTCTTTATTACCCCACTTGCCTGTTAACTGACCTGAAGTTCACCACGGCCGGTTCAGCTCCAGCCGCTGACCAGATCATGGGTAGTAAACAGAAAATCATGACTGGTACGCCACTGGATGGCGAATCCGGCCGCAGCCAGGGCCAGCCAGGCCAACAGCCACCACCATGAGTCGGCCACGATAGGCGCAATTGCGCTGCCTGATGCTTGCAGCTGGCTCAACGTTACCCGCTCAAGCAGCAGCATGGGGGCGAGAAGCAGCAAACTGGCTCCGCCCAGGGCGGTTATGGCCATAATCAGAATGCGGTCCCACTGGAAGCGAAAGATGGCCCACACCGCCACCACGGCCGCTGCCAGGACGGCCACGGCAATGGCTATGCCGGGGGCGAGGCCCAGCACCTGCAGGACACCATTGACGACGGCTGCGGCAAAGGCGCCAGTCACCAGCGCGATACCGAGCGGGAACTTGAGATAGGCCACAATGGCAAAGACCGTGCCCAAAATGAAGCCGGCGAGAATGCCATTGACTGTGCCCAGAAATCCTTGCTGGAGCGTGAAGTTCGTCACCAGCGCGCCAAGCCAAAACCCGGCGAAGAAAGCCCAGACCGGGAGAAACACTAAGAACGTACGAATGCCGAGGAAACAGAACGCGATGCCTAAGGCCAGCGCAAGAACTGCTGCCAGGATGATAATGCCCATAGTAACGCTCCTCTCTTAATGACCTAAAGGCGCCAGCAAAGCCGTAGACTGGGCCTGCTCACCAAGCCTGTTATTTTACAAGTTTACAGCACCGGCAAACAATTCAGAACTGCCGGGCCCGGCTGCAGCCGGCATCTTCGCTCATCTTCCTGTTAAGACAGCATTGATCGCATATAGCGTCAAGGCATTCACTGTTCCCACCATGCCCAAGACGGCAAACCAAAGCAGGCGGTCCAACGGTCCCTCCGTAACAGCGGGCTCGCCGGGAGAAGCAACGGCAAAAAGCGCCGCCAGAACCAGGCCGGCCAGCAAGCCCTCCAGCGCCACACGCAGCAAGCGGCCCTGCTGGCGCGTCAGCGACCAATTGATATAGGTAGGCATGCGCCAATAAACAACCACGGCGCAGAGAGCTACAACCAGGACCAACCAAAGAAAGGCCAAGGGCGGCGGCTTGTCAGCCCCTGCCAGTAACACCAGCAGCCAGAAAAAGAAGAAGAGGACGGCATTAATCGCGGCTGTTTGTCGCATATATGATAGAAGTTCTGGCTGTCTCCATGTCGGCCTGTACGCTGCACACGCTTCCGCACATCTATATGATCTGCCCCAGCAGCAGGCCGCCCAACCAGTAGATAGCGCCGATGGCGGCGGCCGCCACCAGGGCGCCGGCAAATCCGGCAACCCTTAATCCGGGCAGCTGCCTGCCGCCAATCAGCAGCGCGGCGGCGGCGACAAGTAGATAAACAACCCCGCCAACAAAGCCGCCGCCATCCATCATCCCAACCTGGCTGAGCAGTATCGTCAAAACACCGGCCACGACGGCAATAACCACGGCGGCCAGCAGCGCGCGGCCGAAGTTATCCACGTCCAGGCCCAGCCCCAGCTTGCCGACGATCCAGATCACCAAAGCAAAGATAAGCGCCATCAACACGCTAACGATCAAAAATGGCACCAACGTGTTCATAAGAAAACCTTATAAGCGCCCGGAACAGCGCTGCAAACTGAGAGCTGTTCATTGGGCGCTGCCTACCGGCCACTGTCTACTGAGCGCTGCCCTCAATTTGCTCGTAGACCAGGTAACCAGAGGCTCCGTTTTCCAGCGGGTAGCTCAACATCAGGCGGCCGGCATCGAACCACCACGCTGCGGCTGCTTCCAGCCGTGCCAAGTAAGCCGCCTCTTGCGCCATTACCGGCTCAGCGCACGCTTTCTGCGTCACGGCCGCCGGGCCGATGACCAGGCTGTTCAGCCCCTCCGGCCCTGCTTGCACCGTGCTGCGGTAATTGTTGCAGCCGGCGGAACCGTTCAGCAGCCCATCCTTGAGATGCAGGGTCACAGCGGCATCGGCTAGCGCCGGTTCCTGGTCCCCGTTCAGATCCAGCAGCCGCCACATCGTGTCGTTGAGGTCGTCCAACGCGACCTGGCTCACCTGCTCGCTGCTGCGCTGCACCAGGGAGCCGTCGTCCACGACAAACGTCTCGCGCACATTCCAGCTGGCGCAGCAGAGCGGTTCATCCGGCCCTTGCGCCACTAGATCAGCGACTATTTGCCCCCCCTCGATGGCCAGCGACTTGACCTGGATCCGGTCGCCAATCATCAGCGCCTCCAGCGGCGCCGGGTCGTCCAGCGCATCCAGAACGGCAGCCAGATAGTAAAACGTGCCGCTGCCGCTGGAATGATCAACCAGCACCGCGGCGGCATCCGCGACCCCGTCGCCGTCCAGATCGCCGCTGGCGATCAGCGGCTCCATTAGCTGCACATAGGGCGTCCCCGCGCCGGGATCTTCATACGCGGCGTACCCATCCGTGAGCGTAATCGAATCCTCAGGGAATAAACCATCATAGCTGAGGTTGCCTAGTATGTTA
>JBJYWX010000261.1:0-3592 GCA_046259695.1 Promineifilaceae bacterium (SeqCode) | reverse complement strand
TACTTGTCTGCTGCCCCATTCTCACAGCGGTCGCTTGACCTTTGTAGTATCTTCTTCTATGCTCAGGCAAGATCTATTGCGGTGGATGATTAATGAATCCCGAACCAGCATTCGAATTCTCTTCGATACTGCGAACAAAGCTCTATCCCCCGCCGATTACGGCCGATCTGGTAAGCAGGATCGCTTTGCTGGAGCGCCTGGGAGGAGCTCCTCAGCGGCCCGTAACCCTTATCTCGGCACCTCCCGGTTATGGGAAAAGCATCCTCGCCAGTATGTGGCTGCAAGAAAGTGGGCTGCCAGGTGGCTGGGTGTCGCTGGACGAATCGGATAATGATCTGCACACATTCGCCAGTTATTTTGTCGCCGCCATCCAAGAAGCTCTGCCGCAGGTATCCTTACAAACAAGCGCCCTTTTGAGCAGTGTCGCACTGCCTTTGCCGGTCAACCTGGCCCGTTATCTGCTCGCCGATCTCGACGAACTAAGAACACCTTTCTTCCTCGTCCTTGATGATATCCACGTTATCCACGACCAGGCTATCTTCACCTTTCTGGAAGCCCTACTGGACTATCCTTCACCCGTCCTGCATCTGGTGCTGGTTGGCCGCCAGGACCCTCCTCTGCCTATTGCCACCTGGCGCGCCTACGATCGCGTCACCGAGATCCGCATGCGAGATTTGCGCTTCACGGTCCCTGAAACAGCCCTATTTCTCAGTACAATGCTGCAGCATGACATTAGCGATCCGGCGGCAGCCGCCTGGACGGACAAGACAGAAGGATGGATTGTAGCTCTCCGTCTGGCCGCCCTGTCGCTTCGTTATTTTCCGGAGCGAGAGATTCATCTACCCGAAGATAACCAGTTTCTGCAGGAATACCTCCTGACCGAAGTGCTGGCCATGCTGCCGCCGCGTCTAAAAAGCTGCCTCCTAAAAACGGCCCTGTTCGACCGCTTCTGTGCCCCTCTTTGCGAAGCCATCTGCTCTGAACTGCAGGGCGATGATAACTCCGACAAGAATGGTGAACGCTTCATTACCTGGCTGCGAGAATCCAACCTTTTTGTAATCAATCTTGACCAGCAAGGAGAGTGGTTCCGTTTTCATCATCTCTTTCAAGCCGATTTGCAGCGCCTTATGGAACAGCAGTCCAGCCGGGAAGAAATCACGGAGCTGCATTTGAAAGCGAGCCGCTGGTTCGCCGATAATGGGTGGGTAAGTGAAGCCATTCGCCATGCGTTGGAAGCCAAGAACAATGCCGCGGCTCTGCAGGAATTTGCAAACAGTCGAAACGCGGCGATGAATGGGGAGCGCTGGCAGCAGCTAGAGCAGTGGGTTCGTTTGTTCCCGGAAGAAGTTGTGGAAAATGAGCCCCTTCTCTTGCTGACCAGAGCCCATCTTCCCCTCGCTTATGGCTTTGATTATGACCTGGAAGACCTCCTCACCAGGGCCGGAGCGCTGTTACCCGATATGCCGGCTGACTCAGCAGCCGTGCAGCAGCTTTGGGCTGAAGTTGCCTACTTCACCGGCCTGAGTGCGCTCATGATGGGACCGCCAGCCATCGCCACCGATGCCGGCACGAAAATGAGAGCTACGCTGCCGCCTAGTGCTTACTATTTGCATGGTCAGGCGCTTGCATTGGAAGCGTTTGGGCAGCAGATGTCAGGCAGCGTTGAGCAAGGCGGGCAAATCTTTCAACAGGCGCTCGGTGCAGGCGGTTTTCCGCCAAATATACAAATCAGAGCCTATATCAATCTAAACCTCCTCCATTTTATGGAGGCAGATCTGTCTGCGGCGCACGTCTTTGCCGAAAAGAGCATTGCCTTAGCCCAAAGGCACGATCTAGATGCATCGGAAGCCCGATGTTTCGCGGGGACGATCTGTTATTTGCAGAATGATCTAGCGGCGGCGGAAGCTTATTTGCTGCCGGTGACAACTGATTCGGTCAGGGTCGATCCGGTCATACTCGCGCACTCTGCCTGTACCTTGATGCGCGTTTACACGGCGTTGGAAATGCCGGAAAAAGCGGCGGAAATTATGCAGCAAACACGCGCCCACTTGGAAGAAACTGCGAACCCATTTTCGCAGCAGTTGTTCGACATGTTCCAGGTCGAACTGGCGCTTGACCAGGGGGATGTTGCCCATGCTCGTCAAATGAGCTTGCCGCTTGCTATCTCAATTGAGCTTCCCATCTGGTTCTGGCATTATTTCATTCCGCAGCTAACGCCGGTTAAGGTGTGGGTGGCCGTGGGCGAGGAGTTGGATCGCGCCGCTGCGGTACTGGAAGAGATGGATCTATTCTTGCAAGGACTGAATCGCCATTTCCACCGCATTGATATTTTGGCCTTGTTGGCGCTGATCCGTAAAGCCCAGAATAACTGGCCGGCCGCCTTGGAAAGAGTTACGCAGTCTGTAACTCTGGCCGCACGAGGAAACCTGATCCGCAATTACCTCAATTTTGGACCTCAAATGCGCCGCCTCTTGGCTGAACTATACCAGCAAAAAGAGCTAAAAAACGGGCTTGATTGGCGGTATGTTGAGCGCATTCTGGATGCATTCTCCAGGCAAGACTCCGAAGATGGGCAGCATGCATCACCGGTTTCACTTTCCTTTGATCCATTGACCGAACGCGAACAAGAAGTGCTTCGATTTCTGGCAACGGACCTTTCCACGCGCGAGATTGCTGCGGAAATGGCTATCACCTGGTCAACCCTCCGATCGCACATCAAGAACATCTACAGCAAGATGGGCGTCCACGGCCGTTACGAAGCTGTCCTCCAGGCTACGGAACACGACCTGCTCTAGTTCGCCGTCACCTTTTCCCATAGAAGATTCCCTCACCTTCTCCCCCATTGGGGGATTACAGCCTGCCGCCATATTTCTATAATGCTTCTTGGGGTTGAGTCTTGGGCCGCCTGAATGACGGCCGAATTCTTGGAACAGCCCCATTGGATTCTGAATCTTCACGGGCCAAGGTGTTGCGACCTGGCCGAGATGGGGAAAGGAGCAGTGGCTATGCGGCCTCCATATGATGGTCCTGGTGTCTACGTTATTCACATAGATGGCCGGCTTGATGAATCCTGGACAGCGCGTCTGGGTGGCCTGACCATCACGAAAAGTGAGGCGGATGAAGAGGGCGGCCGTCCCGTTACTGTTTTGAAGGGGGATTTGCCTGATCAGGCTGCTTTACTTGGTGTGCTGAACGTGCTTTACAACAACCGTTATCCCGTAACCTTCGTCAGGTACCTAAGGCCCAGTATAGCCGGTGCACCGGTCACATCGGACCAGGAACAACCCTCTGCTTGACTACTGGAACAAGATTGAGTTTTTCGGAAAGAGTTAGTCAAATACCGGTATTTCGCCGGTTTGAGTCGTAATAAGGAGAAAACCAAATGAGCAAGACAGAGAAATCAGCAGTATACAACATTCTGGCCTTCAACTTTGAAGGTGAGAAAACGGCCGAAGAAACGGTCAAAGAGATCAAAGAGTCTGGGGCCTTGGACGGTCAGGCCATCGTTGCCGAAGCCATTGTCGCCGTCGACGACAAAGGCAAACCGCACATCCACGAGCCGGGACATGGTTTGTTAGGCGGCACGGCCGGG